>CAZFCI010000237.1:0-27839 GCA_964517525.1 uncultured Clostridia bacterium | reverse complement strand
AAACGAATCATCAAAGTTTTCAAAAGAGAAGAAGAATCCCCGATTTCGAGCCTACCTATAAGGAATTGAAACTGATAATTTCCGAGTTCGACAGGTAGAAATGTGGCAGATTTCGAGCCTACCTATAAGGAATTGAAACATAGTTTTCGAATTTTAAAAGAAGACAAAGAAAAAGAATTTCGAGCCTACCTATAAGGAATTGAAACTGATAATTTCCGAGTTCGACAGGTAGAAATGTGGCAGATTTCGAGCCTACCTATAAGGAATTGAAACCGCAAGAGGAAATGTAGGCACAACGGGAACTTCAGAAATTTCGAGCCTACCTATAAGGAATTGAAACTGTAGGGAATATCACTATCAATTTCGGGAACATTAAAATTTCGAGCCTACCTATAAGGAATTGAAACCAGCTTCCTCGAAGCCTTTCTCAATCCAAATTTTTATTTCGAGCCTACCTATAAGGAATTGAAACAACAAAGGTTTAAAAATTTTCTCTAAATCTCTTTTCTATTTCGAGCCTACCTATAAGGAATTGAAACATAGAAAAACTATTAACTGTTGAGAGTTTTCAGATTTATTTCGAGCCTACCTATAAGGAATTGAAACTAGATGGTATGTTGTAGCAAGAATGAGTTTTAGTGGAATTTCGAGCCTACCTATAAGGAATTGAAACTTGCCGAGATACTTGGGAGCAATGCAAAGACGATGTATTTCGAGCCTACCTATAAGGAATTGAAACATATTCAATTAATCGATAAAGAAGGAGACACAGTAGTATTTCGAGCCTACCTATAAGGAATTGAAACTCACCGAAGGCGGAATAAAGTTCGTTCCGACTCAATATTTCGAGCCTACCTATAAGGAATTGAAACTGAGTTTTCCACAGGTTTAAAAATCTCTTTCCACAAATTTCGAGCCTACCTATAAGGAATTGAAACCCTTAGACTGTGGATGCATATATTTTTTCTGTGGAAAAATTTCGAGCCTACCTATAAGGAATTGAAACGAGAAAGGAGGGGGAATAAGTCTACAAAATGGAGGTATTTCGAGCCTACCTATAAGGAATTGAAACATAAAATTAGCTTGGAAATGCAAAATGAACTGAAGGCATTTCGAGCCTACCTATAAGGAATTGAAACTTGTATTGCTTTTTTTTAAAAAGTCAAGTTTTCAATTTCGAGCCTACCTATAAGGAATTGAAACTACACAAAAGACATTGAATTTGTGAAAGGCGTAGAATTTCGAGCCTACCTATAAGGAATGAAATCAGGCTTTAGGCTGAAGATTCCATTAAAAAATGTTAGAATGCTTTAATGGCAAATTATAGGAACTTAATAGTATGGCAGAAGGCACACAAGCTTGTATTGTTGATTTACAGGCTAACAGACAGATTTCCAAAACACGAGCAATTTGTACTTACAACACAATTAAAAAGAGCAGTTTTATCTATACCGACAAACATTGTTGAAGGATATAACAGAAAGAGCAAGAAGGAATTTATACATTTTATAGATATAGCACTTGGCTCTATAGCAGAGGTGGAGTATCTTTTAGAATTTGCAGTAGACCTTGGATATATAGATAGGACATGTATTAATGAAGTGAAGGGCTTAATAGAAGAGGTTGGTAAGTTATTGTGGGGTATTCAAAAATCAAAACTAATGCCTTGAGCCATAAGCCCATCGTCTGATTTTATTTTGAGCCTACCTATAAGGAATTAAAACAATTTCTCTCCCCCCTTGTTTTAGCTCCTTTCTCTTTCGGGCTCTCGTAGAGAATAAGAGACTATTGATTTCATGCGTTTTCTTCTTCTAAGCTTTTTTCATGATATAATAGGAGTATGTTTGCAATCGAAAAACTCTCCCTTTCTCGAGCTGTAAAGAGATTGAAAAAGGAATTTGGGAGTGACCTTTTCTTAGTAGTAGCTTTTGGTTCAAGGGTAAGGGGAGATTTCTGTGGTGATTCTGATTTTGATGTCCTTGTTATTTTAAAGAAAAGAAATTTTAAGATTTTAGATAAAGTTATAGGAATTTTCATGGAAGAGGAAGAAAAGACAGGGATTCCATACTCAGTTATCCTTAGAGATTTGAAAAGCTTTGAAAAGGAGAGAGCGGTAAAAACTGGATTTTTTAGAAATATTATGGAAGAAGGAAAGGTGATACATGGAGAAATTACCCCTTGATGAGAGAATTGCTCTTTCAAATTTAAGGGCTGAAAGGTCAAAGGAGATGTTTGAGGATGCAAGAAAGTCTCTTGAAGTGGAAATGTTTAAGACATCTGTAAATAGGAGTTATTATGCTGTTTTACATGCAGTAAGAGCACTACTAATCTTAAAAGGACTTGAGCCAACTACTCGTGATGGAGCATTGAAGCTCTTTGCAATTGATTTTGTTAATACTGGTCTGATTTCAAAGGAGATGATGAAAGTTTTAAAGGAGCTTCTTTCCCTTAGAAAGGATGTTGATTATGGAGACATTGTAGATGTTGAAAAGGATGAGGCAAAAGAGGCTTTAAATAAGGCTGAAAAGTTCTTAAAAGAGGCGTTGCATCGGAGAGAAAAGTTGATTAAGGAGATAAAGTCATAAAGCTTCTATTTCAAGCGATGAACTTTGATGGCATTTCCTCTCATTATTTTTTCTGCAATCAGAATTGCTTTTTCCTGGTTTATAATTCCTTTTTCAATTAGATTTGAAAGGGCATTGTAAAGAGCTTTTCTTGAGTTTTTGGAAGCAATCCAGAAGAATACTGGAGCTCCTGCATCGCTTCCAAACATTATTTTTTCCGAGGCTTCAGGATAGGTTAGCCATTCGTATAAAATTTTTTCAAGCTCATCATGAAACACGAACCAGTTAACTGCTGAAAATTCTACATAGGTGTTCCTTTTTTCAAGAATCGGCTTAAGCTTGTCCCAGAAAGGATAACCTGCATGGAGCATTACAAAATCAGTGTTTTTGAATTTCATGTCAGAAAATATGCTTTCAAGATTCAGAGGATTTGAGTCAAGGTTTTTTAAGGTGGCAGTAGCTCCAAATCCTGTATGGAAATGGATGGGTAGGGAAAGTTCTCCTGCTTTCAAGAATACATATCGGGCTAAGAAATCCTGTAATTTTTTATAAGTCTTCCAGTCAGAAATTTTTCCTTTTAATCCATCAATGAATATTTTTGATGCCTCATCTTCATCAACCTCATCAAACCAGAGGGTTCTTATGTATCCGCTTGCAACTTTTAGGGCAACTGCATTATTTTTCTTGTAATCATTTAATACAGTATCGATAAGAGTGAGATAGGATGGAAGATCAGAAAATTCGATGTTGAATTTTTTAGAGAGTTCAAAAACTTCATTTCGATAATCCTGAAGAGCCTCACGCAGATGGTTATTTATGGCTTTTATTCTAGATGGGTCAAGGGGATAGAAGAGAGGATCAGCAAAAGGAACCCATAGAACCCTTTTTTCATCAAGATTCTTTTTGGGGAATTTTGAGTTGGAAAATACCTTTTCAATTCCGCAAATGTCAAGAATCTTATTGAATCCTTTCTTTTCTCCCTCTTTCCAGAATTCTGCTGATAAAGCTTCCAACTCCGCAATATCCCTCTCTGTTACATCATCTTTTTTGTACCCATAAATTTCCTTTAAAGCCTGAACCTGCATTGAGTCAAAAACAGCTATTCTCTCTTTTTTTATAATCCAGAAAGGTCTTGAAATGGGTGGTTCAAGAGTAGGGTAGGGGTCTTTTATTTGATATTTAGTATGACCTGTGGATGGATGGGAATGAACATCTACAAACTTTGTTCCCACTATGAATTCGAAAAGTTCTTTGTATTTTGGGTTTTGATTACTTAAAAGAGGCAATAAAAGCTGAAAGCCCAAAAGAAATAATAAAAGCTTCCTAATTAGCATTTTCTTTTCTCCTAATTTAAATCTTAATTTCCTTCTTTTTTCTCCAATTAGTTGAAAGTCTTTTTCTCTTTTGCTTCAATCTTTTTTAGTGCAAGTTGAAGGAGTATTTCCCTTTTCTCAGGGTCTCTTTTTCTTGTTTTTCTTAACCTTTTAAAGCCCATTTATTTCCTCAAAAGAAGAAATTCAATGTAATGGTAAGGATTTATTTTTAATGAAGATTCTGTCTTTCTAATAATTTCAATTATATCTTCCTCTTTCATGGGTTAATATTACCATTTTTGAAATTTCAAAACAATTGAGAAATTTTTATCAATAGCATATGAAATACCAGTCTTTCTGTTCCAATATTTTCTCCAATGGGCACAAAACTTGACAATAGAAAAGTTTTATGGAAAAATTGTATATTTATGTATACAAAAAAGACAAATTTTTTGTATAGGAATATAATCGCCAGAATAAAACCCTGGATAGAAAGGGATGAGATTATTGTAATTTTAGGAGCAAGGCAGGTAGGGAAGACATCATTACTTCACTATCTTAAAGATGAAATAGAAAAGAAAGCTGAAAAAACTTTTTTTATAGACCTTGAAGACTTAGATTTGAGAGCTTATCTTGATACACCAAGACATCTCCTTTCTTATCTTGAAGCCCTTGGGTGGAGAAAAGGAGAAAGGGCATATTTATTTTTAGATGAGTTGCATTACATGAGAAATGCTTCGAGTATACTTAAGTATATCCATGACCATTATAAAGAGATAAAAGTTATTGCTACAGGTTCTTCAAGCCTTAGACTAAAATTCAAATTAGAAGAACCATTGACTGGTAGGAAAGTAGTTTTTACCCTTTTTACTCTTTCCTTCCCCGAATATCTACATTTCACAGGAAAAGATGAATTAAAAAAGATCTTAGAAGAATCAAAGGGGAATCCTATCCCAGAGCCATTTATTTCTCGTCTTTTTTCAGCTTACGAAGAATACTTGATTTATGGAGGCTACCCAAAGGTTGCTCTTGAGCATTCAAGAGATTTAAAACAGATGCTTCTAAAAGAAATTCATAATACCTATATGGATAAGGAATTGAGAAGTTTTTTAAATGAGGAGAGTTTATTAAAGTTTAAAACATTCATTGAATTCACTGCCTCCCAGAATAGCGGATTAATGAAAGTCTCTGAAATTTCAAAGGAAGTGGGCATATCGAGAGTCACTGTCTATAGATATTTAACTATTCTGGAGGAAACCTTTATAATAGGCTTTCTGAGGCCATATTTTAAAAACAGGCAGAAAGAAATAACTCATTTACCTAAACTCTACTTTATGGATACAGGCTTTTTAAATTTCACAATTAAAGATTTTCGTTCTCTTTTCTTAAGAAAAGATGCTGGTTCTTTACTTGAAACATCTATTTTTACATCAATTTTAAGAAATTTAAATCCTCTCGAAGAATTAAAATTTTATAGAACAAAAAGGGGAGAAGAGATAGACTTTATTCTAAGGAGGGGAGAAAAATTAATTCCAATAGAGACAAAGTGGTCTTTTCATAGAAAGTTGCTCCCAGCTATTTTTCAGAATTTTTTGAAAGCTCACAATATAAAGGAAATTTATTTAATTTCAAAGGATAAGTGCGAGATAGAAAAGATAGGCAAAGTGAGATTCAATTTTCTCTATCCATGGTGTCTTGAATATGTGCTATGGAAAAAGGAATGACAAATAGACTAATTATTGTTCTATTTTATATTTTCCAAAACCAAAGGTGCAGGATTTTCCGATGTGAACCTGCTCTCCTAAAAGGAGGAATGGAATAAAATCTTTGAAATTACCTTCATAAACAACTTTACCAACAAAGCCTCCAAGTTTCATTTTTGTTTTCTGCCTTCTTGAGAATCTTTCAATTTCTTTCCATTTGATTTCTGACTTTGTCTTTTTTATCGCAATTGCTTTTTCTATAATTTCATTGAAGTTCAGATTGAGCTCCTCTCCACAGTGGAAGTATGAAAGTGATGATATTCTGTGAAGAAGGGAACGGACTATGTGATGGAACTCGGGGTCTTCAATAAGTTTAGCGTTGTGTTTTATTCTTGTGGGTGTTAGAAAGTTCATCGAGAGTTTTCCAGTATCTTTTATTTTCCTCATTTTTAAAAGGAAAGCTAAATCCCATGTTTTATAGGAACTGGAAAGAGCCTCATCTTTTCCTTCATAAATGGTTTTAAAATCTTTATCTTCTATATCCATAGGAACAGAAACCTTTTCCAGAAAATACTTTCCTTTTCTCTTCCCCAACCCTTTTCTTCCGAGCTCTTTGAATGTAAGGATGAAATAGGGGAGATAATCAATTCCTTTACCTATCAAAATTAGATTGAAAGTCATCATTTCTCCTCTTTTATAAGTTCTTTTTAATCCTTCAGGAGGTTCAATAACAAAGGGTCTTGGAATATCCTGGATTTTCCTTAATTTTTCAGAGCCATCTGGAGGTGAGGTCTCAAATATGTAGACATAAGAACAAACCTTCTTAAGAGCACATTCATGGCATTTTTTAAGCTCTTTTTTGAGACATACAATTTTCTTGAATTGGAAACCAAACCCGCCTCTTATTGTTGTACCTGTAAAGGATGGAAGTATCAGCTCATCTTCGACTCTCAGGAAAAATCGAAATTTTGAAAAAGCAAATCTACTCAACATTTTTTTATATTTTAAATATTAGCAAAGAAATTATTCCTTTAGCAAATCCAAATTTTCAATGGAAAATTTCTCCATCAGTCCTTTCATATTTTCCTCGTTCTTTTCGCCCATTTCCCATCTTCCAAGGGTCTCATCAGGGATTAGATTTGCTCTTTTTGAAAGAGCTTTTAATCCCTTTACGCCTTTAAAATAGATATAGAGCATAAAAAGTTCAGTCCAGAAAATTATGTTGGGTCCTGGAAGAATACCGAGAATTGCAGAAAAGGGTAGGGTGGCAATGAGGAGAATAATTATCAGGGTATGCCTTCCCATTTCCTTTTCAATGAATATTCTGAATCTAAGGCTTACCCTCTTTTGGGAATAGCAAGATGGATAAAGGACTGTTATGTTTTCCTTTATCATCGAAGCCTCTATATAGGAGAGTTCCTGAAAGAATTTCTTCCCTCCAAGAAATTTTATCTTTCTCCCCATTTTCTCCATCAAATTAACAATAAAATCTTTGCTCTTTTCCATTTTTTCAGTTAGGAAAATCCATTTTTTTGAAGGGTCTCTCAGAAAAAGGAACCTGCTCATGATTAATCTATTCTTTACTTCCCCTTCTCAAGCAAGTTCCCCATTTTTCTATCGGAAATCTTTAATAATATTGAAAAAGTAAAACCTAAAAGCCCAAGAGTTGTAAACATTACCATACTTGCGGTGTAACCATTGGTTAAATCCCTTAGTTTTCCGTTTAAATAGGGAAAGAGAAAGAGTCCAATGTTCTGAATCATTGTCATAAGTCCAAAGGCAGTTCCAACTTTTTCCTCTCTTACAATTAAAGGAACCGAGGGCCAAAGAGCAGCTGGAACAAGGGAGAAGGAGATTCCAAGAAAAATCATTGGAAAAGCGGGATAAATATTTGTGAATCCCATTAAGATATAGGTTGGAATCATCATGACTGAGCCAATGATAAGGATGCTAACCCTTTTCCCTATTTTGTCAACCATTCTTCCAAATACTGGAGCAAAGATTGCTGAGGCAATCATTATAATACTTGTTATTCCGCCTGCTGTTTTGAAAATCCCTCTAAAGAAGTTTATTATGCCTGAAATAAGACCGGAACTACTTTCTTGAAGAGAAAGGGGAATTCCCCATTTTGAATTGAAGAAATCCGTTGAGAGGGAGGTGAAGGGGAAAATTGCAGAATAAAAGGTAAGGCAGAGAAATACAGCCATCCAGTAGGAGGATGGAAGTTCTTTAATATCTTTCAATCTTATTTTCTCTTCTGAACCTGCTTCCCTCAAATTTAAAACTTTGGAGCCAAAACTGTCTAAGAAGTAGTAGGCAAGATTGGCAAACAAAGAAAAAACGCAGAATAGAAAAGCTGCCCAGAGGGCGGAACGGAAGGAGCCAAATCTTTCAGCTATTGATGCTTCTATGTTGAAACTCAGTATTGTTCCCAATCTGCTGAGGGTCAAAGAGATTCCAAAGGCTAAGGCAAGTTCCTTCCCCTTAAACCATCTTGCAAGGATTGCACTCTGGCAGACAACAAGGGATTCTGAGCCTATTCCAAATATAACCCTTCCGATATAAATTGTGTAAATATTCCCTGCGACAGCTACAATAAATGCTCCAAGGACTATCAGGGATGAAAAGAGAAGACTTGCTCTCCTCGTTCCTATTCTGTCAACAAGAAGACCGCCAAGAAAGACAGAAAAAATTGCTGCAATACTGTAGGCGGAGTAGGCGATTCCTATCTGCTCCCTTCCTATCCCAAGAGCTTTTATGAGAAGGGGGGCTATTGCACCGAGGCTGTCATAGGCAAAATAGCTTCCGTAGGCAAGGAAGGCGACGAACAAAAGGATTAAAAATCTGTATCCAGCGGATGAAGGATTCAAAAATTTTATCTCTCTTTCCTTAATCATTTCCTAAGAAAGTTTTTACACATAAATTAAAATTTGCCAGAAAAGTAAGCGGGTGTCAAATCTTTGGCTTTAGAAATTTTATTTTGTATTGTAATTTTTATTTCTTCCTAATATAATTGGAGTGTGATTGCTTATCCAAGCAAAGTCCTTGTAATAGCTGACTATGAAAATTACCATTTTATAGAAAAATTCAAGCCTCCAATAGATTTTGTGCTTTCATGCGGGGATGTTCCTTTTCATGTCCTTGAAGAAATATACGAGTTTTATAAGAAGCCAATATTTGCTGTTAAGGGAAATCATGATCCTGCAAAACCTTTTCCAAGTTTTGTTGAAGATGTCCATTTTAAAATTATTGTGCATAGAAATTATTTGATAGGGGGTTGGCAGGGAGTGCCATACTATAAAAATTCTGGGCATTACCAATGGGATGATGCTGAAGCAGATTTCTATCTTAGTAAATTCCCTTATGTAGATATATTCATTTGCCATGCTCCTGTTTATAAAATGACGGACAAAGAGGATTATGCCCATACAGGGAGTGAAGCAATTCTCAAATATATAAAGGAGAAGCAACCAAAATATGTATATCATGGTCATGTCCACTCAAAGGTAGGAACAATGATTGGAAGAACTGCTATTGTAAGTATTTTTGGAGCTCAGATAGTAAATTTAACTTAGTGCCTTTCAATGTTTATTTTCTCTAAAATTTTGACTTTTATGTTGACAAATATTATAAAAATCATCGATAATTAAGAATGATAAAGGTTGCGATTGCATCTGATCATGCGGGTTATAGATTGAAAGAATTCCTTAAAGAGAATTTGAAAGATATTGTTTCAATGGAGGATTTTGGGACATTTTCTGAAGAGTCTGTTGATTACCCTGATTACGGGTCTAAGGTTGCAGAAGAAGTTTCAAAGGGGATATATGAGCGGGGAATCCTTATATGCAGAACAGGTATAGGAATGTCTGTTGTTGCAAACAAGTTTAAAAATGTAATAGCAACTCTATGTCATGACGAGACCACTGCCATAGCAAGTAGAGCCCACAACAATTCAAATCTTCTTTGTCTACCTGGACTTTTAAATGGTGAACTTGCCATAAAAATAGTGAGGCTATGGCTTGAGACTCCTTTTGAGAAAGGGAGGCATGAAAGAAGATTTATGAAGGTAAAGGAGATAGAGAATCAAAACTTTAAATAGAGGTGATATATGGAGCTGGAATTTAAAATTTCTAATTTATGTGAAAAAGTTGAAAGGAATAATATCTGGAGACAGAGGGAGTGTGTAAATCTGATCCCCTCTGAAACTACACCAAGCCTTCTTGTGAAGTTATGTGAAATATCTGATCCTGCAGGAAGGTATGCGGAACATAGAACGATGAAAGGAAAAGAAATTTATTTCTATCAGGGGACTGATTTTATAAGGGATGTGGAGGAAGAACTTAGAGAGGAGATGAAAAAATATTTCGGTTGCTCCAATATTGAACTTAGGCCGATAAGTGGTCAGATGGCAAATGAAATTGTTTTTAAGGCAATGGTCAAATTTATAAATAAAGACAGGAAGCAAGGTGAAAAGTCAAGGAGAATGAGGGCAGTTATAAACAATGAGCTGACAAAGGGAGGACATCTCAGCTCTCAACCTATGGGAGCTCTTTTCAACTTTGTTGAGGAAAATCCCGAAACTGGAAAAGAAAATGTCTTCAATTTTCCAGTTAGAAAGGATAATCCCTACAGAATAGACACAGAAAAGCTTCAAGAACTTATTTTCTCTGTAAAACCTGAGCTTATAATTTTCGGTAAAAGCATGTTTATTTACAGGGAACCTGTAGAGTTTACAAGAAATCTTATAAAGGATATGAATCCAAGACCAATAATAATGTTTGATATGGCTCATGTTCTTGGACTTTATGGAGCATTTCAAGAGCCGTTCAAAGAGGGAGCAGATGTTGTGACAGGTAGCACCCATAAAACATTCTTTGGTCCCCAGAGGGGAGTAATTGCAGGAAATATGGATGAAGGCTCAGGTCTTGAGAAACTCTGGGTGGAGATAAAGAGTAGAGCATTCCCTGGCTCAACTTCCAACCATCATCTTGGAACCCTTTTAGGACTTCTTATGGCTACCTATGAGATGAATCATTTCAAAAATGAGTATCAAACTCAGGTTGTAAAGAATGCTAAAGCTTTTGCGAAAGCGCTTAAGTACAGGGGAATTAAAGTTGAGGGGGATGAGTCAGATGGATTCACAGAGACCCATCAAGTTCTTATAAGGGTAAGGGAATTTGGAACTGGTGAAGAGATTGCAAGAAGGCTTGAGGAGAACAATATTATTACAAATTATCAAGCTCTTCCAGATGATGAAAGTTTTGTTGGTTCAAGTGGGATAAGGATGGGAGTTCAGGAAATGACAAGGTTTGGAATGAAGGAAAAAGATTTTGAAGAACTTGCAGAATTGATTTCTGACTGTATTAGAAAGAACATTAATGTCAAAGAAAAAGTTATTGAGTTCAGAAAAAGATTTTTGAAGATGCAGTACTCTCTTCCTCCAGAGAAGACCATTCCTCTTGCTGTAAAAGTCTTCACATCTATTTTCCCTGAGAGCTCTTATTTAAAAAATTTTTCTGAGAATCTTCTCTCCTCTCTTAAAAGGTTGAAGGAGCTCTGAAGATGTTGAAAAAAACTCTGACTTTTCTAATTCTATTGTCTTCTTTTATTCTTTTACTCTCTGAACAAACCCTTTATCTCAAAATATCTGAAAATCCTGGTTTCGAAAGATTGGTTCTTCAAGCAGAAGCACCTTTTGTCTATGTAATGATGCCTGAGAAGGATCATCTTTCAATAAGTATTTCCAATGGAGACTTTGGATTTAAAGAAAGACTTTTTGGAAAAGAACTTATAAAGGGCGTTTCCTGGGACAAAAATACCCGAGAACTAAAAATTTACTACAATAAAGAGAACATTAAATTTGTAAGTTTTATTCTCAATGACCCATTTAGACTTGTTATAGATTTTTCTGAGAGTTTGAAAAAAGATATTAAAAAGGAGGAACAACCAGAGACAGAGAGAAAAACACAAATGGAGGAGAGGAAGACTCCCGTGAAAGTTTCACCGCAGATAATTGTTATTGACCCCGGACATGGTGGAGAGGAAGAGGGAGCTGTAGGCCCTTCTGGATTAAAAGAAAAAGATGTTGCTCTTTCAGTAGCAAAAAAAATCAAGAACATAATTGAACAGAGAGCAGGAATAAAAGTATTTTTAACAAGGGATGGAGACCAGGGAAAGTCCCTTGATGAGAGAATTAGCTTAGCCAATAACCTTAAAGCTGACCTTTTTATATCTATTCATGTGAATGCATCAGTAAGGAAGAATGCAAGGGGAGCAGAGACTTATTTTCTTAGCCTTAATGCCACTGATGAGGATGCTAAAAGACTTTCTCAGATTGAAAATTTGGGAGAAGATTTGGGTGAGAATTCAGATTTAAAATTAATCCTCTGGGATATGGCTCAATCAGCTTTTCTTAAGCAGAGTTCACTTCTGGCGGAGTTAATACAGGGTGAGTTAAACTCACTTCTTAGAACGAAGGATAGGGGTGTTAAACAGGCTCCCTTCAAGGTATTGACTGGTCTAGTTTGTCCTGCAGTCCTTGTTGAAATAGGTTTTATCACAAACCCTGATGAAGAGAAAAAGTTAAGGTCTGATTCATTTCAAGAAAATATTGCTGAAGCAATCTACCAGGGAATATTAAGATTTATGAGGCAGAGGGAGAGAATTTGAAAAATCGTTATTTTTTAATTATTTCTGCGAGTATTCTTTTTCTTATTATTGCAATTGCTCTCATTATACTTATGACAGGAAGGAAAGAAAAAACCTCAGGAATTCAATCCTCTGCTACAGATTCCTCTTTTAAACAGGAACTTCTCAAGGCTGAAGAGAAAGTAAAAGTAATAGTATTTCTTCCATCTCCTGAAGATGAGTTTCTACATCCTGAGGAGAGAAAAATTCTAAAAACCCCTTCCCTTTCAAATCAGGTCAAGCAGTTGATTCTTGAGATATTAAAAGGTTCTGAAAAAGGTAACCTTAGCCCAATTCCATCTCAGACAAAAATAAGAGAGGTATATATTCATAAAGATGGGACTGCTTATGTGGATTTAACTTCTGATTTTATTTCGGGGAATTCAGGAGGTTCATCCTCTGAAATAGAAGCCATTTATACAATTGTAAACTCTATTACGTTTAATTTTCCCTTTATTAAAAGGGTTCATTTCCTTATTGACGGAATAGAAAGGGAGACACTGAAGGGGCATTTGAGACTTGATAGATCCTTTCTTCCCAACTATTCTATGATAAAAAGTGAATGAGAGGCTCGGAAAATTACTGAATTTTTGAAGGTTTGAAATAAATTTGAGATAATTTTTAAGATGAGAAAGATTTTATTTGTTATTCTGGTCTCTTTCTTATCCTTCCTTGTCCTTTGCAAGGAAAACTTTGAAAAGCTGAGAAAGGAAATGGTGGAGTTTCAAATAAAGAGAAGGGGGATAAGGGATGAAAAAGTTCTTTCAGCAATGCTTAAAGTTCCAAGGCATCTCTTTGTACCCCCTGAGTGGGTAAGCCAAGCCTATGAAGATTATCCCCTTCCAATTGGTGAAGGACAGACAATTTCTCAGCCCTATATTGTTGCTCTAATGACTGCTTCTCTTTGTTTGAAAGGAAATGAGAAAGTTCTTGAAATAGGGACAGGTTCAGGTTATCAGGCAGCTGTTCTCGCTGAAATTGTAAAGGAGGTTTATACAATTGAAATAAGAGAGAGTCTTGCCCTCTCAGCAGAAAAAAGACTTAAGAAAATGGGATACAAAAATATTAAAGTAAAAGTTGGGGATGGCTATTTGGGCTGGAAGGAGTATGCTCCCTTTGACGGTATTATTGTTACTTGTGCTGCACCAATACCACCCCCACCCCTGATTGAACAGCTTAAAGAGGGAGGAAGAATGGTAATTCCTCTTGAGGAGAATCCTTTCTATCAAAGTCTTGTTCTTCTTACAAAAGAAAAGGGAAAAATAAAGAAAAAATCAATAGAAGCTGTGAGATTTGTTCCGATGGTTAGAGAAAAGGAGAAGTGAAAAGTTCCAATGCTGAATCTTCTTGGGAAAAGCCTGAATGAATTGGAACGGTTACTTCTTCCTACTTTAAAGGAATCCTATAAAGTAAAGCAGATTTATCACTGGATCTACCAAAGGGGTGCAAAATCTTTTTTTGAAATGACAGAGCTGTCTAAGGACTTGAGAAAAAAGCTTAATGAAGAGTTTTCAATATATTACCCTGAGATTGAGAAGGAGATGGTGTCAAAGGATGGAAGTGTAAAATTTCTTTTCAGGCTTTCAGATGGTAAAAAAATAGAATCTGTCCTTCTTCCCGAAACTAACAGGAACACATTTTGCATTTCAACTCAGGTTGGTTGCAAGATGGGCTGTAAATATTGCCTCACTGGAAAAATGGGATTTAAGAGGAATCTTGAAGTTGATGAAATATTAGCTCAGGTTCTTTCTCTTCTTGAGAGGGTAAAACCGAGAGATAGAAGGGTAAATATTGTTTTTATGGGGATGGGAGAACCTTTGGATAATATTGAAAATCTTAAAAAGGCGATTAACCTCATAACAGATCCAAATGGCATTGCAATATCTCCAAGAAGAGTGACTGTCTCAACAATTGGAATTCCAGGAAGTCTGAAAAGCCTTATGGAGATTGAAAGACCTCCTAAGATTGCAGTATCTATCAACAGTTTGGATGAGGGAAAGAGGGTGTTTCTAATGCCTGCAACGAAAAAGTTTAAGCTTAGTGATGTTCTAAGAGAGATGGAGAGCTTGAAACTTAGAAAGGGACAAAGGATAACCATAGAGTGGGTTCTTATAAAAGATATAAATGATGGGGAAGATGAGATTGAAAGAATAAAGAAACTTTCAAGGAGAGTTCCGATAAAGGTGAATGTTATCCCTTATAATTCCTCTCCCTTTCTTCCCTTTGAAAGAACAGATGAAAAGGATGCTGAGGATTTTGCTTTAAGAATAGAAAAGAAGGGGATTTCTGTGACTGTCAGGAAAAGAAGGGGGGATGACATATCTGCTTCCTGCGGGCAATTAGCAATAATTGAAGAGAGATGAGTGAAAGTATAATTTTAAGAGGGGTAAGGGTCCACAATCTCAAGAATATAAATCTCGATATTCCTTTAAATAAGTTAATTGTTATAACTGGAGTAAGTGGCTCTGGTAAATCTTCCCTTGCCTTTGACACCCTCTATGCAGAAGGGCAGAGAAGATACATTGAATCCCTTTCTTCCTATGTAAGGCAATTTTTCGAAAGGATAGAGAAACCTGATGCTGATATAATAGATGGAATCACTCCAGCAATTGCAATTCAGCAGAGAGCTACAACAAAGAACCCTCGTTCTACAGTGGCTACGGTTACAGAGGTATGGGATTACATGAAAGTTCTTTTTGCGAGGATAGGGACTCTTTACTGTCATAAATGTAATTCTGAAGTAAAAAAGGATACAATAGACTCAATTGTAGAGGATATTTTTAAGAGATGGAGAGGGGAGAGGGTAATAATTTTTTTCCACTATCAGGGAGATTCAGAAAACCTTAGAAAAAAGGGTTTTTACAGGGGATTAAAAGGAACTGAGCCTGTGGCTATTGAGGATCAAGAATATATGGAAATTGATGTTATAGTTGATAGGCTCATTGTAGATGAATCAGATAGGGAGAGAATTGTTGATTCAATTGAAACTGCATTGAGAGAGGGCTCGGATAGGGTAGGGGTAAGGGATTTGAAAGGAGAAGAGGTCATTTATTCTGGAAAGTATGAGTGTAAAAAATGTTTGATTGTTTATGAAGAACCAGACCCAAATCTCTTTTCCTTTAATTCTCCCCAGGGGGCTTGTGAAAGATGCCATGGATTCGGAGATATCATAACCATTGATGAGGACAAAATTATTCCAAATAAAAATCTCTCTCTTGAGGAGGGAGCTATTGAGCCCTGGACAAAACCTTCAACAGAGCCCTTGATGAAAGAACTTATAAGAGAAGCAAAGAAAAGGAAAATTCCAACAAATGTTCCCTTTAAAAACTTGAAAGATGAGCATAAGAGATTTGTGATGGAAGGTGATGAAGAGTATTACGGAGTTAAAAAATTCTTTGAATGGCTTGAAGAGAAAAAGTATAAGGTGGAAGTGAGAGTTTTCCTCGGAAGATACAGAAAATACGAGCGATGTCCTGTTTGTAAAGGAAGCAGATTGAAGAGGGAGGCAAACTTTGTAAAGCTCAATGGGAAGACAATTTCTGAAGTAGCTGAAATGACTGTTGGTGAGGCTTACAAGTTCTTTAGTTCCCTTCCTCTAAACCCTTCTCAGGAAAAGATTGCAGAGACTCCTTTAAAAAGCATACTAAAAAGACTTGATTACCTTCTCAAAGTTGGCCTTGATTATATAACCCTTAACAGAATGACTTTTACACTTAGTGGCGGAGAGGCTCAGAGGATAAATCTTGCTACAGCTCTCGGTTCATCCCTTGTGGGAGTCTTATTTGTTCTTGACGAACCTTCCATTGGTCTTCATCCAAGGGACAATGATAGACTGATAAATATTTTGAAGACACTTAGAGATAATGGAAATACAGTTGTGGTTGTCGAACATGATCCTCAAATAATAAAGTCAGCGGACATAGTTATTGATCTTGGTCCAAAGGGAGGAGAGGAGGGTGGGTATGTTATGTTCAATGGAAGTGTGAATACATTTCTCAAAAATTGTAACTCCATAACCGCTCAATATCTGAGAGAAGAGAAAAGGGTATTAATTAGCAAAAGGAAATTTAATCCAAGCAAGTTTCTTAAGATTTATGGAGCAAGAAAGTTTAATCTTAAGAATATAAAGGTAGAAATTCCATTAAATTCTTTTACATGTATAACTGGAGTCTCTGGTTCTGGAAAGAGCACTCTTCTTTACGAGATAATTTATAAAGGATTGAGAGGAGAAGAAAAGGAAAATTACGATAGAATTGAAGGAGGAGAAAAAATAAGAGATATAATCCTTGTAGATCAGACACCAATTACAAAATCTTCAAGATCAATCCCAATTTCCTTTACAAAAGCAATGGATGAGATTAGATATCTTTTTGCAAGTACTAAGGAAGCAAGAATGAAAGGATTCACACCTTCAACATTTTCCTTCAATATACCTGGTGGGAGATGTGAGGAATGTAAAGGTGCGGGGAAAATAACAGTTGAAATGCAATTTCTTTCCGATGTTATTCTGACTTGCGAAGAATGTAAGGGGAAAAGATTTAAAAAGGAAACTCTTGAAGTAACTTACAAAGGTAAGAATATAGCTGAAGTTTTGGAGATGTCTATAAGTGAAGCAATAAAATTTTTTGAGGGAATATATGATATTGTGGATAAATTAATCCCTTTTGAAAGGGCTGGACTCGGTTATTTGAAACTTGGACAACCAATATCCGAACTTTCTGGTGGAGAAAATCAGAGATTAAAGCTTGCAGTTTATTTAAACTCAACAAGAGAAGGTGGTAATCTTTTCCTTCTTGATGAACCTACTACTGGCTTACATCTTGATGATATAAATAAGCTTGTCAGCTCAATTGAAACTCTTTTAAAGGAAGGGAATACAGTTGTTGTAATAGAACATAACCTTGAACTTATAAAACTGGCTGACTGGATTATTGATTTGGGACCTGAGGGGGGAGAGAAAGGAGGTTATGTTATTTATCAGGGACCTATTGAGGGTATATTAGAAGTGAGAGAATCTATAACAGGAAAATACCTTAGGGAAGTTTTGTATAAGAATTAGGGAAAATGAAAAAATGCTATTCGTGAGGAGATTCTTTTCCATAATAGTCATGAACTTTGAAGTGTTCCTCTTCAGAACAGTATCTTGTGGGTTCTGTTCCTGCAATAAAAGCTTCATCTATAACATAGGAGCAGAAAGGAGTTGCAAGGAGACCTGTCATTCTATCAACCTTTGCAAAGGTAATATCAGGGGGAACCTGGAAATCCTCAACAGGTTTATCTTTTAAATACTCTTTCATAATTTCCATCCAGATAGGTAATGCTGCTCTTGCTCCTGTTTCATTTGGACCTATACTCCTTTTTACATCATGGCCAACCCATACTCCAAGAACAAAGGACGGGTCAAAGCCTATAAACCATGCATCAGTGTATTCATCGCAGGTTCCTGTCTTGCCGGCGAGAGGTCTTTTAAGGGAACTTGCCCTCGCTGCAGTTCCTCTGAGAACAACTCCCTTCATTAGATTGGTCATAATATATGCAACAGATGGCGATAGAACCTCGTAGGCTTCTCTTCTGTTCTCCTCAAGAAGATTTCCCTCTCTATCTTCTATTCTCACAATGAAGTATGGCTTCATCCTTATACCCTGATTTGGAAATACAGAATAAGCGGATACGATTTCTAAGAGGGGGATTTCAAAAGCTCCAAGGGATATACTCATATAAGGTCTTAAATCAGTCGTAATTCCAAATTTTTTTATATGTTGAACAACCCTTTCAGGAGTAAGAATTTCAACCAATTTGGCTGTAACTATGTTTATTGATTCCTCAAGGCCTCTTCTAAGGGTTACCAAGCCTCTATATTTATGGTCGAAGTTCTGAGGAGACCAAATTTGATTTATCCATTTGTCAAAATAAAAGTATGGCTCATCAATGAATTGGGATGATGGCGTCATTCCTGATTCTATTGCTAAGGAGTAGATTAAAGGCTTTATTGCTGAGCCTGTCTGTCTCTTAGCCTGAACTGCTCTGTTGAATTGAGATTCATTAAAGGAATAGCCTCCAACCATGACCTTTATCTCGCCTGTTTTTGCATTTAAACCGAGAACTGCTCCTTGAAGTTCTGGTTCCTGTTCAAGGGCAGCGTGAAATGTTTTTTTCTCATAATCAATTTTGTCTACCTTTACCTCAATTAAATCACCTATCTTGAAAAGCTTTGAAAGATTTTTACTTCCTGTCCACTTTACATCTTCCTGGGTTAAAACCCCTTCAAAATCCTTTACTTTTATATTAGCTGAATCCTTTGATACATCAAGTATTATTGCCTCATAAATCCTTCCTTCTTTTAAGGAACTTCTCTGCCAGGAACTAAGATTGTAAGTTTTCAAGTTAATTTTGTTGTCTTCTTTTAAAATATTATCCTTTGCTCCTCTCCAGCCTCTCCTTTTATCAGTCTCCCTTAAACCATTCTTAAGCGCATCCTGAGCAATTCTCTGCAAGTTTAAGTCGAAAGTTGTATAGATCTTTAAACCATTCTGGTAAAGATTTGTTGTGCCAAATTTCTGCTCAACATATTTTCTTATCTCTTCCATTATGTATCCAATATTTTCATCAGAGCTGTGCAACGGCTGAAGAGTGACAGGTTCTCTCTTTGCCTTTTCCGCTTCTTCCTTTTTTATATACCCCTCTTGAGCCATCATATCCAAGATGTAATTCCTTCTTATAACAGCATTTTTCGGATTAAGATATGGTGAGTATTTTGAAGGAGAACGGGGTAAAGCAGCTATCATAGCTGCTTCACTCAAGGTCAGATCTTTCGCCCTCTTGCCAAAGTATAAAAGAGAGGCAGCTTCAACTCCATAAGCTCCATGGCCAAAATAGTGAAGGTTTGCGTAGAGGGTAAAAATCTGCTCTTTTGTAAGATTTTTTTCTATTTGAAAGGAGAGAAGCCATTCTTTTATTTTTCTTCTTATTGTTTTTTCGTAAACTCCCTTGTTTGATTTTATAAAGACCATTCTTGCTAATTGCTGGGTAATTGTGCTTGCTCCCTCTTTCCCCCATCCTGAAAATAAGTTTGTTTTCAACGCCCTCAAAATACCCCACAAATCTATCCCCCAGTGCTTTTCAAAAGATCTATCCTCTGCGGTTATTATTGCATATCGAAGGTGGGGAGGAATGTCACTGTAATTTATTGGAATTCTCTTTTCTATTGCAAATTCTCCTATAATATTCCCGTTACAATCGTAGACAATGCTCATTATTGAAGGAGAGTAATCCTCAAGCTCTGATATCTTAACAAGACTTCTCTGATATACAAGAAGAAGACCTACAAGAATACCCAATATAACAGCAATTAGGAATAAAAGAAAATATATAAGTCTTTTAATAAAAACCATAGAAAATTATAACAAATGATTGAGAGGATAGAAAGGGTTGTAAATTTTAGGGGAGGGCGGCTCTTGACCGCCCTCCCTTTCATCTATAATCAAATAATTTAAAAGGTAATCCTGTTTCAGTCACTCTTCCTTTTAATAGCTCTACCGCCAGAAGAGGAACCTGAAGAGCTGGGGCTATGGCTTGGAGGAGAGGATGGAGCTCTAAAAATCGAACTTCCCGAGGAACCAGATGGCTTTGATGAACCAGAACTACTCCCTGAAAAAGGCTTGAACACATCTCTTATTGATGATGAATTTCTCCTTTCTTCATTATAAGAAGATCTGGGAGTTGTCTCTCTCCTGTTAAATGGAGAAATATCTCTTGGAGTATAACTTTCCTCAGGAGGAGTTCTTCTAATTGCTCTGCTTTTTTCGTAATCATTTCTATAGCTAAATGGCTCCGAATTATTTCTTCTTTCAATACTTCTGAAATCCTCCTGTGTAGTTCCTCTTTCATAAGAAGGATACGAACTTGTCTTTCTTCTCCCTTCTCTCAAAATTACATCTTCATCCATTTCCGAATTCACTTTTGGCTTTACAAAAGAACCCTTATTTTCTATTCTATTCTCCTGTTCATAATTCCTTTCAATTCTTGATCTTGAAGTAATTGCCCCCCTTTCGTTTTCAGAATAAGAGGAGCTTTCTCCTCCTATCTTACCTCTTGATATGGCTCGTGGAGAGATTTTTTCCTCATTTAGAACCGGGCTCTGATTCTTTAACATTATCTTTCCTTTGTAGGATTCAACAGTTGGGGAGAGGGATGTGGGTCTAAAATCAGGCTGGGATTTGAAAATGGGCACTGTTCCAATTTGAGAAATCCTTTCTTTTTCAAGAACCCCTCTTCTTACATCAGGTGCAGTTAACTGATCTTTCCTTATAAATACAAAAGAAGAAGAATTGGATGGAGCTCGATCGTGATAATGGGTTACCCAGTAGTTGTTGATAATTATAACAGGTCTATTGTAAATATCAATTGGACACCAGCCAATCCAGTAATCACCCCATGTCCAGTGAACCCATGCAGGGCCCCAAACAGTTGTAGGAACCCAGTACCAGCCAATGGAAACATGCCAGTGCCATCTTCCAAAATGGAATGTTACCCATCCCCAGGGTTCATAGGGAACCCATGTCCATCCCCAGGGATACCAAACCCACCTTCCCCAGTAATATGGTCTCCATTCTGAAAATACATAAGGGGGAACCCAGACCCATCCATAAGGACTAAGATAATGCCATCTTCCGTAATGGGTTAATTCCCATTCGTAATCATAAAGTTCTGATGGAAGATACCTTTGAACCCTCGCCCTTTTAATTAGAGATTCTCTCCCTTCATTAAAATCATCGAACTCATCAAAATTCGAGGAATAATAAGTGCGTACCCTTTGCAATTCACCATTTTCCCATGAAAGACTCTGGTTGCTTCTTACAATAGAGTCTCCGTTCAAACCCTGAACTTCGACAGCGCCCTTTACAACCATTATCTCTGCGGTATTCCTTTCAAAGGAGTTTATTCTATACAAACCAGGTTGGAGGACATAAACTGTCACATCATCGATCTGGACTTCAATTTCTCTTTCTCCGTAAAGCTTGTTTACGCTAATATACAAATTACCTGCCCAAAGCCTCAAAACGGTTCCTTCTCTTCTTCCTGACAAAGACAGGACATCAATTTTAGTGTCTCTATCAAGCCTTAGATAGTTGGAGTTTCCAATGTAGATTTCAGCCATTCCATCAGCAGTTGCTATTCTGTCTCCTTCAGTTACTGGAAAATTTATTGTAGCGGATTCAAAACCGAGGTCTGAACCTCTCTGAATATATACATCTCCTTTTAGATGACTGACTCTTCCGATGGAAGGATCAATGGCATATAAATTGGCTAAACTTGCTATTATCATTAATGCCATGACCTTTACTCTCATGGCTACCTCCTTTCATTAAAAATTGTATCAAAATATATGCCAAATTAATTTCCTTTATTTATAAGCATTTCTATTTTGAATACTGTATTAAAAGGAGGACAGATGTCTTTATTTTAGATCAAACCCCTCCTTTTTAGTTCCTCCCTCCACTCATCTACAAGATTATCTGGAATTTCTCCTCTCAATCCTTTGAGAAGTCCATCTACAGCCATAAAACCCATTCTTTTCCTTGTTTCATAGCTGGCTGAGCCAATGTGGGGAAGGAGAACGACCCTCGGATGATTTAAGAGCTTACTTTCAATTTCAGGCTCATTTTCATAAACATCAAAGCCAGCTCCCCATATTTTCCCCTGCTCAAGGAGTTCTGCCAGTGCCTTCTCCTCTAATATTGGACCCCTTGCTGTGTTAATGAGAACAGAATCCTTTTTCATGAGAGATAATTTTTCTCTGTTGAGAAGATGATGGGTTTCAGGAGTTAGGGGTAGATGAATAGTTACAATATCTGATTCTTTTAAAATGGCTTCTAACTCTCTAAACTCTACCCCCATTTCTTTTTCTTCCTTTTCACTCAATCTTACCTTATCCCAGTATAGAACTTTCATATTAAATCCATATGCTCTTTTTGCAACACTTCTTCCAATCCTTCCAAAGCCTATAATCCCAAGAGCTTTCCCATATATATCCTTTCCAAGAAAGAGGAGTGGGCCCCATCCTTTGAAATCTCCTCTTCGAACAAAACTATCAGCTTGGGGAATTAGCCTGCATGTAGAAAGGATAAGAGCCCAAGTAAGATCTGCTGTGGTTTCTGTTAAAACTCCTGGAGTATTTGTAACAAATATATCTTTTGAAATGGCATATTTAACATCTATATTATTGTAGCCCACAGCATAGTTAGAAATTATTTTTAGATGTTGTGCTAAATCCATAACCTCTTTATCAATTTTGTCATCCAGCATTGAAATTAAGCCTTCTTTATCCTTAATTTTACTGAGAAGAGTGCTTCTATCCATAACATCATCGCTCCCAGCATCAAGCTCAACATAGGATGATAAATATTCCATAACTTCAGGAATAATTTTCCTTGTCAAAAGAACTTTTGGTTTCATTTATGATTTTCCTCCTTTGTAATTTC
Source organism: uncultured Clostridia bacterium (assembly GCA_964517525.1). GTDB lineage: Bacteria > Acidobacteriota > Aminicenantia > JBFLYD01 > JBBIMS01 > JBBIMS01. Next base: position 5,091 of record CAZFCI010000237.1, on the reverse strand, counting down.
AAGAATTTTATTTTTTATTAAAGATGGGATAGGCTCCTTTAAAAGAGATAAAAGATCTCCTTTATGCAATTCAGGAAGTATTCTCAACACAAATTGAACTGGAGTTTCAGGACATCTCGCAATTGCAAATTTTATCCTATACCTGTTCATCCAATGAGAATTGGAAATCTCTTCTATTACATTGATGGAAATTTTAGGGGAGTTTATAAGTTCGAGAAGTATTTCCTCTGTGAGAGATGGATTTTCAAGAAGAGCTTTAATAACCATTCTGTTCTGTTCTGATTTTAGATTTTTAAGAATAAAAGGAGTAGCTCTTCTTACATGGGAAATCTTTTCTCCAAGTGGTATTTTGCTCCACTTCTGGAGAAAAATTGTTTCAGCCTGCCTTCTCAAAAATGGAGATACCCTAAGATTTTTTGCAACCCTTAGAAGATCTATGGGGAGCAAATTTGGCAAAATGTTAAGAGAAATGTCCTGAGGGCAACAAGGATGATTCACAATTTCTTTCTGAACAGAGTAAAATTTGACCAAATCTTTTCTACCTAAAAGGTTATAAAAAAAGTCCTTAGGAATCCATGGCTTCCTTAGAAGGATTACAACCTCTCCTTCAGTTAATCTGTCGAAGTTTATTGATTCCCAATCTTCCATTGAAGACCCTCACCTATTGACCTTTTTTTGTTTTTTTGATATAAAATAAATCAGGAGGCTTGGAAGTGAAAGGGTATAATGGCTTAGAAAGCAAGTTCAGGCAAGTTCTTGTTATTTCGAAAAGAGCCAAAGAACTTATGAAAGGCTCAAAACCATTAATAAAAACAAAGGAAAAACATCCTCTAAAAATTGCGAAGAAAGAAATAGAAAGCGGAAAGCTAAATGTGAAATTAGTCGAAAAGGAAGAAATGTCCCAGAACATTCAGTAATAACCTTTATTTAAAAATCATATCTCCACTTTTTTCCCTGAGGAAAATCTCCATATAACTATCTTTTATAAAATCTGAAGGGGAGTAACCCAAATTTTTAGCCTCTGCTATAATTTCCTCTTCAGAACCTTCAAGCTCAATGAAATTGCCCACAGGTGTCTCATCCACTGAAAGTGTTAAGCCCCTTTTCTTGTAAATCCTCCTGTATTTTTGATATCTGAATATAACCTTCAAGCCGAGATTTTCAAGAATCTGGAAGATTACTGAAGGGTCGGCAACATCTGTCTCAATTTCCCTTCGAACTTTTGTCATAGAAAAAATGGATGAAGGCTCTTTGTAGGTCAAGATACTTTTATCTTTAAGAATCCTTAACCTTAAAATACATCCATTGGAGAGAAGCCTTTTATTATCAAAATCAAATAGGAAGTTGTCTTCAAAATGTCTTCTTTTAGATAGACGAAAGCCTGATCCAGTAATTTTTTGCAAAATTTTTCTTGGAGAATCTATCTTTAACTTTATTTCTTTCTCAATTTCATTCATTCTTTCTGAAGATCTTTTCAAATGCATCTAAAGCTTCTTCATCAAAAAGATAAAAAACTATCTCCTGTAGAGAGCTAATTTCTTTTTCTGTTTCCTCTATTGATCTCTTCATTATTTTTGCACATTCTTCATAAGGGAATCCTCCAACACCAGTTCCAAGGGCTGGAAAGGCAATAGTTCTTGCTCTCAGCCTTTCAGCTTCTTTAAGAGCGTTTATTGTAGCATTTTTTATATAATCTCCCGATGTTTTTAAATCCCTTCCCATTACTACAGCATGAATAACAAATTTTACTTTAAGCTTACCTGCTGAAGTTGAAATTGCACCTCCAATGGGAATTGGACCTTTTGAAACTGCTTCTTCTTCTATCTTCTGCCCCCCGACTCTCTTTATTGCTCCAGCAACTCCTCCTCCCATCCATAGCTGATTATTAGCCGCATTTACAATTGCGTCACCTTCAAAAGTGGTTATATCCCCCTTTCTTATTTCTAATTTTATCCTCATTCACCACCTCCTTGAAACAATATATCTGGCAAGATTGTTTAAAGACTCAACAAATGGAGATGGTTCTAAGATTTTAAGAGATTCAATGGCTTTTTTTGTAAAATGTTTTGCTTTTCTCAGGGTAAAATCCTTAGCACCATTGTTCAATACAAGCTTTACCATTTCTTCTTTTTTAACCCTTATAAAATCACCATCTTCGAAAACCCACCTAATCTTTTCTTTAATGTTCTTTTTGTCCTTTCTGAGAAGATAAATAAAAGGTAGAGTTGGTTTCTTTTCTTTTAAATCAGAAAGAGTAGGTTTTCCAAGTTCAGCCTCAGTGGAAATTATATCCAGGAGATCATCTATTAGCTGGAAGGAAATGCCGATGTTATTACCAAAATTTTTAAGAGCTTTAAGTTCAGCTTCAGAAGCATTCCCTAACAAACCACCTATCTCTGCTGAAGCTGCAAATAGAGAGGCTGTTTTCTTTTCAAGAATAGAGAAATACTCTTCTATTTTAAGATCAAGATCCCCTCTTTTCTTTATTTCTTCTATTTCTCCTTCAACCATCTTTGATGCTGATTTTGAAAGAGCTCTTATAATGTAGGGATTCGCACTTTTAAGAACAAGGTGAACAGCTTTAACATAAAGATAATCACCAAGAAGAACTGTTAAATCAGACCCCCAGAATTTGTGGAAAGAGGGTTTCCCCCTTCTTAAAGTTGCATTATCAACAACATCATCATGGATGAGACTTGCGGTGTGAAGAAGCTCAACTGCAACTGCCAACCAAATAGGAATTTCTCCTTTTACTCCATAATGTTTTGCTATGAAAAGGAGCAGAGCGGGTCTAATCCTTTTCCCCTTTGCAGAAAAAATAGTTTTTAGCTCTTCCCTCAGAGAGGGTGAATTTTCTGTAATTTTGGAAATAAGGTGTTCGACCTCTTCCAACTCTTTTTTTATAGGCTTATAAATTTCACTTAATTCCATTTTTTTCTTCTTCCATTTAAAAAGATAGAAATGAAATTGGTTGTGGTAATCTCGGCAGTTTTTTCTACGGAACATCCCTTCAATCGAGAAAGCTCCTCGACAGTTCTTATTATATAAGAAGGTTCATTTCTTTGTCCTTTATAGGGTAGAGGAGGGAGATAAGGAGAATCAGTTTCAACAAGAATCCTATCGAAAGGAGCTTTTATAGCGACATCCTTTGCCTTTTTCGAGTAAGTCAGAACTCCTGAAAAAGAAAGATAGAAGCCCAAATCTAAGAATTTCACAGCGTCTTCCCATGTACCGGAAAAAGTGTGGAGGACGCCACCAATAAAAAACTTCTCCTCCTTTAAAATTTTATAAACCTCATTGAACCAATGTCTGCAGTGAATTACAATTGGCAGGTTCTTCTCCTTAGCAATGTTAATCTGATTTTTAAATGCATTTTTCTGGCTTTCTATTGGAACATCATAAGTTGGGTCAATTCCTATTTCGCCTAATGCAGTCAGTTTGTCAGGGTTAAATGAGATCAAACTTTTTTCTATTTCTTCATTCCAGCTACCTGCGACAAAGGGGTGAACGCCAGCAGAAAGTAAAACATTTGCATATTTATTTGTAAGTTCTATGCTTCCTTCTATCTCCTTTCTATCTGTGATGTCAATACAGTTATTTACATACCCTATTTTGGAAATTCTTGCTCTTTCCATAACCTCTTCGAGATCATTTTCAAAGGATTTGTCAAGAAGATGGGCGTGAGAATCTGTTAGAACCATTTTGCCCTTTACATTCTTATTATGGAGGAACCCCATGTTAGACCTGAGCCAAATGCAGTCAGGACAAGAAGATCCCCTTCTTTTAATCTTCCCTCTTTCCTTGCTTCATCCAAGGCAATTGGTATTGAAGCAGCTGTAGTATTTCCATATTTATGGATGTTGGAAAAGACCTTCTCAGATGGTAATTTTAGAGCCTTTCCTACCATATCGGTTATTCTGTAATTAGCCTGATGGGGTATAAGAAGGTCAATATCTTCAACTTTAAGGTTATTCTCTTTAAGGTTCTCAATTACACATTCAGGCATTTTTTCTGATGCAAGCTTGAAGACAAGCTTCCCTTGCATGCTCGGATAAATTCCAGGGTCATTCATCATCTCAGGATAGAAATAAGGAAAATGCATTATGTTTGGCTTTTCAATCCACAGTATGTGTGCATATCTACCATCTGAATGAAGATGGGTTGAGATAATGCCTCTTTCACTATTTTCTTCAGCGCCCAAAATGACTGCTCCAGCACCATCTCCAAAAAGAACAGCCATATCTCTTCCCTGGGTTGAAAAATTCAGCTGTACAGATTGAATCTCCGCTCCCACAAGAAGGATTTTTTTGTAAATACCTGTTTTTATGAATTGATCTGCAACAGCAAGTCCATAGATAAAGCCTGAGCACTGGTTCCTTATATCAAGAGCTCCTATCTTTTCAAGTCCAAGTTTAGCCTGAAGAAAAACGCCAGCTCCAGGAAATAGGTGATCTGGGGAAAGGGTTGCAAAAATTATAAAGTCTATCTCCTCTTTTGAAATTTTCGCATCTTCTATTGCCCTTAGGGAAGCTTGCAATGCAAGGTCAGAAGTGGCTGTTCCTGGTTCAACAAATCTTCTCTCAATAATTCCTGTTCTCTCCCTTATCCACTCATCGGATGTGTCCATCATTTTTTCAAGGTCAAAATTAGTTACAATTCTTGGAGGAACATAATGTCCTGTTCCCAATATGACAGTTCTTCTCATACCAACCTCTTTTAATTATTGATTTTGAATATATATGATAATATATTTTTACTTAAAATCAAATTGTTTTTGAAAAAGATTTTTTAGTCTTATATAATAATTGAGAAGGGTAGAGTGTCGGCATGCCGACTGAAGAGAAAAAGAAACTCTCTATAAAAATTATTCCTCCTGAGCTTATAGATCCAAACCCTCTTCAGCCAAGAAGTGATTTGGGAGATCTTAGTGAATTGGTAAGTTCTATAAAAGAAAAAGGAGTTCTCGAACCTATCCTTGTAAGAAGGAAAAATGATAGATATGAGATAATATCAGGAGAGAGAAGGTTCAGAGCTTCAATTGGTGCGGGATTGCGGGAGATCCCATGTATAGAGATAGACGTATCTGACAAT
>CAZFCI010000236.1:0-10321 GCA_964517525.1 uncultured Clostridia bacterium | reverse complement strand
CCTCAATAAAGTCCTACATTGAGGATATTAAAAATGGGAAATTCCCTGATGAAATGGAGTCCTATCATCTTTCAGAAGAGATAAAAGAAAAACTGGAGAGGGAATATGGAGATCTTCTCAAGGATTGATGATTTAAAAAAGAAATTAAAGGAGGAAAGGAGAAAGAAGAAGAGTATCGGCTTTGTTCCAACAATGGGCTATCTTCATGAGGGTCATCTCTCCCTTGTAAGGCAGAGTGTAAAGGATAATGATTTGACGGTTGTCTCCATATTTGTAAATCCAACTCAATTTGGTCCTGGTGAAGATTTCGAAAGATACCCAAGGGATATTGAAAGGGATAAGAGACTTCTGGAGAAGGAAAAAGTTGATTATCTATTTTTCCCAACAAATGAAGAGATGTATCCAACAGGTTTTAAAACCTTTGTAGAAGTTTCTGAATTAGGTAAAAAACTCTGCGGAAAATCAAGACCAGGACATTTCAGAGGGGTTACAACTGTGGTTTTAAAATTGTTCAACATTGTCCAGCCTGATAAGGCATATTTTGGCCAGAAAGACGCTCAACAGGCTATAATAATTAAAAGGATGGTTAAAGATTTAAATGCTGATGTTGAAATAGTTGTTATGCCTATTGTAAGAGAAGATGATGGACTTGCCATGAGCTCTAGGAATGTTTATCTGAATGAAGAAGAAAGAAAGAATGCAACTGTTCTTTATAAAAGCCTTAAAGAGGCTGAAAGAATGATAAAAGAGGGAGAAAGGGATGCTGAGAAGGTCATAAATAGAATGAGGGAAATTGTAATGAGCTATCCGAAAGCAGTGATTGACTACATTGAAATTGTTGATACAGAGGAGCTAAATCCAGTAAATCCAATAAAGGGGAAAGTCCTTATTGCTCTTGCAGTTTATATTGGAAAGGCAAGATTGATTGACAATACAATTTTAGAGGTTTGAAAATGAGAAAGTTTTTGAAAGGGAAGATTCACAATGCAACTGTTACTGAGGTTAATCTTGAATACGAGGGAAGCATAACAATTGACAGAGAGATTCTTGATGAGGCAAAAATGCTTCCCTTTGAACATGTGGAAGTTTACAATGTAAACAATGGAGAGAGATTCACAACCTATATCCTTGAAGGAGAAAGGGGCTCAAGGGTTATTTGCTTAAATGGAGCGGCAGCAAGGAAAGCCTCTGTTGGAGACAAGCTAATAATTGCCTCCTTTGTCCTTCTTAGAGAAGAAGAGATAAAGGATCACAAGTGTTATATAGTAATTATGGACGAGGGGAACAAAATCAAAGAGAGAAAAGTAGAGAAGATCATCTCTTAAGATTAAATGAAAAGAATCTTTCTTATTCTTCTCTTATTTCTTTTAAACATTTTATATTCAGCAACTCAGTATCATCCAAAACTAAAATGGAAGGAGATTCATACAGAACATTTTATAATATATTTTCATCAGGGAGAGGAGGAGCATGCTCAGTATCTTGCTAACCTTGCTGAAAAGGCTCATACCAAGCTAACATCCTACTTTCCCTGGAAACCAGAAGGAAAGACAAGAGTTATTCTTTTTGATGGTTTTGATATTTCCAATGGATACTCAACTCCAATACCCTATAATTTAATAGGTATTTATCTAATCCCTCCTTCAGGATACTCAGAAATCGGTTGCTGGGATGAGTGGCTTAATTTTGTTTTTACCCATGAGTATATTCACACAATTCAGCTCGATGCCTGTGGAAAAACAGGAAAAATTCTTAGAAAAATTTCAGGAAGAACCCCAACCTTTCTTCATTTCCCCAATCTTTACCTTCCTCTATGGACACTGGAAGGACTCGCAGTAATGGGAGAGACAATCTGGACAGAAGGAGGAAGAGGAAAATCTGCGGACTTTGACATGATCCTGAGAGGTGATGTCAAGGAAGGAGTTTATCCAAAAATAGATAGAGCCACAACCTATCAGGATTCCTGGCCTGGAGGAATCAGCCCTTACATCTATGGCGGAAAATTTATGATATGGTTAAGGGGGAAATATGGAGATGATAGATTGAAGAAACTTTTTGAATCCCTTTCAAAAAATCTCATTCCCTATACATCTGACTGGATATTCGAAAAAATTTATGGAAAATCTTTCAAAAAATTGTGGATGGAATGGCTTGAGGATTATAGAAATGAGACATTAAAATTTAAAGAAAGAGAGGAAATAATCCCTCCAAAAGTAATAAAAGAAATTGGTTTTGAACTAAAAAGCCCGATTCTTTCAAAGGAGGGAGAAAGGATTTTCTTTATTTCCGTAAATCCTCATGAATTTCCAAAGATCAAATCAATAAACCTTAAAAATAATAAAATAGAAGATGTTATTGATTGCTTCTACGGGAATAAAATTTCCCTTTCAAAAGATGGAAGATTCCTTTTCTTTGACCAGCTTGACTACTTTCAGAGTTTCTTCCTTTACAGCGACCTATATCTTTATGATTTAGAGAAGAAGATTGCAAAAAGAATAACAAGGGGGATGAGGTTGAAAGAGCCTGAATATGACCCTTTAAGAGAAAAAATTTTAGCAATTAAATATGAGCTAAAAAAAACAGAGCTTGTTGAAATTGGAATTGATGGAAAGGATTTAAAAAGAATATTCTTTGAAGAAAATACAATTCTTTCTTCTCCCTCAATTTCTCCTGACGGAAAATTAATTGTCCTTTCTGCCAATAGAGGTGGAAAATGGGACTTACTTTTGATTGGAAGGGATGGAGGATTTATAAAATGGGTTACAGAGGACAGATTCAGGGATATAACTCCCTCCTTTTCAGAGGATGGAAGATATATTGTTTTCAGCTCTGACAGGGATGGATTTTTCAACCTTTATCTTTATGACCTGAAAGAGGATAAAATTTTCCAATTAACAAATCTAATAACAGGAGCCTTTTACCCAAAATTTTCAATGGATGGAAGGGAAATTTTCTTCCTTGAGTATTATAAGGATGGATACAGAATCTCTAAAATAGAGCTTTCTAAAGAGCTTAAGCCCTTAGAAATTGAAAAGTCTGAAGGTCAGAAAATTTACCCTGAAATTGAAAAGAGATACCCTGTAAAACCCTACAATCCTCTTCCATCAATGGGACCAGCATACTGGATACCGACTTCAAGGGATGGAGGAAACGAAACTCAGTATGGAATTTCAGTAATGGGCACAGATCCCCTTGAAAGGAATATTTACTATCTCGATATTTATCATGGATTTGAAAGTAAAAAGTGGAGCGGTTCCTTTTATTATATCTACGATGCTCTTTACCCAACAATTTCCTTTGGCTACAGTAATACCTCAGACTTTTACTTTGAAGATAACAAAAATTCCATTCTCAGAAGGGAAAAATTTCTCCTGAGCGCAATATTCCCCTTTTACAGAGTAAGAGAATCATCCTTTTTCATTACTGAATTTAGAAGGGAAGTGAGAAGATATGAAGGAGAGAAGCTGAATCTTTCAGGTTTAAGATTTGGGATTCTCTATAATAATTCCAAGAAATACCCCTTCTCCATATCACCGACAGAAGGAAGGAGATTTTCCTTTTTGATTGAGAGAGATTTTAAAGAACTCGGTTCCGATTACAATATCTGGAAAGCCACAGTAGAGTGGAAGGAATATATCAAAATGCCATTAAAACATCATGTTTTAGGAATAAGATTAATTTACGGAAAGAGCTGGGGAGAAAGAAGGAGGATTTTCTTTATGGGAGGATATGAGGGGAATACTGGTTTTGCAGGATTTGAATCTGATAATTTCAATCTTTTAAGGGGATACAAAAAAGAATCAATTTTGGGAACTGAGGCAATCCTTTTGAACATTGAATACAGATTTCCAATTTTAAATGTGGAGAGGGGTTATGGGAATTTCCCTTTATTTTTAAGGAGGATTCATCTGGCTCCATTTTTTGATGCAGGAAATGCATGGATAAATTCTTTCAATTTATCGGATATAAAGAGGGGAATTGGAATAGAGCTAAGAAGTGATTTTATTGTATCCTATTCATTCCCAATTACATTTTCAATAGGTTTCGGAAGAGGGCTTGACAAAGGAGAAGAGAGTCTGCTATTTTTCAGACTTTCCAATTCCTTCTAAATTAATCTAAAAGGAGAGTGTTCCCTTTTACTTCTTTTACATGGAGAACTTCTCCGTTGATGGGTTTCTTAGAAATTACCTTCCCAACCCATTCTGAGCCATTTACTTTAACAAGATATTTCCCTTCTTTTGAATCAATCTCCTCAATCACCACTGCTTCCTTACCTATCAGGCTTTCCGGTCCAACTTGCTCCTTTGTTTTTTCTGTAATTTTTTCAGCAAATCTTCTTGTGGAAAAGATGAGGAGAAGGGATAGAATTATGAATAAAATCCACTGTATAGCTGGATTTAAACCCAAAAGGGAAAATACTGAAACTACAATTCCAGAAACTCCAAACCAGAGAATTACAAATCCAGGAACAAAAATTTCTGCTGAGCAGAGGAGAATTCCGAGGATCAACCAGTAATACCATATCATCTATTTCACCTCCTCCTTCTGTTTTCCTTCCTCACTAAATATCTCCCTTATTCCTGCAAGCCCTCCAAGAATTCCTGTTGCCTCTAAAGGAAGGAATATCTTTGTCGCTTTCCCCTGAGCTATTGTGGATAGGGAATCAAGATATTTAAGGGTTATTAAATCCTTTGTTGGTTTCCCTTGATGAATTGCACTGAAAACCTTTATTATTGCCTCCCCTTCACCCTCTGCTATGGCAATTTTTTCATATTTCCTCGCGTCAGCAACTTTTCTTATTGCTTCTGCCTCCCCCTCTGCTTTCTTTATTGCTGCCTCCCTCTGCCCTTCAGCCTCAAGGATTGCTGATTGTTTCTTTCCTTCAGCTTCAAGAATCATTGCCCTTTTATCCCTTTCCGCCTTCATCTGTCTGTGCATTGCTTGCATAACATCTGAGGGAGGATCTATCCTTTTAATCTCAACCCTTGTAACTTTAACTCCCCATTTTTCTGTTGCATCATCAAGGGTCTGGCGTAGCTTTTTGTTGATAATTTCCCTTGAAACAAGAGTCTGATCAAGATCCATTTCACCAATCATATTCCTGAGACTTGTCTGAGCTAATCTTGTAACAGCAATCTTGAAGTTTGCAATGCTATAGTAGAGTTTGAAAGGGTCAGTAACCTCATAGTAAACAATAGCATCAACAGTTACAACAACATTATCCTTTGTAATCACCTCCTGTGGCTCGATATCAACAACTTGTTCTCTTATATCCACTTTCTTAATCGACTCGAAAAAGGGAATGATAAAGGTTATACCTGAGCCCACTGTTCTTCTGTACTTACCCAGTCTTATAACAATTCCTCTTTCATTGGGTTGAAGCATCCTGATAGAGGTCAAACCGAAGAGGATAACAAAAAAGATTACAAAAAACAAAATTATTGGTGACACCTAATCCCTCCTAAATTTTTTCTGAGAAATTTAGAATAATTCAAAAATTAATAAATTGTCAAATTTTTAAGGTCTTCTTGACTTAGAAAAAAAGTATTAATATCATTAAATTTCTCTAATGAAAAGATATAAATTCTCTCCTCTCTTTCCAAATAAACTTAAAACAGTCTCTTTGAAAGATAGGGAGAGTAAAGTAAAGATTGGGGATTTCGGTTCTCCTGTAGAAAAGGGAAGCTCATTCAGTAAATGGTTAAATTCCCTTCCCAATATCCTTGCAAGCAAAAATTTGAGGGAGCTTGCAAAAGCTATTGTTGAAGCAAAGAAAGGGAAAAGGGGTATAATGGTTGGAATGGGTGCTCATGTTATAAAGGTTGGTCTCTCTCCAATCTTGATTGACCTTATGGAGAATGGTTTTATTACATCTATAGCTTCTAATGGTGCCTGTCTTGTCCATGACCTTGAAATTGCCCTCGAAGGTAAAACCTCTGAGGATGTTGAAAAACATCTAAAGGATGGAAGTTTTGGTGTAGCTAAGGAAACAGGAGAGACAATAAACAAAGCCTCCCTTCTATGCCTTCAAGAAGATATAGGATTAGGGGAGGCAATGGGAAGAGTAATGGCTGAAATTCCATTGAAATACCCAGAACATTCAATTTTCTTGAAGGCATGGAAACTAAACATTCCTTTTACAGTTCATGTTGCAATTGGAACTGATATATTTAATTTTCATCCCAATTCTTCAGGAGAAGGGATTGGTAAGGGCTCATTGAAGGACTTTTTCCTATTTTCTTCCATTGTTCGTGAACTTAACAATGGAGGTGTTTTTCTTAATTTTGGCTCAGCTGTGATAATTCCTGAAGTATTTTTAAAAGCCCTCACTTATGTAAGAAACATGGGATATAAAGTTGAAAATTTCACGACAGCTGTTTTTGATTTCACTGTTCAATACAGGGCTTTGAAGAATGTTGCGGAAAGACCAGTATCCGAATCAGGAAGGGGATTTTACTTCGTTGGTCATCACGAAATTCTAATCCCCCTCCTCGCAGGAATGATAAAGGAAATCTCTTGAGAAATTTTTAAACTTTCCCAGCGCTAAAAACTGCAAGGACAAGCTCCTTTTCAGGATTAAGGTCCATTATTTTATTCATTGCAGAGTCAGAGAAAGCACCAATTATGCATCCACCCATTCCTAAAGCAGTTAGGGAAAGATAAATATTTTGTATAATGCATCCAAGATCCATTAGTATATATCTTACTCCTCTATCCCTGTATTTTGAGGTTGTTCTTGAGGGTATAGCTGTAAGGATTAGAGAGAAGGCAGAATCAAGAATAAAGTCCTGTCCAAGACAGGCATAGGTTATTTCCCTTGAGAAATCCCCTTCAAAAATTCCTTTCAGGGTCATATCCTTAGGGTTAAAATGGTATATTCCTTTTTTCAAACCATCAACATTGAAGGATGCAACATAAATTTCTATAGGGTAGAGAGCACCAGCAGATGGAGCAGTTTTAAGATAGTATCCCCACTCCCTTGCAGTAACTCCATAGGAGCCCCAGAGGATCTGAGAAAGCTCCTTTAAAGAAACAGACTGATTTTTATAATCCCTTATTGATCTTCTTTCCCTCAGGCAATCCCATATAGAAGGACCCCCCTTTTTCTCAGGTTCTGGAAGTTTCAATATCTCATCTAATCTCTTTTTTTCGGATATCCTTTCATCGAAACCTGTAATAAATGTTTTTAGAAGGAAATCCATTCCAATTCCCATTTATACCTCCCTCTTTTCCTGGAGCCATTTCTTGAAATTCATTGAATCTTCATAGGATTGGATATTGTTGAAAATTATATAATTTTTCTCTTTTGTTGTTGATGAAAGCAAAAATTCAAAATCCTCTTCTTTGAATCTGTATCTTGCTCCTCCAATTCCATGAAGTCTGAAATAATTTATATTTCCTGCAACAGATTTTCTCTGAAAGGGATCAACCACATGGATTAAGGAGAGTTCCTCACAAAGGCTTTGAACAATTTCATCCTTCCAACCTTCACCCCTTGGTTCCCATCCAAGGACAAAATCTTCCCTTTCAATCTTTTCAAAGAACTTCCTCATATTTTCGATATTTTCTTCAGATGGGGTGAATGAAGCAGGGCATTGGAAGATTATAATTTTTGATTGGAGAGCAAGGGCGCACTCTTTTGTTATTTTCCATGCGTCCATAACAGGTTTTGTTGGAAGAAAAGAACCAAAATCTCCGTTAATTCTCCCCTTCATTTTTCTGTAGGTTGGAGAGCTCGGCCTGTGGGTTATTACCTGCCAGGCTTTTATTGTGAATTCGAAATCAGGCGGAGCATCCTTTCTCCATTTCTCAAGGGTTTTTATAGGTGGTGGATCATAAAAAGTTCTCTGAATTTCAACAAGGGAGAAATCTTTAAAATAGATACTTTGAGATTTAGGAAACCCTGCACATCCAATTAAAATCTCTTTCATGTCTTCTCTTTAATTAAAAGCTCTTTTACTGCCTCTAAAAATTTCTCAAAATCTTCCAAATTTTCCCTTGCATATTGTAGAACTTTTTCATCTTCAATCTGCCAGTAACTATGAACCAATATATTCCGAAAACGGATCATAATTTTCAATTCTTGATACAAAGAAGAGGCAATTATTTTTGCTTTTGCCAATTGTTCAAAGCATTCACCAAAACTTTCAACTCCTCTTTTTAATTTTTTAGCAATAAGATGAACACATATAGCTCCTACTGCTTCAATGGTTTGGAGTAAGAGATGTTTTATTGTGTACATGTTTCGCTCATCTTTCCAAAATTCTTCATCAGGGATGTTTGCATATTTACGAATCTTTAACAAATTTTCTTCAATTTCATTAATTCTGCTTCTAATCTTCTTAACATCAATTTCCATTTATGAAATCAGCTCCAAGAAGGATTGTCTTGAAATACCTTCTGATGAAGCCACTTCAAGAGAAACATTTTCAATCAAATCAGTGAGAAGGTTTATATCCTTTGAAAAGATAAGCTTCCCCCTTTTGAAAATGGAAGAGAGAAAAGAGTTTGAAGCATTATTGAGAACTCTAATATCAATTAAATATTTTGAAGGAATTTCAAGCTCTTTGCTAATATTAAGCTGGTAATCGAGAAATTGATTTTTCTCAACCATTTTCGTGTCGAGATAGATACCAATATCAATATCTCTAAAAGTCGGATCTTCTAAGAATGAGCCATAAAAATATGCAAATACAATTTCTTTTTTCTCAAATAGTTGATTCTTAATTTTTTCAATTAGTTTTTTCTTTTCTCTCCTTGAAACCCTATAAAACTCTTTTAAAGCCATTTTTCCTCTCTTCTATTATATCACAATTAAAAACTTTGACTATAGTTTCTCTTTCAATATTCTATTTGATCTTTAAAGGAACTCATACATAACTGATGGCTTCAAGAATTATAAATATACAGGATATATTCCTGTGAAAGGATTTTAAAGGCTATGGACAATCAAGGCAGATTCTGTTTTATCAAAGAAGATTTTCCAAAGATTGTAAGATATATTTTAATTGAAAGAAAATGAAGTTAGCTTAGCTATAGTGGAAATAGTAAGGTGAAAAATTTTTTTGTTAATCTGAGATAAAAATTGGTAATAAATGTTCAATACATTCAGACTTGGTAATAAAAGAAATAGTTAAGATAGAAAACAAATACGGAGAAAAAGACAGCACAATACTTTAATCTGCATCATCAATCCATCCTCCTCCTAAAACCCTTTCGCCATCATAAATAACTGCAGCCTGTCCTGGAGTTATTGCCCTTACTTCTTTTAAGAATTCAACCTCAAAGGAGCTTTCTGATAAAATTTTCACTTTCCCCCTCTCTCCTTTGTTTCTATATCTTATCTTTACCTCAAATATTTTCCCATCAATCTTTTCAAAGGGAACAAGGAAATTTGCCTTTGATGCCCTCATTCTTCTTTTCATCAAATCTTTTTTATTTCCAATTATGATAGAATTCTCCCTTGAATTAATTCCAACAACATAAAGAGGCTCCTTCGAAGATATACCGAAACCTCTTCTCTGACCAATTGTGTAGTTGAAAATTCCCATGTGCTCACCCAGTATATTCCCGCTCAGATCTTTTATGTACCCTGAAGAGTCGAGACCACAAATATAATTTCTAACAAAATCTTTATAGGAACCCTCTATAAAACATATGTCCTGACTCTCGCTCTTTTTTGCTACTGGAATCCCAATTTCCTCTGCAATTTTTCTAACTTCTTCCTTCCTCAAATCTCCAACAGGAAAGAGTATTTTAGAGAGTTTCTCCTTAGGGATAGAAAATAGAAAATATGATTGATCCTTTGATTCATCAATTCCCTTGAAAAGACCAAATTCATTTTCAATGTTAATGATTCTTGCATAATGACCAGTTGCAATAAAATCAGTGTTTAGTTCCTTCAACTTGGAAAAGAGAATATCAAATTTTATAAATTGGTTGCAGAGGACACATGGATTTGGAGTCCTTCCTCTTTTGTATTCATCGACAAAAGGTTCAACCACAAATTTTCTGAAATCCTCCCTCAAATCAATGACATAGTGGGGAATCCCCAAAATTCTTGAAACTTCGTTGGCATCAATCAAATCAGAAATATTACAGCATCTTCTCCTTCCATTTTTTTTATAATCTCCTATTCTGTAAGATACTCCTATAACATCAAATCCCCTTTTTTTTAAAATTGCAGCAGAAGTTGAGCTATCAACTCCACCCGACATCAAAACAATTACTTTCACAAGATAATTATATCACTTACGGAGCTCATGAGTATATTAAAGTTTTAGAAAATCCGCTTTATAGCCATCCAATTTCTCTACACCAG
>CAZFCI010000235.1:0-9303 GCA_964517525.1 uncultured Clostridia bacterium | reverse complement strand
TGTTTATATTTTGCAAATCTGCCATTGGCTCTTCCATTGTCTTGAAAATGTAATTGGGTTGAGCAAAAATTACTTCCCTTTCTTTTTTTAACAATTTTATAATCTTGAATATATCATCCTTTGTGTAAAAAATAGTTATTTTGAGTTGAAGGGATTTTACCAGGAAAGAATCAATTAAAGTAAGATTGAATTTTTTGATTATTCTTTCTAAAAAATCATTTTCCTTTTTAATTTCCTTTGTTAGAAGAAGTATCTGACCCGGGAGATAAGGCGGATACTCTTCGGTAAGGGTCACCTTCTTAAATTCCTCAGCACTGACAAAATATCTTATTTCTGGAATCAGTATCTCCTGATTTCTAATTACAAATCTGATTTTATGTGTACCTGCTTCAAGAGTAGGGAGGACGGGTAAATCAGGAGTACTTATAATTATGTTTCCACCCATGGAAACAAACTTGTTCACAAAGAAAAGAATTCTTCCATCAACCTCCCAATGTCCCTGAATTAATCCAGAACCTTCAAATTCTATTTCTGCAAAAGCCTTTAAATCTGGCTCATTCCTCTTTACAGTTATCTCCTCTTTTTTATTCTCAAAGTAAAGTTTTAACCTGTTTATTCTAAAGGGTTGGGATGGCTGAATTACTTTAATGGAAAATGTCTTTCTATAAGTCTGAGTTTTAAAGGGACAACTATCTGAGGCTTCTACTGTGAATGTATAGTTCCCCGGAATTTTTGGAACTCCTGAGATAATTCCCCTGGTTTCAAAACTCAATCCTTGAGGTAGAGAACCTGAAACAATGCTAAAATTTATAGGAGGATGACCTCCCAGTGTCTGAATTTCAAATTTACATTGCTGTCCAGAAGTTACAGCTGGAAATGTTGATGAGGAAATTATACTTAGAGATTCACATTCTACATTAATGGTTGTGGTCGCAGGGTCAGGAGGAGAGGGAGAAATTACACATGATCCTTTTTTACTTCTCACGGTTATTGTGTATATTCCTGGGGATTTGTAGGCATGGCTTACAGTAAGAGAGCAATTTGTCCCAGTGCAAGTTCCTGCATCAATCCAGCCTGTTCTATCACCGAAATTAATTTCTATTGAACAGGATAGTTTAGCCGGTGCAGTTGTTTGAAGGACAAAATTTGCAAGAATTTCAATTTTAACCTCTTCATTAACTTTCGAAGAGCCTGGATAGACTCTAATTTCTATTGCCTCAAGAAAGTTGAAATAAAGGAAGAAGGAAAAGATTGTTAGGAAAAGAATTATTAAATTACTTTTGTTTTTGGGTTTCGATAGCAAAAATATTTTATCAGACATTTTTCATACTTTGACCTCTTAATATCTTCTTACTTTGTCCTGAACTTCTGTACTTTGGTGTAATCAGCTATATAAGCATTCCCTGAGCTGTCAATTGCTATCCCTTCTGGAGCTTCAAACTGCCCTGTTCCTGTTCCATATGAGCCCCATTTCCCCAAAAAAGACCCACTTGATGTAAATTTTTGAACCCTGTAATTTCCCCTTTCAGTAATAAAGATATTTCCAGAGCTATCAACCGCTATTCCTGAAGGTAGTTTCATTTGTCCATCTCCAGTTCCCTCAGAACCCCACTTTGCAAGAAAAGCTCCTGTTGAGGTGAATTTTTGTATCCTATTATTTCCACGGTCGCACACATATACATTTCCTGAACTGTCAACAGCTATCCCTGGTGTTACAGCACCAAAGTTAAACTGCCCATCACCTGAGCCTTGAGAACCCCATTTTGTAACAAATGTTCCTGTTGAAGTGAATTTTTGTATTCTGTGATTTCCTGAATCAATAACATAAACATTCCCTGAACTATCAACTGCTATTCCTCCAGGATGGTTAAACTGACCATCTCCGGTTCCATAGGATCCCCATTTTGTCAAAAAACTACCCGAGGAGGAAAATTTTTGAACTCTATGGTTGAACTGATCTACAACATAAACATTCCCTGAGCTGTCAACAGCCACTCCTCTTGGATATCTAAACTGTCCATCCCCAGCTCCACTGGAACCCCATTTAGTAATAAAACCTCCATTAGATGTAAATTTTTGAACTCTGTGATTTTCAGAATCCGCCACATAAACATTTCCTGAACTGTCAACAGCTATTCCAAAGGGATAGTTAAACTGTCCATCCCCATTTCCCTGGGTGCCCCATTTTGTCAAAAACTCGAAGATGTGTTGTTCAGGCTTTTTCTCCTCCCCTTCCTTTTTTTCCTCCTTTTTTGCAACAAGAAAATATACAACTGCACCAACTACCACCACTCCAAGGGCTACATAGAGAAATGTTTTACTGCTCTTCTTCGATTCATTTTCAGCAGATTTTGCCATAAAATTGGGTTCTTCTTCCCCTTTCTTGATTCCTTTCTCCATTTCTTTCCTTTCCTGTGAAATACCTAAATCCGAAGGAAAGGTAAGGAAAAGGAAAAGAACAATAAGGAAGGGAAAGAACAGATACCCCTTTGAAAAAATTTCTCTTGTTTTTTGAGTCATAACAACCCTCCTTAAATCATTTTTATCTTAATAAGCCTTTTCTGCGAATTTTACTATACCTGATTTTTTTAGATATTTTATAGCTGACTCTAAATCTCCTCCCTTCTTTATCTCTATCATATAAAGACCCTCTGAAGTTGGACCACTTACAATATTCGCTTCAATTTTTATTAGTAGCTCCCTTATCTCTTTCTCCTTAGATTCACTTTCAAAAACAACATTTATTTTTTCGCCACCTCTAAAGAAATGTTCTGTAGAGAAGGTTTTATACTCCGCTTCTCTCGGTAAATAAAAAAACAGGAGAACAATAACTATAAGTTCGAATACCGCAAAACCCCAGGAGAAAATTGGAGAGGAGATAAAGCTTTTTATATTTTCAAGGTGTCCTTTTCTTGGATTTAATAGCTTCCTTTCTTCTATTTTTTCAAGTATTTTTTTATAAATATTATTGGAAGCAGAGATAGACTCATTTTTAACCCCTTTGTAAGAATTCTTTATTTCTGAAAATTCATCAAATTCCCTCTTTAATTGGGGGAATTCTTCTAAAGAGTTTTCAAGAATTTTCTTTTCCTCTTTTCCAAGGGTTCCATTCAAATATAGTGGAATCATATCTCTGAGCCTCTTCAATTTATATTTCATCTTTTCTTACTCCCATTCTGCTAATTATCTTTTTTAACTCTTCCTTTGCATAAAATACCCTAGTCTTTACAGTATTTACTGGTATTTGCAATATCACTGAGACCTCCTTATATGTCATCTCTTGAAAGAATACCAAATCCAAAACTTCTCTATGTTTTAAAGATAGCATCATCATTGCTTTCTGAATAAGTTCCTTATTTCCATTTAATTCTGTTTCAGGATAATTTCTTTTGTCAGGAATATCTGGAAAGTTATCAATACTCTCATGAAACTGGAGTTTTTTTAGTTTATTCATAGCAATATTCCTCGCAATACCTATTATCCAGGTCAAAAGCCTTGCCTCTCCTCTAAAATTTTTTGCATTTATCCAGACTTCCGTGTAGGTCTCCACAATTACATCTTCTGCCAAGCTCTTTTCTTTAAATAGCCTGAACAAATAAAAATAAACTTTCTCATATGTTTCCTCATACAACTCTTTGAAAGCAATCTGATCACCTTCGGATAACTTTTTAATAAGTTCAAAATCTCTTTCTCTCAACACTTTCCATCCTATTAGTATCTTTTTTATAGAAAAAGGTTCAAATGATTAAATATTTCTATAAACCCTCCCTATTGAAAATCTATCTCATTCTCTTCTCTCTCCCCCTTATCTTATATTATTTTCTGGAAAATTCAAATTTTCCATTGGCATACAGTATTTGCATGACAGATGTGAAGTTTTTTTGTATTTTGAGCTCTTCTTTGTTAAAATCTTTTAATATGGTTGAAAAGAAGAGGCTGGTAGAACTTATAAAAAGTTTTGAGAAGAAAAGAATTGTAGTTTGGGGAGATTTCATCCTTGACGAATACATTTATGGAAGAACTTCAAGAGTTTCGAGAGAAGCCCCCGTCCTTATAATTAAGTATGAGGCAAGCGAATTCAATCTTGGAGGTGGCGCAAATTCTATAAAAAATATAAAAGCTTTAAAGGGGGAGCCAATACCTGTTGGAATAATTGGAGATGATGAAGCAGGAGAAAGACTTTTATCAACTATGGAAGAATTAGGGATAACTACCCAATTTATAATTAAGACAAAAAAATATAAAACACCTATAAAAACAAGAATTCTTGCGGGAGGAGAACATACAAGAAGGCAACAGGTTCTAAGAGTGGATAGAGAAGAAAGAATTGTTTTAGACAATGAACTTAGAAATTCAACCTTGAAGAATTTATTAGATGCTTTAAATGACGCAAATGCTCTCCTGATTTCAGATTATGACAACTGGACTGTTGACCTTGATGTTTTCGAAAAAATCATTAATGAAATTAAAAATAAAATTCCTGTCACAGCAGACTCTAGGCACAGGTTATTAAGATTCAAAAAGGTGAGTATTGCTACTCCTAACGAGCCAGAGGTGGAGGAGGCTCTCCACATAAAATTGGGAGAGGGTGAAGAGGTCCTATTTGATGCAGGAAAGAAGATTCTTTCTGAGCTCAAATCTTCGTCTCTCCTAATAACAAGGGGATCCAAGGGAATGTGTCTATTTGAAAGGGGGAAGGAGCCATTATTGATACCAATTTATGGCTCAGAGGAAATCGTTGATGTAACCGGTGCAGGTGATACTGTTATAAGCACTGTTTCCCTTTCCCTTGCAGCAGGAGGAAACTTCGTTGAATCTGCTATCCTTGCCAATTTCGCTGGTGGAATTGTTGTTATGAAAAGGGGAGCTGCGACTCTAACACCTGATGAACTTGAGGAGGCAGTAATAAGTGAGTTCAAATAAATTATTTTCCCTTCAAGAACTAAAAAAAATAACCGAGTCTCTCAAGGAAAAAGGAATGAAGATAGTTCTTGCAAATGGCTGTTTTGATATAATTCATGCTGGGCATGTCAGGTACCTTAGAGATGCAAAAAGCAGAGGGGATGTTTTAATTGTTGCCTTGAACTCTGATAAATCGGTGAAATCTTTAAAGGGTGAAGGAAGGCCTTTAATGAATGAACTTGAGAGGGCTGAAATTTTATCCTCTTTTGAGTTTGTTGACTACATAGTTATTTTTGATGAAAAAGATGTCGGAAAGATTCTCCTTGAGCTTAAACCTCACATCCATGCTAAGGGTTCTGACTACACCGAGGAAACAGTTCCAGAAAGGGAAATTGTCCTCTCCTACGGCGGAAAAATAGCCATCTGCGGTGGAAAGAAGATCAGATCTTCCTCAAAAATTATAGAAGAGATTGGTTCAAGAAAATGAATTTTGAAAAAATTTTGATCGTAAAACTTAGTTCCCTTGGAGACATCATCCACACTTTGCCAGCCTTCAAAGCAATAAGGGATGAATACCCTGAAAGTAAAATTTGCTGGGTTGTTGAAAAAAACGGGGCTGAAATATTGAGACACCTTGAAGGTCTTAATGAAATAATTATTTTTGACACATTAACCTGGAGGAAAAAACCTTTCTCTTTAAAAACAGTAAAGGAGTTAAGAGAATCTATTAAAAAGATAAGGGGAAGGTTCGATTTAGCCATTGACTTCCAGGGAACATTGAAATCTTCCTTTATCACATTTATCTCAGCCTCAAAGGAAAGAATAGGCTTTGGAAAAGAAAACCTTAAAGAGCCAATTTCTTCAATTTTCTATACAAAGAGATTAGTGCCCATTCCTGAGAATACCCATGTAATTTATAAGAACTTGAAAATTCTTGAAATTATTGGGATAAAAAAAGATTTACCAGTTTTTCCAAAATTGATTTTGAATACTGATTTACCTGAAGATTTAAAATTTAATGGAGATCGCTTGATAATAATAAATGGAGGTGGTGGCTGGGAAACAAAAATATGGTTAAAGGGAAGGTGGAGAGAGCTTGCTTTAAAAATAAAGGAATTGGATTATGAGCCTCTGTTTCTATGGGGTAATAAAGCAGAGAAAGAAAGGATGGAAGAAGAATCGAGGGGTGATATTCCCCTTGCACCTTTTTTAAGCATTTCTCAGTTGATGAAGCTTATATCCCTCTCCCGTCTTGTAATCAGTGGTGATACATTCCCTCTGCACATAGCTGATCTTCTCGGAATACCTGCTGTAGGAATATATGGACCATCAAATCCTTCAAGGAATGGACCAATTTCAAAGAACTCAAAGGTTGTATTTCATAAGCTTCCATGCAGTTTCTGTTATAAAAGAAAATGCAAGGATTTAGAGTGCATGAAAAGAATCGATGTTGAAAGCGTCTTGATAAAGGTTAAGGAGATACTTGAAAAATGAAATTCTCAAATTTTGCAGAGAGATACAGGGTTAAGATTAGTGTTTTAATTGCTGTAATAATTATCATCATTGCTAAACCAGATAAATGGGCAACCATTGCAGGTTTTGTGGTCTCTATCATTGGAAATCTTCTGAGAGTGTGGGCTTCAGGCTACATAAAAAAGGAAAGGGAAATTGCAAAATCAGGTCCTTACAGTTTGACTCGAAACCCCCTCTATCTCGGAAATCTCATAATAGGAGCGGGATTTTGTTTAGCCTCATGGCAAATAATTTCAATCCCCATCTTTTTCTTATATTTCCTTCTTTTTTACATACCAACCATAAAAAATGAAGAGAAAAGGATGAAAGAGTTATTCAAAAATGATTATATCGAGTATCAAAAAAGTGTTCCTGTTTTTTTTCCAAAGTTAAGAAGGGTGGAGAATAGAGAGGAGTTTTCTTTTAAAAATGTTCTAGAAAATAAAGAATGGAGAGCCATTCTTTCAACTTTACTTTTCTTTCTCGCTATCCTTTTAAGAAGGAACTTCATAAAATGAGAATTCTGTGGTTATCTATGTTTAATCTATTCCTTTTCAAAATTCTATCAGGTTATTCTTTTCTTCCCTATGAGCTGATGAAGTTTAAGGTAAGATGGTCATTTATTTCTGTCGGCATGGCTGAAATGGAGCTTAAAGAATCCACTGAGGATAAAGGTATTTATCATATAAGATTGGAAGCGCAATCTTCAGGGATTATCTCTTCTATATTTGATGTAGATGACCATGCAGAATGCTGGATCGACAGCAACATATGTTCAATTAAATACTTAAAAAATCAAAGAGAGGGTAGATGGATTGCTGATGAAAATGTAGAATTTGATTACAACAGGAAGAAAATTTTTTATGAAATAAAAAAGAAAAAGAAATCAGGAGAAATTGAGGAAAGGAAAGAGGAAATTGAGATTGGAGAAAGCGAATGTTTCCACGATATGGTTTCATCCTTTTATTATTTTAGAACCCTTGATATTGAAGAGGGAAGGACATACCAGATCATAACTTTTGACAGGGGGAAAATTTTCAATACAGAACTCAAAATCCTTGGAAGAGAAAAAATTTCCACTGAGCTTGGAGAATTTGATGCATTCTTGCTCCAGCCAGTATCAAAATTTGAAGGTGCTTTCAGGACAAGGAAAGGCAAAATGTTGATCTGGATTTCAGCTGATGAAAGAAAAATTCCCTTAAGGATAAAAGCTAAATTTAACTTTGGCTCTGTCTACATGGACATTATTTATTATCAGAGGGGAGAGGTAGTCCTAACGCCCCAGAAGATAGGCCTTCCGTAATCATCTATTTTTAAACCTTCAAATCTTTTGTTAAGATAGAATTTCATTTTTATCCTGCAAAGGGGAAGAATTACTGCGTTTTCAATCATATTTTTTTGAATATAGAACAAAATTTCCATTTTCTTGTTTTCATCGGTAATAGTCTCCAATTCTGACAGAAGATTCTTTATTGTAACGAAATTTTCATCGAACTTCGAAACTTCGTATTCCTCTATATAATGAATCAGCTCCTTTTCCTTTGAGTAAAATGGAGATGGATTAGGGATAAAAATAATCGCTTGAAAATACTGACTATCAAAAATTCTACTGATCTGGACTGAAGGGACAAATACGAATTCGGGCTCAACTCTTATATCTCGAAAGATCTTTTCCAGAAAAGGGACCAAAGGCTCAAGTCCCTTCTCGACAGCAATGTTCAACTTAAGCTGTTGTAGAATCAAACTTTGAGAGCGGGGTATCTGTGGTAAGGGTATGGGGAAATCCGTTCCCATGTAAGAATTTGCTGGCTCAAATAGATCAGTTTTCGGAAGTTTATTTTTAAGCATAAAAAACAATGAAATTCTTGTATTGTGATTTAGTATCTGGGAATTAAAGAACATGAAAACATTTCTGCTCACTCCTTTATACTCCTTCATAAGCTGGGAAGTTTTAATCTCTTCACTAATGAAATCAAAATTTTGGCTATCTCTTTTGAAATTTATTTTAATTCCGTCAAGAAAAACTCTACCCCTTCCAAAATAGGGATTCGGCTTAAGACTCATGCTCTCGCCTTTCTCCCAGGAAGAAAGAATATAAGGACCAGAGAAAATATTTCTGGAGCCAGTATAAAGGAAAATATACGGGGAGGAGAGTAAATCAAGAAAATCTTCTCTATGAGTTTTTAAATTAATAACAAGTTCCATAGGATCAGGGGTTGAAATGCCTCGAACAGAATTTGATGCTCCAGATAAAAATTCTTCTCCTCCAAGAATTATCTTTGAAAGTATTTTTGAACCAGGCTGTTCAGATCTTAGATATAACTCCAAAGATTTTTTAACATCTGATGAGGAAACTGGAGAAGCATTTGAAAATAGAAGTCCATTTTTTATAATAAATCTCCAAGATTTTTTATCCCTGTTATACTCCCAATTCTCGAAGATTGCGGAGCTATTCTTTCCATCAATCCTTTCTATGATATTTGTCCAGAGTAAAGAAAAAAAAGGAAGGTCAGTGAAAGACGACTCATAAGGATTCAGATTAAGAGGTTCCTGTAAAAAAACAGTTATCTGTCCTCCATATCTTGGTTTTGTAAATGAAAGAAATAAAATTGAAGTTAACAAAATTATCCATACTTTCTTCATTTCTTTCTCCACAAATGTAAGAAATGACTACCACTCTTATCTCTACAAAGGACCGCAATCTTATTATTTCCATCGTAAGCCATTGAGACTATATGTCCCTTTAAAGGAATTTCTTGAAGAATTTTCCTTTCCTTCTTGGAAATAATTATTAAAGAGTCATTTTCATCTCTTCCAAAATTAGAACAAAGGATATAATTCCCTATTGAAATCAACCTGTCACCGACTTTAAATTCAGGGATTTTCAAT
>CAZFCI010000234.1:0-4481 GCA_964517525.1 uncultured Clostridia bacterium | reverse complement strand
GGTCTCTACTGAAGGAAGAGTTGTTCCAAGGAGAAGGGAGCAATTTTCAATTTCTCTCCTTTTTTCTGCAACCCAAAGGGAATGAAATTTTGGGTTTTCTTCCATTTTATAATATCTACTCTCTTCCTCATCAATGACAATTAGACCAGGCTCTTTTAAAGGAGAAAAGAGGATTTGGGGTGTTCCAATAACAATGTCAGTCTCTCCTGAGATTATCTTCTCAAGTTCTTTTGCTTTTCTCTGTGGAGTTAGGAAGGAATGAACTATTGATTGTCTTAAGTCATTTTTATCAATTTTATAAAAGGAATTAGCCTTTATAATTTCAGGAAAAACAAAGATTGTCTTTTTACCTTCCAACTTTAATTTTCTTGCAATTTCAATATAAATTGAAAATCTTCTTTCCCTTTCTGCTGATAGAACAAGAGGTCCCCCCTCTTTCAATTTTCCCATTATCTCCTCAATAACTTTATTTTCAACTGAAGGAACTGATATTTTTTCTTCCTCCACTTTCCTTTCCCTTACATTTTTCCCAAAAGTTAGCCCTGGAGAGAGCGCTATTCCAAGAAGCTGTCCAATGGGAAGGAAATATTCCTCAGAGAGAGAATTGCACATTTTCAAAATTTTTTCATCGATAACTGATTTTTCATCAATAATACTCTTTATTTCTTTAATCCCTTCTCTGTATTCGTCCTCATAAAAATCAACAATAAAACCTTTCAGTTCATAACTCTTAAAGGGGGCTAAAACTCTTTTCCCAATCTCAACTTTTTCTTTTAATTGGGGAGGGGCTATGTAATCAAAAATTTTTCTAAGGGGGATTGGAAAAGCTACCTTAACATAAGTTTCACTCATCTTCTAAAATCACCTTTTCCCTTGTAATAAAATTGAAAATACTTGGAGAGAATTTATTGGATAGTTCCCGCAAGGAAGCACCACCTTTTTTGGGATCAAATTTAATCTTGAAAACTATTTTTCTTGGCTCTGAGATTAAAAATGAGGTCTCGATTCCCTGGAGAGAATTTATCACTTCCATTAAAACATTCTCATTTAATTCTGGATGAAACTTAGAATTTGCAGAAAGCTCCTCAAGATCAATGGAGTATAAAAATCCTTTTATTTTTTTTGAAAGAAAAGCTTTATCAGATTTTTCAAGTCTGAAGAAGGAAATACCTTCAGGAAGGTTATGGGATAATGCCTTTAAAAATTCACCCTCCTCTATCATATGTCTTGATTTAAACTCGCAAATTTCCTCAAGTCCGGCTACACCGGTTGGAAGAGGGGGTGAAAAGGAAATATGCATGTGGGGATGGTATCCTTCTGTTATCCATACAGGAATCCTTGCTCTTCTGAATGCTCTCTCTATTGTCTTCATCATCTCAAGATTGGAAAGATAGCGAGCATTCCCAACCTTGGAAAAGTAAGCTCTGTAAAAAATAAAATCTTTCTGCTTTTCTCCAATGTATTTAGACTTTTTTTGAACCTCTAAAGGCTCTAATTTTCCCAAAATTTTCTTTAAGAAAATACAATCTCTGCATTCCGAACATCTTTTATCAAGACAACTCTCTGTGCTCTCACCTTTTAAAGCAAGCTGAAATTCTTTTAAAAGAGTCTCCTTAGGAAATCCTGAATTTATAAAATCCCAGGGCAAAGGCTCATCGGAATCTATGGAAGAAAGATACTTTTCCTTTATCTCCTCTGTCAGGATTCCCCTCCACAAATCATATTTGAAATAGTCCTTCCAGCTTTCAAGTTTTCCCCCCCTTTCAAAAACCTCTTCTATAAAATTAGATACTTCCCAATCACCCCTTGAAAGAATCCCCTCAATTTCTGACATTTCAGGGTCATGGGATTTTATATTAATTGTAGGATAATTTGAAACCCCTTTTTTTATCTTCTTTATCTTCTCCTTCAAAGAATCAAGAGACTCCATTTTACACCATTGGAAAGGAGTATGCGGTTTGGGAACAAAGGGTGAAACTGTTACATTTATCTCAACATTTCTCTTAGATACCCTTTTCCCAATCTCATAAATTTTTTTTGCCATCTCCACTATTCCATCAATGTCTTCATCTTTCTCAGTTGGAAGTCCAATCATAAAGTAGAGTTTTATAAGTCTCCATCCCTTTGAAAAAAGTATTTCCGCACCTTTATAGATTTCCTCATCGGAAATATTTTTGTTGATGACCTTTCTTAGTCTTTCTGTTCCAGCCTCAGGAGCTATTGTAAAGCCTGTTTTCCTTATTTTTTTGATATCTTCTAATATTTTCCCTTTTAAACCTGATGGCCTAAGGGATGGTATTGAGATTGATATTTTATCTTCAAAAAAGTTTTCCGTAAGAGCAGTTAAAAGCTCCTCTATGTAAGGGTAATCTGAAACACTCAAAGAGCTTAAGGATATATCCTCATATCCTGAAACTTCAATAAGTTGAATTATTTCCCTCAATACAATATCTGGATTTTTCACCCGATAAGGAGAATAAATTGAAAAAGCTTGACAGAATCTGCATCTCTGGGGACATCCCCTTGCTATCTCAGCAATTATTCTGTCAAAAACTATTTCGCTAAATGGAACAATAGGAGATGGAAGGGGAGATTTGTCAATTCTCTCAATAATTCTCTTCTTAACCTCTTTAACTCCCTTCATGGGGACAGGAATTAAGAATCTCCCTCTTTTCTCCATTTTCCAGAATTTTGGAGCATAAACCCCATCTATTTCCGATATTCTCTCCAAAATTTTCTCTCTCTTTTCTCCTTTGCATTCTTTGTAAGCATTTAATATCTCAACTATTCCTTCCTCTCCATCCCCTATATAAAAAATGTCAATAAAGGGAGAAAGGGGTTCTGGATTAAATGTGCATGGTCCTCCTGCTATAATAATTGGGTCTTTATCATCTCTTTCTTCAGATTTTAGAGGAACTTTTCCAAGCTTGAGAATATTTAAAACATTTGTATAATTCATTTCATAGGATAGAGAGAACCCAACAATATCGAAACTTGATAAAGGCATTTTGTTCTCAAGGGAGAAAAGGGAGAGATTTTTTCTTTTCAGAAAATCTTCAAAATCAGGGGGTGGAGCAAAGACCCTTTCAGCTAATGCCCATTCTATAGAATTTATGAGGGAGTATATAATTCTCAAACCAAGGGATGACATCCCTATTTCGTATAAGTCAGGAAAGACTAAAGCAAATTTAACTTCTGCTTTATCTGGACTCTTTCTAATAACATTCCACTCATTCCCCAAATATTTTGCAGGCTTAGAAAGAGATGTAAGAAATTCAGTCAAAACAAACATTTCATTATATATTTTACCTTACAAACCCCTCTTTAAAAAATTATGCTTTTTCCCTTCAAATCTTTTGCTAAAATAAATGAATTAGTTTCTCTAAGAAATGAAGCTAAATTTTATTATTAAATAAAATATATCCGTCAAAGTATGTTTTTACTTTAAATCTTCTCTTAAAAAACATGAATGATCCCAAGCCCTCCATTTCCACCTGGGATAGCAAAACTTTTCCATCGGCTATTTCTTTGTAAATTAAAACAGTCTTCATTTCCTTTGTATATTTTGGAGGAGGTTCTTGAAAAATAACAACTTTGTATGGGTTCCCCTTTTGAGAATTTAAATATGCAATCCCTTTTTGGTTTCTCTTTTCATCAATTTTTTGAAAAAAATCATACAAAACATATTCTATTCCATCAATAACTTCTGTCCCCTTTTTCTGGATTTTCAAATTCTTTTGTTTTTCAAGGCTAAATATATCAAATTCATCAGCGGAAAATGAAAATCTTGCCCTTTTTGACTTTTCTTTTTCCTCCCTCTTTTTTAACTCCTCTTTATATTCCTTTGTTATATCTTTTCCATCTCTTATAAATTGAATAACTTCTGTTTTTACTTCCCCTTTTTCATCCACTAATGTCTTATAAGTTATCTGAGATTGATTTTTAATTTCTCCATCCATATTTGTCATTACAATTTCAACTTTAATAATTTCTGGGACAAGATTGCTACTTTCTTCAATGGTTTTTACAGCTTTATTCCACAGTTCATCACAAAATAAAGGTAAATATAGTAAAATAGTTAGTATAAAAAACCTTTTCATTTTTCCTTTTCAGCTGAACACCTAAGTTGAGCGATTTTGTTGTCGCAAAAACATATAATATGGAGTAAAGAGTTATCAATCATATGCTTGATTTAATCATAATTTATGATAACCAAAAAAAGAAAAAAATTCAATGAAAAACAGCAATGTCAATTTTTAAAAATTCGTCTAAAGGTTTTTTATCTTTTTTAAAATCAAATATTGTTTTGTCACTAACTTATTGATAGCCTTCCCCATAAATTATTTTGAAAGTGCCTATTTCCTTTCCTTTAAAATCTCATCAAGTATTTTTTCTATGTCAATTTTCTTTAATTCATCAATTAATTCTTTATCTTTCGTTAAGTCAGCTATCTTTGGATTGTTAAGCAAGCTATATATATC
>CAZFCI010000233.1:0-4016 GCA_964517525.1 uncultured Clostridia bacterium | reverse complement strand
GAATTTGAGAAAATAGGTTATTTGAGAACCGGAGATATTATTGACTGGGATGGTTATTCGTATAAAAATAGAGTCTTAATTCTTTCAAACTTTCTTGAAAAATTTTTAAAGAGATGATGGAAGTTATAATTTTCCCTCTTGTTTTCATCCTTTCCCTTTTATTCTCCCTTTATGGAACACCAATTGCAAGGAATGCTGGAGTTAAATTTGGAATAGTTGATAAGCCTGATGGAGTTCTAAAAACCCACAAAGAACCAATTCCTTATCTTGGTGGACTTAGCATATATTTATCCTTTCTTATTTCCCTTTCCTTGGTTTTTGAGTTTAACAGGGAAACCTTGGGGATTCTTTTTGGAGGAAGTATAATAGCGACCCTCGGACTAATAGATGATATTGGCAAGCTTTCTCCGAGAATAAAAATTATAGGAGAATTTCTCGCTGTTTATATTCTTATAAAGAGTGGAATTTACATAAAACTCTGGTTCATACCCGAGTATCTATCTATTCCTTTGACATTTTTGTGGATGATTGGAATCATAAATGCCCTTAATCTTATAGATGTTATGGACGGACTTTCAGCTGGGGTTGCTTTCGTTGCTTCAAGCATCTTCTTTATAATTGCAATTATTACAGAAAACCCATCTGTAGCAATTATCTCAATGGCATTATCAGGAGCCTGCCTTGGATTTTTAAACTACAACTATAATCCAGCTTCAATCTTTATGGGAGATTCAGGCTCTTTGTTCTTGGGATTTATTCTATCATCAATTTCTATTATGCTCGATTACACAAAATTGAATAAATTTGGATTCATTGCACCACTATTTGTCCTCTGGATTCCCATATTTGAAACAGCATATCTTTTCTTTACAAGGCTCTCAAAGGGACTATCTCCCTTTAAGGGTAGCAGAGACCACACATCCATGAGATTGAGAGCTCTCTATAACCTTTCAGTTAGAAAGACTGTTGGCTTTTTTTACCTACTCTCATTTTTATCTGGAATTGCTGGAATTTTAAACATCCTTTTCTCCTTTTACTTCTCCCTATCTTCCTTTTTGATTCTAATTATTTTTTCAGCTTTCGCATGGATAATTCTCGGGAAGGCTAAGGTTTGAGCATGAAGAAAATAGTTATTGCAGGAGCTGGAATTACTGGCTTGAGTGTCGGTTATCATCTGAGGGGGGTGGATTTTTTATTAATTGAAAAGGAAAATGAGCCAGGAGGGCTTGCAAGATCTAAAAAAGTAGGAGATTTCTATCTTGATTATGGTGGTCATTTCATCCATGGAAAAGACGGTAATTTCCTTGAGACCCTAAAAGGTCTATTTGGTGAGAGCTTAAAAAAATGGGAGAGAAAGGCTTGCATACTTAAGGATGGGAAACTAATTCCATACCCATTTCAGGCAAATCTCTCCCTTCTTCCTTTTAATGAGAAATTTGAATGTGTAAAGGACTTTATCGAAAGCTATTTTAAAAGAAAGAAAAGGGCATCCAACTTCAAGGAATGGCTTGAGATTAACTTTGGAGAGGGTATATGCAAATCATTCCTCTTCCCTTACAATTCAAAGTTCTGGATTTATCCCCTGGATTCATTGAGCTATGAATGGTGTGAATGGGGGATTCCCATTCCCCAATGGACAGATGTTCTAAGATCTGCTCTTGGAGAAACAATAAAGGGACTTGGTTACAATCCAGTTATATACTATCCTGAAGGAGGGATTGGGGAATTCCCTTTAAAAATTATGGAGAGTTTCAAAGAGAAGGTCATTTTTGGAAGGGAGATTAAAGGGATTGATTTAAAGAAAAAAGTTTTGATTTTAGAAGATGGGGAAGGAATTGAATTTGAAATTCTTATCTCCACAATCCCACTTTTAGAACTTATAAAAGCAATAAAAAATCCTCCAGTCTCAATAATTAAAGCCTCTTCTGGTTTTAGGTTCATTTCCACAATTGTTGCAAATGCAATTATCAAAGGGAAAGATTTTGAAAATATTGACTGGATTTACATTCCAGAAAAATGGACTCCCTTTTACAGAATAGGCTTTTATCCTGGTAGAAAAGGCATGCAAATACCAGTTTTCTCTGAAATATCCATCCTCCCCAATTCAAAAATCGAAGAAGAAAAAATTTACCTTGAGCTTTTTGCCCTCCTCAGAAAATTAAATCTAATAGAGAAAAAAGAGGACATTGAATACTTCGAAATGATTAAAATTCCCTATGCCTATGTTATTTTCGACAATTATAGGAGGAAAAATCTGCCAAGAATTTTATCTTTTCTTGAAAAAAACAATATAATCTCAACAGGAAGATACGGAAGCTGGGACTATCTTTCCATGGAAAAGTCCTTCCTCCTTGGAAAGGAAGTTGCTGAAAGGGTTAAGGGGAAATTGCATGAAAATCTTAAAAAACAAAAAATTTAAAGGCATTGAATTCAAAAAATGTCTTTAATCAGATATAATAATGAAGAGGAAATTAATGTTATAAAACAAGGAGTGGAGAATAGATGGCTGGTAATGATAACAAAAAATATATGGAGCTGCTCTGGTATCAAAAATACGATAGGATAGACTTGGGAGAAAAGTTGCCTATTGAAAGACCAAATCTCCCATTCCAAGTTGTTGAAACAATAAATAAACCGCGAATAAAGGATTTAGAAGGCGGTTTGTTTGACCCATCGCAATATTATCCTGATAGCGAATATCCAAAAGATTATCCAAAGGATTGGAAGAACCTGCTTATCTGGGGTGATAACAAACTTGTTATGTCTTCTTTGATAAAGCAAGGCTGGGCAGGAAAGATAAATCTCATTTATATTGACCCGCCTTTTTTCACAGGGGCTGATTTTACAGTGAGAACAAAAATTGGAGATGAAGAGATAGAAAAAGAGCCTTCAATCATTGAAGAGCGGGCATACAAAGACACCTGGAGCGGTGGGATTGCTTCTTATCTCAAATATATGTATGAGCGATTGGTTTTGATGAGGGAATTACTTGCTGATAATGGCTCTATTTACCTACATTGCGATTGGCATGTGGGGCATTATGTCAAGGTGATGATGGATGAGATTTTTGGGTATGAGAATTTTAGGAATGAGATTGTAGTTAGAGCGAGAGAAAAACATACGCATTCTCAATTCGGATATTTATCTTCGTTATCTAACTCTTATCAGACTGTTCTATTATATGTCAAAAGTTCTGATACTAAATTAAAACTAGTAAAAAGAAAGACAGAAATAAAAAAAGAAAGATGGAGTACTTTGATTACAAGTTATGGCGACAGACCTACTATGAGATTTGAAATAGAAGGGATAAAACCAATTAAACCAGATAGATGGAAGTGGTCAGAAGAAAGAATTAAAAGTGCATTAAAAAATTATGAAAAATATAAAGATAACCTTGAAGATGCTCCACCAGATATAGATATTGCAAGAATAAGAATTTCTCCTTCTTCAAAATATGGTAAAGTAATAGAATATTATTTAAGAGAAACTGAAGAAGAAGAATTAACAAACAATTGGATGGATATTCAGGCACAAAGTTCTTACATTGGTTATGATACTGAAAAAAATGAAATGTTATTAAAAAGAATTATCGAACTCTCCTCCAATCCAGGCGACATTGTTGTTGACTTCTTTTGTGGCTCAGGCACAACCTTAGCAGTTGCAGAGAAGCTTGGCAGGCGCTGGATTGGCTCTGATTTATCCAAGTTTGCCATTCAGGTTACAAGAAAGAGGCTTTTGGATATTCACAATTCAAAGGATTTGCAGAATGAGGACAAGACATATGGCAAGCCAGCAAGACCTTTTGAACTGTGGAATATCGGCAACTACGAAACCGTTTACTGGCAGGAAAAACAGGATGAGTATCTGGCTTTTATGCTGAGACTTTATCAAGCCCAGCAATTGACAGGATTTAAATATTTACATGGAAAAAAGGGAGATAGAGCAGTTCATATTGGACCTTTGAACGCACCTGTTACAATGGAAGAAGTAGAAAAGGTTGTAGTTGAATGCAGGGC
>CAZFCI010000232.1:0-2388 GCA_964517525.1 uncultured Clostridia bacterium | reverse complement strand
CCGGTTGAAGAAATTCTTTTAAAAGCATTTAAGCTATTACCTTTTGATTACGAGCGAGACAAGGGTTTTTGTAGTATATAATAGGAAATTGCTAACCCCTTGCAAATCAAAGATTTTCACCATTCCTGCGTGAAGTTGGGTAAAAGAAAAGCCTAACCCGACGCTAAAAACCGGCCTTCGTTACTGGCAGGTGAAATCTTTCGATAAAAAACTTACTTATCCTGTTGATCTTTTAGTTGTCGTCCCGATTATCCTGGCCTTTGGGTTTGTGGCTGGAATGGTAGGAATATCTGGCGGTTCTTTCATGGTGCCGCTACTCGTTCTGGTTTGTCAGGTTCCCATGAAAAATGCCGTAGCTACCGCCAGCACTCTGATCAGTGTTTCAGCTTTGTCGGGTTTTATTGGACATGCAGCAGCCGGACATTTCGATTACCGCATCGCTGTGCCACTGGCCCTTGGTGGAGCCATAGGAGGTCTGATAGGAGGGAGTATTGCCATCCAAACAAAACCAAAAATATTGAAAATACTTTTTGCTATTACCACCCTGGCTGCGGCTATAATTATGGCTTATAAAGTTTTTCATTCCTGAGGCTTTCCGGCACTGAAAAGCAAGTGGGAGAAAGGCTTATGATCAAGTACAAAGGACTGCTTTTTAGTTTCCTGGTGTTAATTCTAATAACCAGCATACATGGTCAGGAGAAAGCTAAAAAAATAGAGTTCAATTTGAGTATCCGGGAACGGTTAGAACTATGGGATGGCATGAATGCCAAAAATTACGGAGACGATAGTCCTACAGCCATTGGTTCCCTCCATGACAAAACTCTTTATCAGCGAGTAATAGCAGGCTTTGTTTGGCATCCAGCTACTTCTATTGATATTGTTGCTCACCTACAGGATTCCCGGGCTTTTGGCTGGTCATTAGGAAATG
Organism: uncultured Clostridia bacterium; assembly: GCA_964517525.1. Taxonomy (GTDB): domain Bacteria; phylum Acidobacteriota; class Aminicenantia; order JBFLYD01; family JBBIMS01; genus JBBIMS01. The sequence continues at coordinate 1,460 of CAZFCI010000232.1, read as the reverse complement.
CTAAATATCCTGATTTGTTTAAGGTGAAGGCTAAAAACACCCAGCAACCATATTATATAATGAACCCCAATGAAGAATTTTTTGAAATTCACGACCTTTATGTAGAATATCGACAGTTTGTTAAAAGTTTTTCCTTAAAAATAGGCAGGCAAAAAATATCTTATGGAGATAACCGAATTTTTGGGCCCGGGGAATGGGGTAATACTGGTTGCTGGACGTGGGATGCTTTTAAAATTTCCTATAAAAACAAAGCAAATTTTATAGATGTTTTTGCCGGCGGCGCTAAAATCCACGACCCTGAAAAGATCTCAATTCCCTTTACCAACACCGAATTCTGGGGAGGGGGCCTCTATGCCCACTACGAATGGAAAAAATTAATCATCATAGAACCATTTTATGCCCTAAAAAAAGAGGGCTCAGCACCTTATGCCAGAACTCTCAATTTTACCAGACAGTGGGTGGGGACGCGGTTCTTCAATAACAATAACCTTCATTTGGTCTATGATTTTACCCTAGCCAAAGAATTTGGTAAGGAAAGCGGCAGGACAATTGAGGCTTTAGGTTTAATAGCCAGGTTGGGTTATCAGTTTTACTTCCTGCCTATGAAACCAATCCTGTCGGTCAGGGAAAGTTATGCCTCAGGAGGAAGGGCAAGTGACAGCGTAATCCGAACTTTCGATCCGATCTATGGCTCTAAGGATCAGTATTACGGAAGGATGAATATTACCTCGTGGTCAAATCTTGATGACAGGGAAATAATTATCACCCTGTTCCCGGCAAAAGGTATGAAAGTGGAAGCGACTTTTAATTTGTTCTACATACCCGTCCCTGATGATGTCACATTGTTAGGAACGATTAAATTAGAACCAGGTAAGAAACATTTAGGAAATGAATTTGACCTGTTTGCCAGTTGCCAGGCATCCAAGCAATTTCAAATTGTGGCTGTTTTTGGCTATTTTTTGCCAAGAGACCTTCAGCCCATAAATAATCACATGGCAAAAAATGCAAGCTGGTTTGCCTTTCAGCTTCTTTATGAGTGGAATTCTGGGGGGAAGAAGTAAATAACGAAAAGAATTATCACATCGAGGCTCGCAGATTGGTTTTTATTCTGGATTAACTGAAATTTTAAAAGAAAGAGGTGAAAAATGAAAATAGCTATTGCTTCTGATGATGGGAAGACAATTTCGCCTCATTTTGGAAGAGCAGAAGGTTTTGTGATATTTGAAGTTCAGAACCAAGAAGTCAGGTCTTACGAGTATCGTCAAAATTCCTTTACAGGGCATGCATTGGGAATTGAAGGCCAACAGAGTGGAGATAGACATAAGACAATAATTGAAGCTTTGAGGGATTGCGATGTGGTCATTTCGAGAGGAATGGGAAGAAGGTTGTATGAGGATCTTAAATACGCAGGCATAAATCCTTTGATTACTGATGAAGAGAGTGTGGAGAATGCACTGAAA
>CAZFCI010000231.1:0-5119 GCA_964517525.1 uncultured Clostridia bacterium | reverse complement strand
CTTTTTATCTCAGGTTATCCTGAGGATAGAATCTCAGCTCAAGCAGTATTTGAAGGAGAAATAAATTTCATGGCAAAACCTTTCACTCCATTTTCACTGGCAAAAAAGGTAAGAGAAATACTTGACCGCAATTAATCCATTTGTAGATTGGACCAAAAGCCAAATTTTTTGAAATTTGCTATTTAATTCAAATTATTATGCTTTTAAGCTCTCCGCCGCAAAAAGGGCACTTTCCTTCCTTTATAGAAATTTTTACCAGATCAATTCCGTATCTTTCTATGAGCAAATTTTTGCAGTTTGGGCAGTAGGTGTTTTCTGCTGGATGTCCCGGAACATTTCCAATATAAACATACTTTAAACCATTACCAATTGCAATATCTCTAAATAGCTCAAGGGTCTTTATTGGTGTTGGAGGAATATGGGAAAGAAATCTATGGGGAAAGAATCTTGTTAAATGCCATGGGGTTTCATCTCCAAGATTCTCCAGAATCCATTTGGATGCCCTTTCAGTCTCTTCTTTCTTATCATTGTATCCAGGAATAACATTTGTTATTAACTCAATGGGGATATTGGAAATTTTAATCTTTTTTATGGAATTTAAGATTTCATCAAAATTTTCTAAATGGGCAATCCTTCTATAGGTCTCCTTTGAAAAACCCTTGAGGTCAATTCTTGCTGAATCAAGATAAGGGATCAGGGAGGAGAGGGATTCCTCTGTAAAGGAGCCATTGGTAACAAGATTTGTAAGTAAGCCTCTCTCTTTACAGATTTTTGCACAATCTAAAATATATTCAAGTGAAAGTAAGGGCTCATTGTAAGTCCATGATATTCCCTTGCATTTGTAATTCTCTGCTATTTTTACAAGCTCCTCAGGAGAGATGAAGGAATCTCTTTTCAGACTTTTAAAAGATTTGTGGGCTATTTCCCAGTTCTGGCATCCAGGACATCTAAAATTACATCCGAATGAACCAACAGAAAGCCATAGAGAGCCAGGATAAAAATTGAACATTGGCTTCTTTTCTATGGGGGAGATAGCCATTGATGTGACAATCCCGTAGAGCATTGTGTAAACTTTCCCATTTTTTCCAACCCTTGTCCCACAGTATCCTGAGGAGCCATCCTTTATTTTGCATCTTCTAATGCAGATCAAACATTGGTTTAAATTCCCTCCAATAGGTTTCTGGAGCAAAGCTTCTCTAATCCAGGGTTTTCCCTTTGGATCCATAAAAATTTTAACCAATCATTGGATAAACAATGCTTTTATCATCAACAGATAAAAGAAGTTCAGAAATCTTTTTCTTGAAAATTGGATGAACAAAGGAGGGACAAATTTCTGAAAGGGGCAAAAGGACGAATTTCCTCAAATGCATTCTTCTGTGGGGAATAATCAAAGATTTAGATTGAAAAGTGAAGGGATGAAAGTCCATTAAGACAATGTCTATGTCAATTGGTCTTGGACCCTTCTCAATTCCATTTCCATTCCTTCCAAGAATCTTTTCTATCTCCTTTAATTTTGAAAGTAAATCAAGGGGCTCAAGCTCTGTAATTATGGAAATGGCTGAATTTACGAACCAATCCTGCTCAGTAAAATCGACAGGCTCTGTTAAATAAAGGGATGATTTCTTTTCTATTTTAATTCCATTCTCCTCAATTTTTTCAAAACAGGCTTTTATGTTTAGAAGGGGATTACCCATATTACTTCCAATTGAAAGATAATATTTCATTTTCTTAGTCCCAGTGTTTTTGGCATCCTCTCAATGTGGTAAAGAATCAATTCATTTATTAAATTCTCCATCTTTAATCTCTCATTCTCAGGAATTTCAAAATCCTTTAAGTTTGAAGGAGGATTCTTTGATATGAATGAAAGAAATTTCAAAGTTAAATCCGATACTTCTATTGTCTTGACGATCCTACAATCATCGCAGTAAACACCATCCATTGAAGGGGAAAGAAAACCTCCTCCTTCTTTACCACATTTCTTGCATCTTGAAAGGTTTGGAAGAAAACCAGTTCCCTTAAGAAGCCAGAACTTAAAATAAAGTAGGGACAACTCTATTCCAATCCCCTTTGATGTTGCATCAAGACATGCCTTTAAAAGCCTAAAAATAGTTTCTTCCTTAACTCTCTGGGGGACAAACTCCTCCAAAAGCTCGACCATCTGAGAAAAACCTTCAAATATCTTAGGATCCCTCTGAATCTCAAAATAGGATTTTATAATCTCAGCAGTTTTTATTACAAAAAGTTCCCTCCCTTCCCTCTCATAATAGATGAATTTTATATGGGAGAGAGGCTCAAGGGATGAGCCAAATCTGTTATTAAATTTCAAAGCTCCCTTTGCAACCCCCTTTACAATCCCATTCTCCCTTGAGAAGATTGTTACTATCTTATCAATCTCTTTAATCTTTATACTTCTAAGAACAATCCCTTCATCCTCTTTTATGGGCATAAATTTATTATAGAGCATAAAGGGAGAAAAAGCGAGTTTCAGGATTCAATTCTCAGGAAAAGACTTTTCAAATAGAGAGTTTCTGGTATCTGAATTATCCAGGGATGGTCTATTGGCTGGAAGGTTATATCTAAGAGCTTAACTTTCACTCCTGCATCAGAGGCTGAAAGTTTTGCCATCTCAATAAGGGTTTGAAGGGAGATATGGTAGGAGCAGGAAGATATTAAAATTATGGAACCTTTTTTTCCTATTTTGAATGAGTTGTAAAGAATCTTCCAGTAAGCCCATTTCCCTTTTTCAACATCAGACTTTCTTTTTACAATTCCAGGAGGATCAGCAATTATAAAATTGAATCTTCTCCCCTTCTTAACCTCTTCCTCCAGAAAATCGTATGCATTACAACAGATAAAATCAATTTTTGATGAAAGAGAATTCAATTTAGCATTTTCCTTTCCCAACTTCACATTTTTTTCTTCAATCTCAACAGCTTTAACCTTTGCACCTTTCCTTGCAAGGAAAAGGGAGAAGGCTCCAGTATAGGAAAAGAGATCAAGACATTCCATCCCTTCATCAACAATCTCCTCAACTCTCTTTCTGTTATCCCTCTGGTCAAGATAGAATCCTGTTTTCATTCCTTCCTTCACATCAACAAGGAATTTGAGACCCCTCTCCTCAATTTTTACCAGATCAGGCTCATTTCCATAAAGAAGACCTTTTTTGTTATCCAATCCCTCTTCAGCCCTGAATTCTCCATCGGATCTCTCGTAAATAGATGAAGGGTTAAATAATTTTAATATTTTTTCAAGAATTTTTTGCTTTAAATTATCAATTCCTTTTATTCTGCTCTGAAAAACAATTGTTTCATTATATTTATCAATGATCAAGCCAGGAATTCCATCCCCTTCAGAATAAAAAATCCTGAAGGAATTAGTTTCTTTAATTTTTTCCCTTATTTTAATAGCCTCATCGAATCTTTTCTCAATAACATCCTCAAAATCTTCCCCTTCATTGTCAAAAATTCTTAGAGCTATATGGGATTTATTGCTCCAGAAACCTTTTCCCAAGAAATTTCCATCCGTATCTAAAAGCTCAACAATTTCTCCATCCTCTATTTTCCCCTCTTTCCTCTCTATTTCATCCCTGAAAACCCACGGATAAAAATTCCTTATTTTTTTATCCTTACCTTTTTTTATCCAGACCCTTTTCATTTCAGTAAAATTATATCTTGCTTTTTCAATCTTTTAGTATATATTATAAAGTGAAGGAGATAAAATGGGATTAGAAGTAGGAGTTGGATGGAGTAAAAATGATGATTCTTTTAAGGCTGGAAAGGAGGCTTGTGAGAGAGCTTTAAAAGCTCTTGGAAGCACCTCTCCTGATCTTATCTTTCTTTTTTCATCAATAAGGTATGAGCATAAAAATTTGCTCAAAGGTGTCAGAGAGGTGGCTAAGGATTCTCCCCTTGTTGGTTGCACAACAGGAGGTGAAATATGCTCGGAGGGACCTCAAAAGGGTTCTGTTGTTTTGACTGCTTTAAAATCAAAGGAAGCCAAAATATTTACTGGAAAGGTTGAAAGAATCAGCAAAAACTTAAGGGAAGCAGGAGAGGAATTTGGCTCAACCCTGACAAAGAACATTCCTCCAGAGATAGGAGGGACAATTTTCGTTTTCCCCGATGGACTTTCTGGAAACATGACTGAACTTATAAGGGGTATTTACGATTCAATTCATCCCACTATTGACCTTGTTGGTGGAGGAGCTGGAGATGAATTAAAATTTGAAAGAACATACCAGTTTTATAACAATGAGGTTCTCACTGACTCTGTGGTTGGAGTCTATCTAAATACTGATATTTTCTGTGGCTACGGTGTAAGGCATGGATTTTCTCCTACTGGAGAACCTTTCCTTGTAACAAAGGCAAAGGGGAATATCCTATATGAATTAAATCAGAAACCAGCAATTGATGCTTATCTTGAATATTTTGGATTGAGTAAAGATGAAAAGGGACCGGAGAAACTTGGGGCAATGAAGGAGGTGAATTTTTATCCCCTCGGAATTCCAATATGGAGGGAAGAGTATTTAATTGTTCATCTTAATTACAGAAATCCTAATGGCTCAATAATATGTGCCAATGAGATACCAGAAAATTCAATTGTAAGGATAATGAAGGCAAATAAGGAGGACATTTTAAATGCAACACGCCTCGCTGTAAATCAAGCATTATCAATGATTAAAGGGAAAAGAATAAGAGCTTGCTTTATATTTGACTGTGTAACAAGGCCATATCTTCTTGGGGAATCTGTTGGAGAGGAATTAAGAATAGTTAAGGAGATTCTTGGGGAAGATATTCCAGTATCAGGATTTTACACCTATGGAGAAATAGGCAGGTGCTCTGTTGCAGGAGGAAGACCCCTTTTCCACACGATGACCTTTGTAATTTCAATCCTTGCGGAGTAAGAATGGAAGATTTTGAAAGGATAAAAGTTCTTGAAAGGAAGGTAACTCAACTTTCACTACTCTATTCAATTGCCTCATCAATTGGTGTTAGCCCTGATGAAAGAAAAGTTCTTGAACTTGTAATTGATGGGATTATGGATAATCTAACTCCTGAGATGGGAATAATTTTTCTTTTTGATGAGAATAAAAATGAGCTTTTTCCATACACTTCAAGGG
>CAZFCI010000230.1:0-6503 GCA_964517525.1 uncultured Clostridia bacterium | reverse complement strand
GGATAACCTGAGATAAAAAGAATCTTTATCTGAGGGAAAATTACTTTTATTGTCTTTGCAAAATCAGGTCCTTTTTTACCAGGAAGAATCACATCTGTCACCATGAAATCTATCTTTGAAATTCCTTCTATTTTCTCCATAGCTTCCTCGGCACTGGAGGCAGGTATGACCTCATAGCCAAGCTCTGAGAGAAAATCCCTCATCATATCAAGAATATCCTTCTCATCTTCCACAATAAGTATTGTTTCATCACCACCTCTTATCTCATTAGTTCCTATCATTATTCTTTTTTCTTCCACCTTTTCTACTCCTTTGTATACAGGTAAATAAACAAAAAATGTAGTCCCTTTTCCAACACTACTATTAAATTTCAAGTGCCCATTTAACTGGGAAATTGCTCCATAAACAATGGAGAGTCCAAGACCTGTGCCGTCTTTCTTGGTAGAATAGAAAGGTTCAAAAATCTTATCTTTTATCTCAGGAGGAATTCCAACTCCTGTATCTGATACTGAAAGCTCAACAAATTCTCCATTTATTGGACCAGAACAGAAATTACATATCTCATTGGATTTAAAAACATTCTTTGTGGAAATTGTTATTGTTCCTCCTTCTGGCATTGCCTCCCTTGCATTAACGACAAGGTTTAAAATTATCTGCTCCATTAGAGTGGTTTCTATCTTAACATTTTCTAAATCCTTCTCAAGTTCTAAAATTAAATTTACATCCTCACCAATTGTTCTCCTCAGAAGTTCTTCCATGGATCTTATTATATCATTTAGATTTGCTGGGGTTGTTTCTCCCAACTGTTTTCTACTGAATGTCAATAATTTTCTGATCAAATTTGATGCCCTTTTTGCTGAGTCGAGAATTGATTTTATCCTTCTATATTTCGGATCAGATGGAGCCATTCCTGATATGGCAAGCTCAGCATTTCCTATTATTGCAGTAAGAATATTGTTAAAGTCGTGGGCAATACCCCCTGTCAGTCTACCAACTGCTTCCATTTTCTGAACCTGGAAGAGCTGATTTTCAAGCTTTCTTCTTTCCTCCTCCATCTCTTTCAGTTCAGTTATATCCTTTTGGGAACCCCAAGCCTCAATTAAATGCCTGTCCTTAGTAACACCCTGCAAACTGTTGAGAAATACATGGGTCTTTCCATAAATGTCCTTTTCATAGGACTCATAATTTTTTAGATTATATCCACTTTCAATGAATGCTCTTATAAATTCAACATTCCTTGGATCTTCTGGATTCAGAGTATCTCTAAGGAGAGACCCTATCAATTGCTCCTTACTTTCAAGTCCATACATCTTTGCCATTGAGTCGTTGCACCATGCAAGATAACCATGCTCAAAAATCATCTTTATTTGCTCATCAACTGGAAGCTCGATGGGTATTGGAACTTTTGTTTTATAGAGCCATATTCCATCACTGGTAATATTTCCAAAGGCATAAAATTTCTCCTCTGTTTTCCTCAATTTCTCCTCAAGCTCGAGGCGGGTCCTCAGGCTTTCGATTTTCTGATCTGCTCTTATCTTCTGAATGTTTGAGCGCATAAACATAAAGAATGAGAGGGAGAACACAAATATTAGCGCTAATACAAGGATTAAAGTTGATGTCAAACCTCTCTGGGAAAGCCCTACAATTTTTTTGTATGGAGTGTAGATAAAAAGTTTTAGTGAGAAATCATCAGCCTGAACAGTCTGAAAATTTGCAATTTTCCTTTCCTTTCCAAAATAAAATTCAAAGTCTCCAGAGGGCTCCTCCATTGCTCTTTGAAATTGAGCCATAGAGTAATGGCATTTAAGACAACTCCTATCCTTTATGTTTCTCTTTATCATTTCAGGATGGGAGTGGGAATATAATACAGTCCCATCATTCCATAGAACTAAAACCTCGCTAAACTCTCTGAGCTCAGAAAGAATAAGTTCCTTATCAACATAACCTTTAAGATCAAGAATTATTGCCAGAGCTCCTGAGAAAATATTTTCATCTGCATAAACAGGGGTTATTAGAAAAATGTCAGATGGTTCAAGGTTTAGATTATGAAATAATTTGCTGTATTCCATATTTAAAATGTTGGTAACAAAGAATTTTCCCTTCCGCCCTTCTTCTTTACACCATCTAAAAAAATCTGTATTTGAATGGTCTAAGCCTTTTCCATTTTTAAATGTGGAATATATTACCAATCCATTTTCATCGTAAAGGAAAATCCCCTTTACATGCTGCTCCCTCACATATTTGAAATAATCCTCAATATCCTTTGGGATTTTCGCCATATCCATTTTTTTAATATTTTCAAGGGAAGAAATTACAGATAAGCCAATCATTCTTGTCCTTAGAAAATGGGAAAATTTAAAGGAAACATATTTGGAAATTGAGCTCTGATAAATCGAGAAATTGGAAAGAGCATCATTTTTTATTCTGTTTTGAACATTGAAAAGGAAGAATAAAAAAACAATTAAAATTATCCCAAAGGGAACAAAATATCTGTATTTCATAGCAGGTTAATTTTACCAGATATTAAAAAAATTTACAAAAAATCAAAAAAGTTAAAAAAGGTTACATATAAACTTTTGAAAAAAATTAAAGTAAAATAGAATGAAGCGAGATTTTAGGAGGTGATAATGAGAAAATTTTCTTATCTTCTTCTGATTCTTTGCTTATTTTTTATTAATACAGGATTCCCCCAGGAACTCACTCTTAAGAAATTGACAGAAAACTTATTTGCAGTTACTGGTGGAGGAGGAAACTGTGCCTTCTTAGTTACAGATGAAGGAATTCTTCTAATTGATTCAAAAACCTCCCCTTCCTTAGGAGAGAATTTGCTCAAGAGAATTAGAGAGGTAACTGACAAAGAGATCAAATATTTAGTATTCACCCACTACCACGGGGACCACATTCAGGGCGCTCAGGTATTTAAAGAAGCAGTTATAGTATCTCATTCCAACACAAAAAATAATATTGAGAAAATAACAATACCGAGAATTTCTGAGACAAAAACAAAGATCCTTCCTGAGCAGATTAAATCAGCAAAGGATAAGGTAGAAAGATTTAAGGCTGAAAATAACCCTGAATTGAAGAAGGCAGAGGAGGAACTCTCTTCTCTCGAAAGAAGATTGAAGGATATTGAAAATTTGATTATTCATCTACCATCGCTAACAGTAGAAAACAGGTATTCAATTAAGCTTGGAGGGAAGGAGATTCTTCTTTTTTATTCCGGGAGAGGCCATACTGACGGAGATTTAATGGTTTATTTCCCTTCAGAGAAAACAATTCACATGGGAGACCTTGTATTCAACAATATTATTCCATATATTGATTTCCAGGGAGGCTCAAGCACAGAGAACTGGATTAAAATCCTTGAAGATGTGGAAAAGATGGAACTGGAGATTGTAATTCCTGGACATGGAGAAATTGGAGACAAAAGTATTTTGAGAAAACAGGCTGAGTATTTAAAAGCCCTAAGAAAAGAGGTTAAAAAGTATGTTGATGAGGGGGTTTCCTTAGAGGAGACAATTAAAAAAGCAGAGATTCCAGAGTTCAAAGGGATGGAAGGTTACAATCAAAGATTCTCAAGGAATGTAGAGGCTGTATGGAGGGAGCTTAAAGAGGTTAGATAATCAAAAAATATAGGAAAGGGCAAATCCAATCTGGGCGTAGAACATCATCATATACATATGTTTCCAGGATATGTGATTCTCATCTACTGCAAGTTCTTCAGGTTTTTTCAAAATAAGGTAAACAACATAAATTCCCCATAGGGAGAGACTTATCCCAAAAATTGTAAGGAGAATAGGATTACCCGTCAAAACTCCAATTTTTACACCTGCTGGAATGAGTAAAAAGGGGAATACAAAGAAAGGAGAGATGATATATGCTGCCTTTTTAACTCCATACTTTATTGGTAATGTTATGCAATTCCCCCTTCTATCTCCTTCCATATCAGAGAAATCCTTTGTGGATGTTGCTCCAAGAAGGAATAGCCCGAATATTAAGCCTATATACCATGGCTCAAATCTCATAATTGACTTGACCGCTGACCAACCCGCAACCTTCAAGAGAATACCCCTTGGAATTGCAATGGTTATATTAGCTCCTACACCCCATCTCTTTGTCCTGAAAGGAGGGCAGGAATAAATGAAAGTCATTAAAGCAGCCAAAAGGACAAGAATAAAGCACTCCTTTCTTCCCTCAGGAGATACAAACCATGCAAGTAAAAAGGAAATTAAATAGAGAACAATACTGAAAATAAAAGCTTCCTTTTTGGAGATTCTTCCAGAAGGAAGAGGTCTTTTAGGCTTATTTACCCTATCAATTTCAAGGTCAAATATCTGGTTCAAGGTGTTAGATGCTGAGTTTAGAGTTGCAGCCATTAAAGAGCCGATTAAAATATAAAATAGATATTTAAATGAGAAGGGAGTTTTTGGATATGCTCCCCATGAACAGATACCACCAGAGACAAACCCTAAAAAAGGAGCTATTAGAGTGAATGGTCTTGCAAGTTCAACATATACTTTAAACTTACCCATTGATATGAGAATATAACATATTAAATAATTATAAATCAAGATTTATTTTGCTACATGAGCAAAGAATCTAAATTTTATTGGATTTAAAGGTTAACAATTATGTCAAGAATAAACTTAAGATTTGAATCCCAGATTAAAAGGATGGATTATTTTTAAAGTATGTTCGGCTAACCATAGATTTCCAATTTCAAATTGAATTTACCACCCCTCAAAAAGACAGTAAAATTGTAAAAACCAAAAAGGAGCATTTATATTTGCGATAGGCTCATACTTCCTATTTCTCTTTAACAGGAGGCTTTAAATCGGGAGGGAGTGGAGATTTATATTCTCTACCCTTTTTCTTTTCCATCCATTCTTCTCTCATCTTCTTTATAATCTCAGGCTTTGTAAGAAGGTCTATCCCAGCTCCTGTCATAACTTTTGCCGCTGTTATGAGGCATTTATGTCCTATAGACATGCCTCCGCATGCAACAGTTGACCAGTGATGTCCCGGGGTTCCAGAAGGTTTACATGCAATTTCAAGGGTTGTTGTTGGAGTAAGCCAGCTTACCTCTGCCACATCTGTAGAACCTCCTCCGAGGCTTCTCTGGGGATAGGAAAAGGGCTCTATAACTGTCTCAAGACCCTTCTCTTCGATTCCAAGGTTTTTCTGTATCTCCTTTGCAAATTTCTGTTCCTCTTCGTTGAAGAGAGGAGAGCCTACAAGAAGCAGGTTACTGTAAACAATTTCTCCCCCAGTTTTATTGGTGAGAAACTCGTGAGCTCCACTAATAAATTTTACTTTGTATGTAGTATCTGTCATTTTGGAAGCGCCTTCAATTATTTTTAATATCCACTGATAATTCTTTTCAACACTTTCCCTGTCAATATCTCTTACATAATACCATGCTCTCGCATAATCAGGGACTACATTGGGGGCTTTTCCTCCATCAAGAATTACATAATGAATCCTTGCTGTAGGTTTTAGATGTTCACGAAGATAGTTGAGCCCAATATTTGTAAGTTCAATGGCATCAAGGGCGCTCCTTCCGTTCCAGGGATCCCCAGCTGAATGAGCCGACTTCCCAAAAAATTCTACCTCAAACTGATTCATTGCACTTGTGGATTCAAGAGAAACAGAATTTTTTGAACCAGGATGCCACTGAATACAGCAGGAGAGTCCATCAAAAACACCTTCCCTCGCCATAAAAACTTTACCGATTATAGTCTCTTCCGCAGGACATCCAAAAAGTTTTATGGTTCCTGGAATTTTGTATTTATCCATAACCTCCTTTAGAGCTAAGGCGGTGGCTACGCTTGCAACACCGAAAAGATTGTGACCACAACCATGCCCCGAACCTCCTTCTTTTAAAGCTTTCTTATAAGGAACAGCTTCTTGAGAAAGTCCTGGGAGAGCGTCATATTCGGCAAGAATTCCTATTACAGGTTCTCCTGAACCAAAAACAGCCACAAAGGATGTTGGAAGTCCAGCAACTCCTTTCTCCACTTTAAATCCATTTTTCTCAAGATACGAGGAGAGAATTTCTGATGATTTCCACTCCTCCATTGCAATCTCTGCAAATTCCCATATGGAGTCACTTATCTTGCAAAGTTCTTCCTTGTGGTTATCTATCCACTGGAAAGCTTCTTTTTTAATCGGTGTTAGTTTTGCAGGTTTCACTTTTATCAAGAGAGGATTTTCTTGTGCCATAAATGGAGCCGATATGAGGAGAATCGATAATAAAATCAAAAATCTTTTCATTGCAACCTCCTCAAAATTACTTTATAGATTGTTAGATTACAATTTAAAGGAAAATAAGTCAAAAGTTGAAAATATGCTCCCTTGACTTTTTCTGGGAACAATGGTAAATAAATATATTTGATGATTTATGGTAAACCTGGATTTTTCCGCTCTTCTCGTAGTTCTAATCCTTTCCTTGCTTTTATTCCTCTTACAGAAACTTTATTTCAAGCCAATTAATAATATTTTTC
>CAZFCI010000229.1:0-4832 GCA_964517525.1 uncultured Clostridia bacterium | reverse complement strand
CTCAAAGAGTATCTCGAGCCTTGCATTAATTTCTTTCTCCTTTATCTCCAAAGAATGTATCTCTTTTTCCAATTCCTTTATTTTAATGTTAATTTCATTAATTTTTTCACTCCCTACTTCAATATCTTTTTTCAGGGAATTTAAAACATCCTTCAATTTTTTATACTCATCTTCTTTCCATTTCGTTCCAAGAATCTCTTTGTATCTAAGTAGCTCTGATTTTAACCTTTCTTTGGATTTTCCTATGGAGGTTATTTCCCCCTCTAAAACTTTTATCTGATTTGAATATTTTAAATCAGTCTCAACTAATTTAGAAAGTTCCTTTTCAAAATCAGATTGGACTTTCCTAACTTCATCATAATTTTTGATTTCTTCAGATAGAATCTTTTCAATCTCATCTATCTTTTTTAATGCATTTTCCTTACCATTTCTATTATTTTCAATCTCCTCAAGAGCGGTAGCTTCCTGAACTTTCCATTCTTCCAATTCTTTTTCTATCCTTCCAATCTCTCTATTACTTTCTTCTATGCTTTTGATGATAAGGGACTTTCTTTTTTCCTCTTTTTCAAGATTAGCTTTCTCCTTTTCAAATTCAGTCTTTCTTGTAAGAAGTTCATTCCTTACCTCTCTAATTTCCCTTTCAAAGCTTGATAATTCATCCCTTTTCCCTTTTATTTTCTCTTCTATCTGGGAGATCATATCTTTTATTTTTTTCTCTTTAAATTCTGAATCAGCGATTTTGAGGTTAATCTCTTCAAACTGTGAGAAAAGTTCTTTTGATTTCAAGTAAAAATAAAGAATGGAAAGGTCTCTCAGTCTTTCTCTTAGATTTTTATATTTCCGTGACAATGAAGCTTGCCTCTGAAGAGAGTTTTTTTGTTTTTCTGTTTCCTGAAGTATGTCTTCTATTCTAATAAGATTCTGTTTTGCATCCTCAAGTTTAAGCTTTGATTCTCTTTTTCTTTCTTTGTATTTTACTATTCCAGCTGCCTCTTCTATAAGGGTCCTTTTTTCATTTGGCTTGTATGTTATTATTGCTCCAATGTTTCCCTGTTCAATGACAAAATAATCCTTCCCTCCAAGCCCTCTTTTCCATAGCTCATCCTGAACATCCTTCAATCTAACTTTTTTCCCGTTTATTCTGAACTCTGATTCTCCTGATCGATAAATAATCCTTCCAACTGAGAGGGGTTCATCCCACTCCTTGTCTTCAATCCAGAGGACAACTTCTGCCATCCCTGACGGTTCCCTTTTTTGAGAGCCGCTAAAAATTATTTCTCCTACTCTTTCTCCCTTTAGTGTTCTAAGTCTTCCCTCTCCAAGAGACCAGATTATGGCATCAACCAAATTGGATTTTCCGCAACCATTTGGTCCAACAATGGCAGTTACTCCTGGGTGAAATTCGATTTTTGTTTTTTTATAGAATGACTTGAAACCTTGAAGTTCTATCTTCTTAATATACATTAGATTATTTTCCCAATAATGTAGAAACTTTGCAAGAGTTTTTTATTCTCTTCCAATTTTTATGTAAGAAGATGAAGAGTTAAACTGAACAGGCTTCCCTCTTAAATCAGAGGCTCCAATCCCTTCTATCTGAATTTCTGAGCTTCCTTCCTTCAAAGTTTGTATTGTGAAATTAATTATTGTTCCTGAAGATATACCCTTCATTGGTTCAGTTGATGTAATTCCAATTGTTATTATGCCTGAGCTGTTATTTATATCCTTAAGGAATGATGGGGGCTTTGCCCCTGAAACAATTCCTCCTCCAGGATTTAAATCCTTAACCCTTAAAACTGAGGGATCAAATCTTATCTGGAAGCTTAAATTTGAAATTTGGGTTGAAGATGAAAGGAAGACTTCAAGAGCAACTTCTGTGTTTAGCGGGGAGAAGATTGATGAAGGAACAATGGATATTATATTTTCTGAGGGCGGAACCTCCTCTATTGCTTCAATGCCTGGTTTTTCCATCATTTCCCTCTCAGTTGGTATCATTCCCGGCATCATACCTCCTTCCTCTGTTCCAGTCCAGAAAGGCTCAAGATCTTTTGCATCGATTGGTAAGGGTTTTATTATGTGTGGAGTTATTGTAAGAATTATGTCTGTTTGGGATATTGTAGTTTCTTCAGCGGAAAAAAGGTCTCCAATAATTGGTATGTTCCTCAGTCCTGCAATTCCCTTTAGAGATTTTCTCTCATCTTCCCTGAGAAGACCTGCAAGAAGTGTGGTTTCTCCCACTTTCAATCTAATGTAATTTTCAAGCTGTCTATTTCCCAAAATGGGGAGATTGGCATAACCATAACCTGAAAGGGATGTAATGATTAACTTTAATTCAAGAGATACCTCATCCTTTGAGTGAACCTTAGGCGTTATCTCAAGTCCTATTCCAACATCCTTATACTCGAATGAAGTTACAGGTTGCTGGGCAATTCCTCCAGCAGCAATAGGGGTGAATGTAGTAATGGGAACAGGAATTTTCTCTCCTATGTTGAAGCTTATTTTTTTGGAGTCCACCCCCCTGAGTCTTGGTTGGGCAATTATCCTTGTTGAGTTGTCGGAATGGAGGAAGTTTATTAACGGAGTGGGAACAGAAAGGAAAATATCCTCTGAAGGAAGTGATTTGAGATCTGGCCAGCTTATATAACCTTCTTTTAATTTTGAGGGGTTTATTCTTGTTGAGACTGCGTAAGGGCTCAGGTCTATTCCATAATGGAGAAGTTTTGATCTATTCACTTCCATTATTTCCACATCAAGGATTACTTCTCCCCCTGGTTTGTCAATCTTTGAAATCAAATTTTCAAAAGCTTCAAGGTCAAAGGATGTTCCCCTTACAGTTATTGAATTTGACGCTTTATCTACTGCAATTCTTGGGGTCCTTCCAACAGTGGCAAGAACTTGTCTGAGTTGCTCTGCGTCTGCATATTTAAGATAAAAGGTCTTCACCCCTTGAATTTCATATTGTCTCCTCTTGACAATATTGTCAGGGGCAATTATTACTGCTTTTGGGTTAACAACTGTCCAGAAATTTCTTGAAACTGAACAAAGAGAGCTTAAAGCCTGCTCAACAGTCATATCTTCAAGTTCTATAGATAGAATTGAATCCTGGAATTGGGAATCAAATAGGATGTTTATTCCAAAGAATTTTCCAACACTTTGGAATATTGACCTAATAGATGTATTCTGAAATTTTAGTTGTATAATTTTGTCCTCTTTTGTTATTAGTTTAAAAGGCTGTTCAATCTTTTTTGGGGTCTCTTTCTTGATTTCTTCCCTCTGGTAGTTTTCCAATTCTTTGATTAGCCCAATATTTGTGGGATCAAATTCTATAGCCTTTTTGTATTCTTTAATTGCTTCTTCCTTTTTCCCTTCTTCCTTGAGATTTCTTGCTTTCTGAAGATGGTAAAGGGAACCTTCATACTTTGCTCTCATCAAGGCTACCCTGTAGAGGGAATTTTTGGGATTTTCCTTCAAAGCCTTCTCGAAATAGAAGACCGCTTTCTCATAATTTCTGTTAAGGAGTTCCTTTTCTCCCATTTCAAAATTGACACTTATCACAGAACAACTCCAGAGAATAAAAATTGGGAGGATAAAAAGTATTTTTTTCACTACTCACCTCCTGTAAAAGGAATTTTTAGATTTTCATTGGTTAAAAGATAGAGAACCTCAATCTCATTTTCTTTTATGGACAGAATTTTTAAATTCATTATTTCTTCTCCCTCTTCAACCATTGCCTCATTTCCATCAATATTTATAATAGCCAGTTTCTTCTTTTTCGAGGTTAGAAAACCTTTGAATTCACAACGGGGAAGGACAGGACCCTTTAACTCCTCCTTCTCCTTTTCTTCCTTTTTTACATCAGGAATAAAAACTTCTTCTTTTTTTTGGAAGGGATTCCTTTTAGAAGGTATAAGTTTTCTGTCTTTCTGCATTTTGTAGGATTTTATGGGGGATTCCTTATCTTTCTTTTCTTGAGATAATGGAGTAAATGGGGTCAGAAATATAATGAGTAAAAGCAAAATCCTTTTCATCCCTTTTTGCTCATGTAAACAAAAATAGAAATTTTGGCATTTATGATGTCAGAAGCTGTTGAAATTAAATTTATGCTCTTTAGAACAATAAACCTCGATTCCTTCTCAATCTCACCAATAAATCTCCTCAGGGAATCGTAAGGAGCTGTTACACTGAAATCTATTTTTATTTTTATAATACTATCTGAAATGCCTTCATAATCATAACTGATGTCTCCGAGGTAAATACCGGAATTCGAAGAAAACCTTTTGAGAAGTAATCTTATGTTCTCTATAGAGTTTGGAAATAAATAGTCCCTTTCAATAATTTCCACTTCCTTTGGAACTTCCTCCCATTTTGTTAGTTCTTCTTTTAAAGCAGAGTTTTTTTCCTTTGTCTCAAATAAAGATTTTCTCAAGTAGTTGTAGGAGTCGAGTTGGGATAAAAGAGATTTTTGCAACCTTGGAATGATAAAAATGTAAATAATTATTTCAATTAAAAGAAAAATTAGAAGATAAGTTATAACTTTTTTCTCTTTTTCCCTCATATTAACCCTTCAATTTAATAGAAATAGTAATTATTTTCTGTCCTTCCTTTTCTCTCTCTCTAACAATGGAAACCTCAGAAACCAGTTTGTTTTTTGATAATCTGTTAATTGTTTTCAGTAATTCATCAAGATTGTCACTCGATATTTCAGCAGTTAAGTTTTTAGAACCAGAAAAGGGGCTCAGGGAAATTAAGACAGTCCTGTCGCTTAAAGATTCCTCAAAAATAGTAAGTAAGGAAAGCCATGAGAGATTTTTTTCTTCTATCAGAGAGTTTAGGGT
>CAZFCI010000228.1:0-1713 GCA_964517525.1 uncultured Clostridia bacterium | reverse complement strand
TTCGAATAGAATCTTATGTGAGGCAATGAATACTATTTCATATAGATCTTTGTATGATGCAATTAGAATTAGTCGAAAGGGTAATAAGAGTTTTAATTAAGCCCAAGAATAATTTTTTCATATTTTTATAATTAACAAGCTCTCCTACAGATGTAAGCTCTGATGTTTCCATTCCCGTCGGTTGTTGTTGCTGTTTGCCCTGAGGAGATTGAGATTGGGATTCCTCCTATTTTCTGAGATGTGAGTCTATCTTCCGAATCATAAGAAAGCTCTAAGACTCTCTGACCATTGCAGTCGGTGACAGATTCAAGATTGTGGGAAAGTTTTAAGTTTGTTGGTTCATTCTTATAAGAGTAAGCTCTGTTCCTTCCTTCAAAAGAGGCTTTAATCAAATCCCCCCTCTCATCATACTCATAGCTTATAACCCTCCCTGAAAAATCCCTTATCTCCTTCAACCTCCCAGATCAGATATTGCCTTTCTCATAGAGAAAGTTAATCAATTATATTAAATCCTATCAATTTTATTTGCCCTTTTGTGCTAATTTCAAAATGCCATTCATGAATGAAATAATGTGTTATTGATGTAAAAAATATTAACTCATAGACATTTCCCTTCTTCCTATATAAAGGAGCATGAACTAGTTTTCGGAGCTTACTGAACTCTTCCTCTTTTTTTTCTCCAAATTTGATCTCAAAGTTCCTTTCTAATTGGGATTTATCCTTGACGACTTCAAGCTCTACCCAAAAAGCTATCTTCACAAACAACATACAAATATCCAGAGCAAAAACAGGGTCTTCTACCTTTATCTTTTCTTTTTTCATCATCTTGTTAAAAAATTTTATGTCGCTTTTTTTGATTCTATCGAAGATTAAAGGTTCTATCTCAAACTCTGCTCTCCCAAATCTGTGTATCTCCTTCCCATCCCTGCTGACTGAGAATACCATTGGAGGGTTATGGTCTATTGGCGCAGGAACACTTTCTATCCAAAACAACCTATACTTTTTTATATAATCTACTCTAACTATTTTCATCACTGAGGGATATTTATAAATTGGAAACTCTCTAAAATATTTGTAAAGTGCCAAGTATTCTCGATCATTGATCGGCTCATTCCCAGCAAGCCATTCTTCTATCTCTTTTTCCGTTATTTCTGTTTCAATATCTATAGGAAAATCGAATTCTTCTATTTCTATCATTGATTTATAACCTTCTATTTTTTCCCATCTTGTCTCTTTACATCTAACATCAGCCCAAATCATAAATTGAAATGTCAAGATAAAAATTAATATTACCTTTGCTTTATTGGATATTGAACAATTTTTTGATCTGCTCATATATCACCTTCTCAGTAGGATAAGTTATCAAGACTTCTTCCATAGTTACTGGGAGTATATACTCTCTTTCGTATAACTCTCTTAATGATTCAAATGTTTTCTTTAAGATGTCAGTTTCTGGAAGGCTTTTAATATAGTCTTTAAAGCTTCTTTTATATCCTTCTTTTACTCTTCTCTCCATCATAATTTCACGTGTTCGATGAAATTCTTCGTAAATCCTCTGCCTCTCTATTGCCTTCTCAAAATCTCTCTCTGCCTCTACTGCATGGGCAAATTCATGCCCCATAACCTCTGCTACTACCTGATGTATGCTCTGTAATCCTTTGAATCTGTAAAAGGTTTCAAGGAGTTTCTGATAATATGTATATCCTCTTTCTT
>CAZFCI010000227.1:0-8193 GCA_964517525.1 uncultured Clostridia bacterium | reverse complement strand
GACTAAACTCCCTCTTTCTGAATGAAAAATCCAACAAGTTCTGATGAAGCATTGTTCATTTCTGCAGTGAAGACATCAATCTGATTGAGAAGGAAGTTGAAGAACCAGACAGCTATTACTGCAACTCCAATTCCTGTTCCTGTTGTAATTAAAGCCTCAGCAATACCAGCAGCAACTGCTCCTATTCCTCCTGATCCTGTAACAGACATACCGTGGAATGCATTGATAATACCAAAAACTGTCCCAAATAGACCAATAAAGGGTGCTGTTGAACCAATGGTTGCGAGAGGATTGAGTCCTTTTCTGAAATCCTGGACTGTAATCGCAATCTGTCTCTCAATTGCTCTCTTTGAAGCCTCTATTTTCTCTTCAGGCTTTACACTGCCCTGATTCTGATTGAGATACTCCTGAAGACCAGCAAATATAACCTTTGCAAGGTGGGAACCTCTGTAGTCCTTCTTTGTAGTAAGGGTGACAGCTTCTGATAATTTCCCTTCTTTGAGAAGCTTTGCAACAAGGGGTGCAAGCTTACTGGACTGCTTTCTTGCTCTCATGTAAACAATTATTCTCTCGATCCCTACTCCAATTGTCCAGACAGAAAGAGTTAAAAGAATTATAACAACAATCCTCGCCAACCATCCTGAATGTTGCCACAGTTCAATAATTCCGAACTGCATATTTATTTACCTCCTTTTCTATATTTTAAATGTTTTTTCATTTCTGAAGCTTAAAGGTCACAGTTACTGTAAATATAACTGGCCTTGGTCTTCCACCAATAATCAGCGGTTCATATACCCATTGCCTCACAGCATCTATTGCTGCCTGATCAAGAAGAGGAATCGATCTAAGAACTTTTATGTTCTGAACTCTTCCGTAAATATCAGTTGTTGCTTCAAGAATCACAACTCCTTCTACTCTTGCTTGAACAGCAATAGGTGGGTATACTGGCTCAACTTTCTTTATCAGCTTTGGTGGTTTAATCTCTCCTCCAGCTCTTATTGGTGGCTCAACTTCGCCTCCAACAACTCCTCCTATTACTCCTCCAACAACTCCTCCTATTACTCCTCCAATAACTCCTCCTTCAACTCCTCCCTCAACTCCTCCCTCAACAGCTATATCTGAAATATCTTCTTCAGAAATTACATCAGGAATTTCAACAGGGGCAACAAATTTTCCTGGCTCAAGGGGTTTTGTCTCCTTTACTTCCTCCGTCTTTGTTTCCTGTTTTGCTTTCTTTGCCGGGGGCGGGGGTGGTGGAGGTGGTGGTGGAGGTGGTGCGAGAAATGCGGTTGTAACTGCTATTACAGGGAGATTCTGAGTAGTAATTAATGGGACTATTATAGCAACTCCTATGAGGATTATATGAAGTAACAGTGCTATTGGAAATGTTATCCATCTATTTTTCGTCCCTCCCTTTTTCTTTCCTGATACAATCAACCATTCTTCAAACATATCAAACCTCCACAAAAATTATATGATAATTTTTTCTCATTTTCAACATAATCTATTTCCTTCCATAATGCTTTTTCCCAAAAAAATATTCCCAGAGAAGGATATAAGGACAGGATTGATATATTGTTGAATAGGAACCTTCTATAACTCCTACAAATAGGGTAAAAGCAAAGTCATTTATTGCTCTTCCTCCAAATAGGAAGAGTATTAATACCACAAAGAATACAGTTAATGAGGTCAAAATCGTTCTTGAAAGAGTTTGATTTATGGATGTATTAAGAATATTTTCCAGATCTGTTTTCTTCATTAATTTTAAGTTATCTCTAACCCTGTCAAATATCACTATCGTATCGTTGATGGAATAACCTACTATAGTCAAAAGAGCTGCAATTACTTCAAGGGAAATCTCCCTGTTGAAAAAAAGGAGGAAGGATAAAGTTATAAGAACATCGTGGGTTAAAGTCAAAACAGCAGATAAACCGTATTGAAATTTAAATCTAACTGCGATGTATACAAGCATTGCAAGAAGTGACCAAAGAATAGCAAGGGAAGCTCTCTTCCTAAGTTCCTTTCCAACCCTTGGACCAACTGCTTCAAGCCTCGTCTGGGCAACAGAACCAAGGAATGTTTTGCTTTTAAGAAATTCAACAATATTTTTGTCTATTCCAATACCTTCAAACTCAGAGAAATCAGTTATTATTCCTTTATGCTTATTTTTATATTCCACTATTTTGTCCGCAACCTTTTCAGACTCTTCATCAGATAATTTTTCCCTTAATAAAGCTTTTAAATCAGAAATTGAAATCGCATTTAAATTAACAAAACCCTCTGTAAACTTCTTCCTATCTTCTGCACTCATTAGAACATTCATTATTTTCCTTGCAATCTCATTCTGCTCCTCTGTTCCTACTTCAAGCTCTCCCCTTTTCCTTTCAGGTAATGGAACCTTAACTATGTATTCATTCCTCTCTCCGAATCTCTGAATTGTGCAGTCTCCAAGACCTGCATCCGCAAGTAGGGCTCTAACTTTGCCCGTGCTAATATTCTCTTTAAAAGATACCTGGACAAGGATTCCACCCGTAAAATCAACAGAGTAATTGAAGCCACCTCTAATAAAATATGTTATCAGGCCACATATAATTATTATTCCACTGAGGGCAAAGGCATGGTACTTGTATTTAAGGAAATTTATGTTGGGAGTTTTAAAAAGTTCTATCATCTCTACTCCTATATACTAAGCTTTTCAACTTTTTTCTTACTTGAAAGGACAAAATCAAATATCATTCTTGAAACAAAAACAGCAGTGAAAAGAGAAGCTACTATACCAATTATTAAAGTAACAGCAAAACCTTTAACAGGTCCAGTTCCGAACTGAAGGAGGAATATTGCAGCTACAATTGTTGTTAAGTTTGAATCAAGAATTGTGACCCAAGCTTTTCTAAAACCTTCTGGAACAGATGCTCTAACGGATTTCCCAAGTCTTAAATTCTCTCTTATCCTTTCAAATATCAAAACATTGGCATCAACTGCCATACCAATTGTTAAAACAACACCTGCAATTCCAGGAAGAGTAAGAGTTGCTTTAAAGTATGACATGACTCCAAGAAGAATTATCATGTTCAAAATTAGAGCAATTACTGCATTGAGACCAGAAAGTCTGTAATAAAAAACCATAAAAGCCATAACTATAATCAAAGAAATAACCGATGCTCTCAATCCTTTTGTGATTGAGTCCATTCCAAGGGAAGGACCAATTGTCCTCTCTTCAAGATATTTTATCCCAGCAGGAAGAGCTCCTGAACGAAGAACAATGGCTAAATCCTCGGCTTCCTGAGGTGTAAAACGTCCTGTTATTCTTCCTGCATCCCTTATAACAGCTTCTATTATAGGAGCTGAAATAACTCTTCCATCCAGAATGATTGCGAGGGGCTTTCCAATATTTTCTGATGTAACCTTTTCAAAAATCTTCCCACCCTGATTTGATAGGGTAAAATTAACAACAGGTTGATTGAACTCATCCTTTCCGACCCTTGCATTTCTAATATCCTTTCCAGTTATAGCAGCAACCTTTTTCACAAGGTAGTATCCTTGAACTCTGCTTTTGGCGGGATCAGATTTAACAATTTCCATATCTGGAGGCTCAACACCATTATAATCTTTAAGAAGCTCATCTTTGCTTTCAACAGGTCCTTTTACAACAAGTTTTAGCTCGAGTAAAGCAGTATTTTGAATAATATTTTTTACCCTTTCAGGGTTATCAACCCCAGGAAGTTGAACAAGGATTCTATCTGCACCATGCTTTTGAATTACAGGTTCTGCAACACCAAGTTCATCAACCCTACCTCTTATTGTCTCTATTGCCTGATTTACTGCCATCTCCTTTAAATAAAGCGCAACATTTGGTTTCAAAGTAAGCCTTATCCTCTCCCCGGTTATTGAGTAATCCCATTCATTTGCAAACTGCTCTATTGCATCTTTGATTGCACTCTCTTGAGATAAATCTACTCCCTCAATAATTATTGTTTTTGGATCTTCCCTTGTAATTCTCGAAAATTTTACCAATTTCTCTTTAAAAATGTCCTGCAATCTGAGAATTACATGGTCAGCTTCCATTCTTAATGCATCATCTGTGACTACCTCGAGTAAAAGATGCATTCCTCCTCTAAGATCAAGTCCAAGTCTTATCTTCTCCTTCGGAGGATAGGCTAAGTATATTGCTCCTATTACTACAATCAAAGTGAGTATCCATTTCCATGTATCCTTCCCCATATTACTCCTCCTTGCCAATCATCGCTGCTACCGAGCCTTTTGTTATTTCAATTTTGACATTTGGAGCAATCTTTATCTCTATCCTATCTTCTTTTACTCCTGTTACAACTCCATATATTCCTCCCGCAGTAATGATCTTGTCTCCTGGTTTTAAACTCTCAACCATTCTTTGATGTTGTTTCTGTCTCTTCTTTGCAGGAAGTATAACTATGAGATAAAAAACTGCAAAAATGAGAATAAAGGGGATCAACATTCCAAAAAGGCTTTGCTGTCCCTGACCAGCACCTTGCGCATATAAATTCGATATCATTTTTCTCTCTCCTTCAGTCCATTAAGGACTTCCTTTTTAAAGTTTTCAAAACTGTCAAATAAAATACTTTGCCTTATTTTTTGCATTATGTCAAGATAAAAATAAAGATTGTGAATTGTATTGAGAATAAAGGAATTCAACTCATCCGCCTTAAAAAGATGTCTTAGGTATGCTCGCGAGAAATTTCTGCATGTATAACACTGACAATCTGGATCAATTGGTTCAGGATCTTCTGCATAACGAGCCTGCTTTATTAGAACTTTTCCTTTGTAGGTAAATAGTGTCCCTGTCCTTGCATTCCTTGTTGGAAGAACACAATCAAATAGATCAATCCCCATTTCAACTGCTAAAAATATATCCTCTGGAGTTCCAGAACCCATTAAATATCTTGGATATTTATCAGGGATTGAGGAGGAAAGATAATCTATTACCTCCATAGAATCTTCCTTCGGCTCACCCACAAACAACCCTCCAAGGGCATAACCTGAAAAATCAAGTTTCATAAGCTCCTCAAGACATTTAAGCCTAAAATCTTTTTCTGTTCCTCCCTGAATTATTCCAAAAATTCCCCTTTTTTCATTTACTGTTTCTCTCCATACCTTCATTGATCTTTCAGCCCATTTTATTGTCAAATCAACCCCTTTTTTAATCGCTTCTTTTGGAGCGGGATAGGGAATTAGACAGTCGAGAACCATAATTATATCAGAGCCAAGTTTAAGCTGAATGTTTACAACATCTTCAGGACTCAAAAGAAACTTCTTTCCATCAGTGTGGGACGAAAATCTAACACCACTCTCGTCTATTTTTCTTAAGGCAGACAAGCTGTAGGTCTGAAAGCCTCCACTATCAGTCATTATTGCCCTTTCCCAGGATATGAAATTATGGAGACCACCCATTCTCTCAATTATTTCTATTCCTGGACGCACGAAAAGATGATAAACATTGCTAACTATTATCTCCACATTTAAATTCTCGAGTTCTTTGTGAATAATCGCCTTTACAGCTCCTTGAGATGCAACAGGAGCAAAGGCAGGAGTATGAATATCTCCGTGGGGAGTCTTTATAATACCAAGTCTTGCTTTTGATTTTTTGTCTTTTTTAATGACATTAAAAGTAAATTTATCTTCCAACTTATGAATTTCCTCCCTTTCACGATGTAAATCTTATGTAAATTATGTCACCATCTTTAACCAAATAATCTTTTCCTTCAATTCTAATAAGTCCATGTTCCTTTGCTTCTTTTAAAGAACCTATTTTCATAAGTTCCTCAAAGGAAATAACTTCAGCCCTTATGAAACCTTTTTCCATGTCTGTGTGGATTGCTCCAGCAGCTTTTATAGCTTTCGTCCCTGAAGGTATTAACCAGCCTCTTATCTCATCCTTTCCAATTGTATAAAAGATTATCATATCCATACATTCAATTATTGAACTCTCTATCCTCTCCTTTGCAAAATCTTTCAAACCCCATTCCTTCAAAAATTCTTCTCTACTTTCAGCATCCAGCTGGGAAATTTCAAGCTCAAGCCTGCCTGAGAAGGAGACTGTTATCAAGCCCTTTCTTTTTATTTTCAAATTTTCATCGTATATTTTATCAGTTTCACCCTCACTAACATTAATAGCATAAAGAACTGGTTTGAAGGAAAGAAAAGCAAACCCCTTTATAAATCTTATCTCCTCAGATGTAAGAAGAGATTCCCTCACAGGTCTTCCAGCATCAATTTCATTCTTAATTTTTAACAAGAGCTCATGCTCCCTTTCCTTTTCTGGACTTTTCATTTTTTTCAAATCTTTTTCAAGATTCTGTATTGAGTTTTCAAGAACTGCAAGGTCAGAAATTCTTAATTCTTCCTCAAACATATCTATTTTTCTTAAGGGTTCATCACCATTGAAATTCTTCACAACATAAATAATTAAATCTGCAATTTTTAGAGAATCTAAGTATTGCGAAAGAGGTTTTCCTCCCTCAGGAATAGGAGGTAAGTCCTGATATTCAAACTTAATTTTTGTGACTTTCTTATCAGGATAAAGTCCATGGAGGGTCAGTATTCTTTTATCCTCAACTTCAGAGATCCATGAATTTGAACCCTCTTCAGCAGAGGTAAGTATTCTGAAAAGGGTTGATTTACCCGATCCTTGAACTCCTGTTATAAAAATCTTCATTTTAAACTTAAAAATTCAACTATTGCTTTTGCAGATCTCGACATAGCCCCTTCCTCACCAAGGGTGTCCTTTATCCTTTTAAATTCATTTTTGATCCTTTCTCTTTCTTCTTCCGAAAATAGCAAAAATTGAATTTTTTTCACAATGTTATTCTTATTGAAATTTGATTGTAAAAGTTCCGGCACTATTTCTCTTCCAGCAAGAATATTAACAATACTTGCATGTTTGACCTTTACAAGAATCTTGGCAATTAAATAGCTCAATCTTGAAATTTTATAGAAAGCAATAAATGGAACACCTAAAAGAAGGAGTTCGAGATTTGAAGTTCCACAGGAAGCAATGGCTATGTCAGAGCATGCCATTTTTTTGAATCGTTCATTATCAACAATTTCTATTTCAAAACCATTCAGGTACTCTCTTATTAAATTCTCTGAAATTCCGGGAGCCTTTATTAGAAAAGCTTTAAAATCATTATTTTTTCTGAGCTCTTTCAATGAATCAACTAAAATCGGTAAATGATTTGTTATCTCTGTTTTTCTTGAACCAGGAAGAATTGAGATTACAGGCTTTAAATTTTCTATTCCCAAATCTTTTCTCAATCTATCCCTATCAGTATCAATTTTAACTCTATCTTTAAGGGGATGACCAACAAAAATATGTGGAACGCCTGCCTTTTCATAAATTTCCCTTTCAAATGGGAAAATTAGTAAAAGCAATGAAACATATTTCTTTATCTTCTTTATCCTTCCCTTTCTCCATGCCCAAACAGTAGGGCTTATAAAATAAATTACAGGAATACCAGCTCTCTTTAGCTCTTCTGCAAGCCTCAAATTAAAATCGGGTGCATCGATTAAAATTGCACATACTGGTTTTCTCTTTTTTGATTCAATAACAATTTCCCTTTTAATCTTTAATAATTTAAAGATATGGGGTATGGCTTCAAATATACCAATTATCGATAGTTTCTCTATATGGCAAATTAACTCCACCCCTTCCTTCGCCATCTCCTCACCGCCAACACCGAAAAATCGCACATCTGGAATGAGCCTTTTTATTTCTCTTGTCAACTCTGCACCGTAAGATTCGCCAGAGCTTTCTCCTGCTACAACAAGAATCTCTCTCATTTTGGTTTAAAATACTCGTAGGATGGAATTATCTCACATTTTCTACCATAATAAAAGAACCATTTATTATATTTTTCTCCCCCACAGTAAATCTTATAAGATTTCTCAGAGGATGAGCTAACAACTCCAATTATCTGAATAGGTTGTGGGTATTTTTCTATTAATTTTTTGGGAATTATAACAATTTTTTGAATTCCACCTCTCTCAGTCCCAGGTGCAATCTGCAACGATGGAACTATTATATCCCATTCCCCATCCTGTGAAATTGGATCCTTGTAAAGCTTTCTTATGCATTTTTTCTCGAGAAGCTCCTCAAGTTTTGATGGAAATCTCCCTGGATTCTTCATCTGATATATTCTTATTGCCTCCACATACTGA
>CAZFCI010000226.1:0-2894 GCA_964517525.1 uncultured Clostridia bacterium | reverse complement strand
TTAGTCTTATAACCAATGGCACAATTCTCTCAGATTTTTTAGAAGAATTTGAAAAATTCAAAAAATTAAAAGAAATAAAAATTTCCCTTGATGGGGTCTCAGAAAAAACAAATGATTGGGTCAGAGGTAAAGGAACATTCTCAAAGGTAATGGAAAATGTCAGAAGGGCAAAGGGCAGAAAGATTCCTCTTATACTTATGTTTACAGTAATGAAAAAGAATCTGTCAGATATAGAATTTTTACCTGAATTTGCAAAAGAAGAAGGCTTTAAAGGTTTCATAATAGAAAGATTTTTCCCTCTTGGTACTGGAAAAAATATAGAAGATAATGTCCACTCAGGAAATGAATTTCTTAATGTCTGGCTAACCATCCTTGAAAAATTCGGATACACTGCAAAAAAGGAGGAGCTTATAAAGTTCAGGGCAATAAAAGTTCTTTTTTCCAAAGAAAGAGTAAAAATTTTGGGCTCAGAATGCATAGTTGGAAAGGATGGGATAGCCATTCTCCCTGATGGAACTATTCTTCCCTGCAGAAGATTTCTCCTTCCAATAGGGAATCTCCTTAAAAAATCCCTTTTTGAAATATGGAGAGATTCGGAAGTTCTTAATTTATTGAGGAAAAAGAGAAATCTTAAAGGGATTTGCGGAAAATGTGAGATTGAAGATTGCATTGGATGCAGAGCAATGTGCTATTGTCTGACTGGAGATTACCTTCAAGAAGACCCCCATTGCTGGTTAGGAAAAACTAAATTGATTTAGTTTTTAAATCTTATGTTCCTCAGTCCAATTTTTTAGATCTACTATTGCCCTTTCAACTAAAGAACCTTTTTTTAGTTTTTTTGGAACTTTTAAATCCAGTGGAGGAAGAAGACCAAAGGTAAAATTTATTGGATCAAGCTTTTTTATCTCTGGATTGGATATTGCATAACAAAGACTTCCTATTGCTGTTGTTGGAGGAGGTGGTGAAAATTCCCTTCCTTTTAGAATAGCGATTGCAGAGAGTCCTGCTATTAAACCTGTTGCAATGTTTTCACAGTAACCCTCTGCTCCTGTAATTTGTCCCGCAAAAATTATCCTCTCATCCTTTCTCAATCTTAAAGAAGGAGTGAGAAGGGCTGGGGAGTTTATATAAAAATTTAAGTGGAGTTTTCCAAACCTTACAAATTCAGCCTTTTCAAGACAGGGAATCATTCTGAAAATCCTTTCCTGCTCTCTCCACCTGAGTCTGCTTTGAAAACCAACAAGCTCATACCATTCCCCTTTCAAATCATTTCTTCTAAGCTGGACAACAGCATAGGGAATCTCTCCAGTTCTCTTATCCCTTAATCCTACAGGCTTCAAAGGACCAAATCTTAATGTATCAAATCCCCTTTTTCCCATCTCCTCAATTGGAAGGCAACCCTCAAAAAATATTTCTTTTTCAAAGGGATGAATGTAAGTTTTTTCTCCCTTAATCAGTTCCCTCCAGAATCTTTCATATTCTTCTTTTGTCATGGGGCAATTTATGAAATCATCCCCTCCCTTTCCATACCTTGAGCCGAAGAAAGCTTTTTCCATATTTATTGAGGAGAAGGTCACAATCGGGGAGGAGGCATCATAAAAATAGAGATTTTTCTCACCTGTTATCTTTAATATGCTTTTCTTCATTGCTTCAGATGTAAGAGGTCCTGTGGCAATTATAACAATTCCATCCTTTGGTATCTCTTGAACTTCTTCTACAATCCTTTCAATGAACTCGTTCTTTTCCAGCGCTGAAGTTACCTCCCTTGGGAAGAGATTCCTGTCAACAGCTAATGAAAGCCCTGCTGGAACTCTTGTTTTTTTAGCGATTTCAATAAGAAATGAGCCAAGAAGTCTAAGCTCCTCTTTAAGGAGTCCTGAAGGAGAGTTTAAATCTTCGGAACCAAGAGAGTTACTACAAACAAGTTCACCAAAATATGGGGTTGTGTGAGCCTCTGTCATCTTTGATGGTCTCATCTCATATAACTTAACTGGAATTTTTCTTTTTGCAATTTGCAAAGCACACTCAGAACCAGCAAGACCACCACCAATAACTTTAATCATTTTTGAATCCAAAAAAGGACTTTAAAAAATATTTTACATTAATTTGTCCTTCTTAGGAATTCTTTTAGGATAAATTTATTCTTAGAGTATAGAGTTTCTACAGATAGCTTTTTCAATCCTATTTGCTTGACTTTTTAATTAAAGATTTATATAAAAAAATTGTGGATTTGAAAATCAAAATCATGAAAGATAAGTCAAATAATTTAATAGTGGTTAACTTAAAAGTATGGATAGGCGACATACTTTTCTATCATTCCAAAATAGAGCAAAAGACAATATTGTCGTTTATGAACGAGACAGGCGAAATTTTGCTTAGATGACAGAGGAACGAAATGAGCAACTATTTTGAAGGTAAAAGTGGAGTCAATGTTAAACGACTCGTCCAAAATATTGCAGATCAATACCCATTTGAGCCACAAATTGCTGCTATTGTTGAATTAGTGGCAAATTCTTTAGATGCAAAGGCTTCCCAAATTCAGATTATGTTCGATAAGAATGAAGGCACTCTGCAAGTAACAGACGATGGATTTGGAATGGATAAAAGACAGTTTTTAGAATATCATGACTTCGCTGCTTCCACTAAAGAGAGAGGGAAAGGTATCGGATTCGCAGGTCAGGGCGCAAAACTTGCTCTGAATTTTTGTAAAAAAATCATAACTGAGACATGGTCACCAAATTATCACGGATACTCAGAGTGGTATCTCAAGGGGAATGATGCTCCATATAAAATTTTTGATGGTAAACTCTTGAGTCTTGATCATCTTGGAACGAAAGTTACTATTTATTTAGAAAAGGAAAGTGCTAATTTTTATACTGAAGAGGTAATAAGAG
>CAZFCI010000225.1:0-24982 GCA_964517525.1 uncultured Clostridia bacterium | reverse complement strand
AAAGGAGGAATGGTAAAATGGCGAAACCAAAATTTGAGAGGACGAAGCCTCACTTAAACATTGGGACAATAGGGCATGTGGATCACGGCAAGACAACTCTCACATCTGCGATAACGAAGGTTCTGAACAGGATAAATCCCAATGTTCAGTATAGGGATTTCTGGTCAATAGACAATGCACCTGAGGAGAAGGCTCGTGGTATAACGATACAGATAGCACATGTTGAGTATGAGACAGCGAACAGGCATTATGCCCACATAGATTGCCCTGGTCATGCTGACTATGTAAAGAACATGATCACAGGAGCTGCACAGATGGACGGAGCGATTCTTGTAGTATCAGCGGCAGATGGACCTATGCCTCAGACGAGGGAGCACATACTTCTTGCAAGGCAGGTTAATGTTCCCTACATAGTGGTATTTTTGAACAAAGTTGATTTAGTAGATGATCCTGAGATAGTTGACTTAGTTGAGCTTGAGGTAAGGGAGCTTCTTAAGAAGTATGCGTTTCCTGGGGATGAGATACCAGTGATAAGGGGATCTGCACTAAAGGCAATGGAATCTGATGGAGATCCCAACAAGCCTGAGAACAAGTGCATATTAGAGCTAATGGAAGCGGTAGACAGGTATATACCTTTACCCCAGAGGCTAATAGACCAGCCATTTTTGATGCCGATAGAGGACATATTTTCGATATCAGGGAGGGGGACAGTTGTGACAGGTAGGGTAGAAAGGGGTAAGGTTAAGGTAGGGGATGAGGTAGAGATAGTAGGATTGAGGAAGGAGATACTGAAGAGGGTAGTGACAGGTGTAGAGATGTTCAGGAAGATACTGGATGAAGGTATAGCTGGAGACAACATAGGAGTGCTTTTGCGAGGGACAGAGAAGGATGAGGTAGAGAGGGGGATGGTATTAGCAGCCCCTGGTAGCATAACACCGCATACTAAGTTTAAGGCAGAGGTATATGTATTGACGAAGGAGGAGGGGGGAAGGCATACACCATTTTTCAATGGATATAGGCCTCAGTTCTATTTCAGGACAACAGATGTAACAGGGACGGTGAAGTTACCTTCTGGAGTAGAGATGGTAATGCCAGGAGACAATGTAAACTTAGAGATAGAGTTGATAACGCCGATAGCAATGGAGAAGGGATTGAGGTTTGCTATAAGGGAAGGAGGGAGGACAATAGGAGCAGGCTCAGTTACTGATATTCTGGAGTGATTTAATGAGAGAGATAATAACATTACAGTGTTCCCAGTGTAAGAGAAGAAACTATACTACCACAAAGAACAAGAAGAAACACACAGATAAGCTGGAGTTAAAGAAGTTTTGTCCTTTTTGTAGGGCTCACACCTTGCATAAGGAGACTAAATAATGCAGGCCAGTAGCTCAATCGGTAGAGCGCCGGTCTCCAAAACCGGTGGTTGGGGGTTCGAGTCCTCTCTGGCCTGCCATAAAAATTCTCCTTAAGGAAGAGAGATAAAATGCAAAATGAAAAAGTTGGAATATTGAGGAAGTTTTCAAATTTTCTTTCTGATGTAAAAGGTGAACTGAAAAAGGCAACATGGCCAACAAGGAAGGAAACTGTAGGAACCACAATCGTCGTAATAATCCTTGTTATATTCTTTGGTTTCTTCCTCTTTTTCTTCGATGCAATTTTTTCTTATGTTATAGCAAAGATAAAAATTTTTATTGGGTGAATTTATGGACAACAAAAATTGGTATGTAGTTCACACATATACTGGATTTGAAAAATTCGTTGCAGAATCTATTAAAGAAAGAGCAAAGAAGTATGAGCTTGAAGACAAGATAGGAGAAATAATAATTCCCACTGAAAATGTTGTTGAAATAAAGGGTGGAAAGAAAGTTGTCACTTCCAAAAAATCATATCCTGGCTACATCTTAATTAATATGGTATTGGACGATAGAACATGGCATCTCGTAAGAAGGACTCCCCGAGTAACAGGTTTCGTAGGTTCAGGACAGAAGCCCACACCTCTTGAAGAAAACGAAGTGAGAAAGATTCTTCAGCAGATGGAAGCTACCGTTGAAAAACCTAAGCCAAGACATACTCTTGAAAAGGGTGAGGCTGTAAGAATAATTGATGGTCCTTTCTCAAATTTCAATGGAATTATTGAATCTGTGAATAATGAGAGAGGAACTGTAAAAGTTATTGTTACTATTTTCGGAAGACAAACTCCTGTGGAGTTAGATTTTTTACAGGTTGAAAAGATATAGGAGGTCTTTATGGCAAAAACTGTAAAAGCTGTTGTTAGGCTTCAGCTTCCTGCTGGGGAAGCAACGCCTCAGCCACCAGTAGGACCTGCTCTGGGTCCTCATCAGGTCAACACAATGGAATTTGTAAAAAAGTTTAATGAAGTAACCGCAAAGATGGAAAAGGGGACAATAGTTCCTGTTCTTGTCACCATATATACTGATAAAACTTTTTCCTTTGTTGTGAAAACCCCTCCTGCTTCATTCCTTCTGAAGAAGGCAGCTAATATTGCAAAAGGTTCTTCTGACCAAAAAAAGGTTAAGGTTGGTAAGGTATCCGAGAAGCAAATCCTTGAAATTGCTAAAATTAAGTTGCCTGACTTAAACACAACATCCCTTGAAAAAGCTGTTGAGATAATAAAGGGAACAGCAAAGAGCATGGGACTGGAGGTTGTAAATGAGTAGGAAAAGAGGGAAAAAATACGAGAATGCTTTGAAAGAGGTAGAGCTTAAAGAATACTCTATTGAGGAAGCAATAGAACTTCTTAAAAAGATAAAATACTCAAAATTTGATGAGTCAGTTGATCTGGCATTGAAATTGGGAGTTGATCCCAAAAGATCTGACCAGATGGTTAGGGGAACAGTTGTTCTTCCCAATGGGACTGGAAAGAGCAAGAGGGTTGTAGTAATTGCTTCCGGAGAAAAGGTAAAAGAGGCAGAAAGTGCAGGTGCTGATTATATAGGCGGAGAGGAGCTAATAGAAAAGATATCCAAGGGGTGGCTTGATTTTGAGGCTGTTGTTACAACACCTGACATGATGAAGAGCGTAAGCAAGCTCGGAAAGGTTCTTGGAGCGAGGGGATTGATGCCAAGCCCAAAAACTGGAACTGTAACCTTTGAAATTGCAAAAGCTGTAAAGGAAATAAAATCAGGAAGAGTTGAATTCAGAATAGACAAATCTGCAAATCTCCATGCCTCTGTTGCCAAGCTTTCCTTCCCAACTGATAAAATAGTAGAGAATATAAAAGCTTTTATAGAAGCAGTTTTGAAAGCAAAACCCCCTGCATCTAAGGGAAAATATATCCAGTTCCTGTATGTATCTTCGACAATGAGCCCTTCTATTAGAGTTTCCCTCCCATCTGTCGGGATAAAGTAAGGAGGAAAGATGAACAGAGAAGAAAAGGCAAAACAAGTAGAAAATCTGATGGAGAAAATTAAAAAAACAAGCGCAATCTATTTCCTCGAATATAAGGGTTTGAATGTTGCACAATCAAACTTAGTTAGAAGAAAGGTAAAAGAGGTTTCCGCTGAATTCCAGGTGGTAAAAAACAGGCTAACAAAGATAGCCTTTCAATCTCTCAGTTATAAGTTTGATGATAGTGTTTTAAGGGACACAACTGCACTACTCTTCGGATACAGCGATCCGGTAAAGCCCATTTCAATAATTTTTGATTTATCCAAGGAGTTTAAGCCATTAAAAATAAAGGGTGGATTGATTGGAGGAAAATTTATCGGTTCTGAAGAAATTAAAGAGATTTCAAAGCTCCCCCCTCTTGAAGTCTTGAAAGCTCAGCTCGCCTACCAAATTACTTCCCCAATAAGAACTTTAGCTTATTTAATGAGTAATAGATTGGTCCAATTTTTGAATTTATTAAATCAATTAAAGAATAAAAAAATGGAGGAGAATAAATGACAAAAATCACAAAGGAACAATTTTTTGAACATCTTGATAATCTAACAGTCCTTGAACTTGCTGATTATATCAAGGAATTTGAAAAGAGGTATGGGATTTCTGCTACATCAGCTGTTCCAATGGCGGCTGTTCCAATGGCTGGTGCTCCATCAGCAGAGACAAAGAAAGAAGAGGAGAAAACCGAGTTTTCCGTCATTCTTAAAAGTGTTGGAACAAACAAACTCAATGTTATAAAGGTTTTAAGAGAGGTTACAAATCTCGGTTTGAAAGAGGCAAAGGAGCTTGTTGAGTCTGCTCCAAAGCCTGTTAAGGAAGGAATTTCAAAAGAGGAGGCAGAAGCAATAAAGGCAAAATTTGAATCGGCTGGCGCTACTATAGAGATCAAATAAGAATAGAGTGATATTAAAAATTTGTATAGAAAAGGTCTTAAGAAGAGAGGGAAATTTTATTTCATGATTTCAATAAAAATAAAAGGGAGGGAATTAAAAATCATTTCAGTATTTTACAGAAAAAAAAGAGGCTTTATCTTGAAGCCTCAAAATATAAAAAGATGAGGTAAAAATATGTATCAAGAAGAAAAAAGATATATAGAAAGGATTGATTATTCAAGAATCAAAAAGATTCTTCCGATACCTGATTTAATACAGGTTCAAAGGGAATCCTATAGAACATTTTTGCAACTTGAACTTCTCCCTGAGGAAAGGGAGGATATCGGACTTCAAGCTGCGTTCAAAAGTATATTTCCCATAACAGACTTCAAAGAAACAGCTTCTCTTGAGTTTGTAAGCTATACTCTTGGGACATGGGAATGTAAATGTGGCAAATTGGCAGGACTGGAAAACGCTAAAGGGAGATGTGGCGAATGCGGTTCCCTTACACCTGTTTATAGCGAGTCTGAACATCCTCACTGCCCCAACTGTGGAAACATCGAAAATATAAGTTTCCCCCTCTGTGACCAGTGTGGGGACAGAGTAAGGCTTAAACTTCGTTACACCCCTGAGGAGTGTATTGACAAAGGTTACACATACTCAATTCCTCTGAAAGTTAAACTCAGATTAATTCCGTGGAGCAAAGATCCTTCTTCTCCTTACAAAACATTTAAGGACATTAAAGAGCAGGAAGTCTACTTCGGCGAGATACCTCTTATGACTCCAAATGGAACATTTATAATCAACGGAACAGAAAGAGTAATTGTCAATCAGCTTCACCGTTCTCCGGGTGTTTTCTTCCTTCCAGGTGAGCAAAGGGGACTGTTCATCGCAAAAGTCATTCCTATAAAAGGACCATGGATAGTTTTCGAATATGACAACAAGGATGTTCTTTATTTTAGAATGGATAAGAGGAAAAAACTCCTTGGCTCAATTTTCCTTAGAGCAATAGGATATGGAACTGATGAGGAAATTCTGAAGGCTTTTTACAGAATATACAGGATAACTTACAAAAATAACCACTTTTTCTGGCAACTTGATGAGACCTTAACAGGACTAATAGTTGACTCAAATGTTACAAATCCCTCAACAGGAGAGATAATGGTTCAGAGGGGAAAGAAACTGACCAGGTCTCTAATAAACCTGATGATGAAAGCAGGGATTAAAGAAGTTCCAATAATAGAAGATGAGTTTGAGGGATCCTACTTTGCCTCCTCAATTGAAAAAATAGCTGAAGTCAATACCCTTGTTGAAAAGGAACACATACAAAAGCTCAAAGAAAAGAATCTTTCCTTTGAAATTTTCTTTCCTGAAAAGGATGAAATAGGGAATGTGATCTCTGAAACATTAAAAAGGGACAAAAAGAAAAGCAGGGATGAAGCTTTAATTGAGATTTTCAAGAAGCTTCGTCCATCGGAGCCTCCTAATGCAGAGAATGCAAAAATTCTTTTTGAAGAGACTTTCTTCAATCCACAAAGATACGATATTTCAAAGATTGGTAAGATAAAGTTTAACATCAAATTCTCCCAGGATTCATCTCTCGAAGAAAGATATCTAACTCCTCCCCAGTGGGTTGAAATTGTTAAATATCTTCTCAGAGCCAAGAACGGTCTTGAACCGATTGATGATATTGACCATCTTGGAAATAGAAGAGTCCGTTCAGTGGGAGAGCTGGCTGAAAACAGTTTTAGGATAGGACTGCTGAGAATGGAAAGAACAATAAAGGAAAGAATGACTGTGAGCACAGACCTCTCCTCCATGATGCCAGCAGATTTAATAAATCCAAAACCAGTTATTTCTGCTTTAAAGGAATTCTTCGCTACTGGTGAACTTTCCCAGTTTATGGACCAAACAAATGTCCTTGCAGAGCTAACTCACAAGAGAAGACTTTCTGCCATGGGACCTCAAGGCTTGAGTAGAGAGAGAGCCGGGTTTGAGGTAAGAGATGTCCATCCAACCCATTACGGAAGAATCTGTCCCATTGAAACTCCAGAAGGACCGAGCATAGGTCTAATTTCATCTCTCAGTATTTACGCAAGAATAAATGAATTCGGTTTTATAGAGACCCCCTACAGAAAAGTATTAAACGGGAAAATAGTTGATTACTTTAAAATTGTACATCCTAAGGACTCCAATTTTAAAATTGGTGAAATTGTCGAAAAGGAAGCTCTTCAGAAGGAGATAGGCAGATTACAGAAAGAGAAGAAACAACTCCCAATATTTAAGCCCTATGTCTTTTATCTCAATGCATGGGAGGAAGAAAAATATGTAATCTCTCAGTCAAATGTTGATGTTGATAGTGACGGAAAGATCATTAATGAGTTTGTAATTGCCAGGCAGGGTGGTGCTTTTAAGATAGTTCCAAGAGAAAAGGTTGACTTTATTGATCTTTCTCCCAAACAGGTAGTTTCTGTTTCTGCATCACTAATACCTTTCCTTGAACATGATGACGCCAACAGGGCTTTGATGGGTTCTAACATGCAGAGGCAGGCGGTCCCTCTTCTAAGACCTGAGGCTCCAATTGTTGGAACAGGTATGGAATATGAAGTGGCTAAAAAAAGTGGTAGCGTAATTGTCTGCAAAAGGTCAGGAATTGTTGAAAGTGTTGATTCTCAAAGAATCCTTGTTAGAGTAGACGAAAATGATCAATCTTACGGTTTGAGCACTGACCTTTATATTCTAACAAAATTTAGGAGAACGAATCAAAACACTCTTTTACATCATAGACCCCTTGTTAAGAAAGGAGAAAGAGTTTACGCAGGTCAGATTCTAACTGACTCCTCATGCACTGACAAAGGAGAGCTTGCCCTCGGAAGAAATGTGCTTGTAGCCTTTATCCCCTGGAGAGGATACAATTTTGAAGATGCAATAATTGTCAGTGAAAAACTTGTTAAAGAAGATGCTTACACATCAATACACATAATTGAAGAGAGCATTGAAGTCAGAGATACAAAGCTTGGACCTGAAGAGGTGACAAGAGATATACCTCATGTGAAGGAAACACTACTAAGAAACCTCGATGAGCATGGAATTGTGAGGATTGGTGCTTATGTAAAACCAGGAGACATTCTTGTAGGAAAACTTGCTCCAAAGGGAGAGACACAACTTACTCCTGAGGAGAAACTTTTGAGAGCAATATTCGGTGAAAAGGCTCTTGATGTTAAAGATGTTTCCCTCTATTGTAAGCCCGGGGTTGAAGGAACTGTTATAGATGTTAAGGTCTTCACCCGAAAGGGAGCTGAGAAAGATGGGAGAACTGCACAGATAGAAGAAGAAGAGATTGAAAAGATAAAAAGGAATTTCAACGATGAAAAGAAAATACTCCAGATGGAGAAAGAGACAAGAATAAGGAAGCTTCTCAGAGGAGAAAAACTGGCAAAGGATGTCCAGATTGAGAAGAAAGTTTATAAGAAAGGCACAGTTTTAAACGATAATATCCTTGACTCTATCCCACCTCAGTTTTACAAAAAATTGAAGATTGAAGGTAATCCTGAGAAGGAAGAGGCAATAGCCAATATAGAAAACAAGATAGAAAGACAAATAGAAGCTCTAAAAACATTTATGAAGGAGAAAATTGAAAATATTAAAAAAGGAGATGAACTCCCTCCAGGTATTATCAAAATAATAAAGATTTACATTGCATCCAAGAGAAGATTAATGGAAGGAGATAAGATGGCTGGAAGACATGGAAATAAAGGAGTTATAGCTGCAATAGTTCCAGAAGAAGATATGCCATTTCTTCCTGACGGGACACCAATTGATATAGTTTTAAATCCTCTTGGAGTTCCTTCCCGTATGAATGTTGGACAGATTCTTGAAACCCATCTCGGCTGGGCAGCAAAGGCTTTAGGATTAAAATTTGCATCCCCTGTATTTGAAGGAGTTAAAGAAGAAGAGATAAAAGAATATCTGAAACAGGCAGGCTTGCCACCCAATGGTAAAATAAGGTTAAGGGATGGATTAACTGGTGAATTCTTTGATCAGGAGGTTACCGTTGGATATCTCTATATGATGAAGCTCCACCACCTCGTTGAAGACAAGATTCATGCAAGGGCAACAGGTCCTTACTCTTTGATCACCCAGCAGCCTGTTGGAGGCAAGGCTCAATTTGGAGGACAGAGATTTGGAGAAATGGAAGTCTGGGCTCTTGAAGCATACGGAGCTGCTTACACTCTTCAGGAGATGCTAACTGTAAAATCAGACGATATAACAGGAAGATGGAACATTTATGACTCGATTGTGAAGGGAGATCACAGTTTCAAATCAACCTTCCCTGAATCTGTAAATGTTCTTGTAAAGGAATTGCAAAGTCTGGGTATAAACATGGAGTTCATACCCAAAAAGAAAAAAGAGCTCCCATGGGGCTTTGTTATTAACAAGGGAAATTAAAAATGAAAAT
Source organism: uncultured Clostridia bacterium (assembly GCA_964517525.1). Taxonomy (GTDB): domain Bacteria; phylum Acidobacteriota; class Aminicenantia; order JBFLYD01; family JBBIMS01; genus JBBIMS01. The sequence continues at coordinate 16,249 of CAZFCI010000225.1, read as the reverse complement.
AATTTTTAGATCCTTAAAAAAGGAGGGTTAAATTGGAAAACCCAAAGAAAAGCGATTTAAGAAGTATGTCCATAATGGATTTTGATAGGGTAAAAATATCATTGGCTTCACCAGAACAGATCAGGAGCTGGTCCTACGGTGAGGTAACAAAACCTGAAACCATAAATTACAGAACCTTTAAACCAGAAAGGGATGGATTATTCTGTGCCAAGATTTTTGGTCCTGTCAATGATTATGAGTGTCTTTGTGGAAAGTATAAAAGGCCAAAATTTAAAGGTGTTGTATGCGAGAAGTGCGGAGTTGAGGTCACCCTTTCAAAGGTAAGAAGGGAAAGAATGGGGCATATTGAGCTTGCTGCTCCAGTTGCCCATATTTGGTTTTTCAGGAACATACCAAACAGAATTGGCCTCGTTCTCAATATCCCCGCAAAAGATGTTGAGAAAATCGTTTACTATGAAGCATTTGTTATCCTTGAACCTGGTGAGCTTGAAAAGGGGAAAGAACTTCCTTACAGAAAAGGTGAAGTGATATCTGAAAATGAGTGGATAGTTATAGATGATGTTAGATTGAAGGATAAAGATTATGAATGGACAGAGAAAAAATTTGCAATTTTAACTGAAAGTGATTATCACAAAATAGTTAAAGAAGACAAAGAAAAAGTATGGAGAGCAGACAGAGCTCTTAAACATTTTGAAAGGGAATATGGACTTAAGTATGGAATGGGCGCTGAAGCATTGAAAGAGCTTCTCAAGAGGGTGAATGTTGAGGCAGAAGCACAAAAGCTCAGAAAAGCGATGATGAAAGAGGGTTCCATCCAGAAAAAACTAAAATTTGCAAAAAGACTCGAAATAATGGAAGCATTCAAAAACTCAGGTATCAGACCTGAATGGATGATTCTTGATGTCCTCCCTGTTCTGCCACCAGATCTTCGACCCCTTGTAAGATTGGATGGTGGTAGATTTGCAACTTCTGATCTCAACGACCTCTACAGAAGAGTTATAAATAGAAACAACAGATTGAAAAAACTGATTACAATTGGCGCTCCTGAATTAATTATAAGAAATGAAAAGAGAATGCTTCAGGAGGCAGTGGATGCACTTTTTGACAATGGGAGAAGAGGAAAAGTTCAGCTTGGTGCTGGAAGGAAACCTTTAAAATCCCTCAGCGAGTCTTTGAGAGGTAAACAGGGCAGGTTCAGACATAATCTTTTGGGTAAGAGAGTGGATTACTCAGGGAGATCTGTCATAGTTGTGGGACCTGAACTAAGACTCCATCAGTGTGGGCTTCCAAAGAAAATGGCTCTTGAACTTTTCAAACCATTTCTCTATCACAAGCTCATAAAAGAAGGTGTTGCCAATTCCCCGAAAGAAGCCAAAATGCTTGTTGAGCAAGAAAGTCCTGAAATATGGAGATACCTTGAAGAGGTTGTTAAAGACCATCCTGTTCTTTTAAACAGGGCACCAACACTCCATAGGCTTGGAATCCAAGCCTTCGAACCTGTTCTTGTTGATGGAAAAGCAATTAAAATACACCCCCTTGTTTGTCCTGCATTTAATGCAGATTTTGATGGAGACCAGATGGCAGTTCACATACCACTTTCAACAGAGGCTCAGGCTGAAGCATCTCTTTTAATGCTTTCCTCCTACAATATTCTTTCTCCAGCCCACGGCAAACCTCTTGCTGTTCCTACTCAAGATATGATTCTCGGCTGCTACTATCTAACCCTTGATAAACCCGGAGTAAAAGGAACAGGAAAGATATTCTCTTCAAAACATGAAGCTTTCTATGCTTATGAGGTTGGAGAATGTTCCCTTCATGCTCCTATAAAGGTTAAAATAGATAAACCCTTCATGGATCTTTCAATTTTCTACGATAATCAGGATGTTCTTAATTGTCCTGTTTCTGAAGTAAAAGGCTTGGTTACAACAACTATTGGAAGGCTGATATTTAATGAGATTGTTCCAGAGGGAATTCCTTATATAAATGGACTACTTAAGAAAAAGGGGATCCAAAACTTCATTTATTATGTTTATCTTAAGAAGGGTTTAAAGGAAACAATAGAACTCTTGGATAAGCTCAAGGATCTTGGATTTTACTACTCGACAAAGGCTGGTTTCTCAATTGGAATTGATGATATGACAATTCCCAATGAAAAAAATGAATTAGTAAAGAAAGCCGAGGAAGAGGTTAAGGAAGTTGAGAAACAGTATCTTGAAGGAATTCTTTCAGCAGGTGAAAGATACAATAAAGTTGTGGGAATTTGGGATAATATTACAAATAAGATAGGGAATATGATGTTTACCCGAATGGAACAGGAGAGCAAGAAATCAGATTATTTGAATCCTCTATTTGTAATGGCTGACTCTGGAGCAAGAGGGTCAAAGACCCAGATTCAGCAGCTTGCAGGTATGAGGGGACTGATGGCAAAGCCATCAGGTGAGATCATAGAAACTCCAATAACATCCAATTTAAGAGAGGGCCTATCCGTTCTCCAATATTTTATATCTACCCATGGAGCAAGAAAAGGTCTTGCTGATACTGCATTAAAGACAGCCAATGCGGGTTATTTAACAAGAAAGCTTGTAGATGTCTCCCACGATGTAATAGTGAATGAGGAAGATTGTGGAACAATAGACGGTATTTATGTCTCAGCAATTGTTGAAAATGGAGAAATTCTTGAGACTTTTGAGGAAAGAATAACAGGAAGGGTTTCCCTTGAGACAATTTATGACCCTGATACTGGAGAACCTATAGTCAATGCTAACGAAGAAATAACAGAAGAAATTGCCAACAAACTCATAAATGCTGGCATTGAAAGGATTAAGATAAGGTCAGTTCTCACCTGCGAGGCAAGAAGAGGTGTTTGCAGGCTATGTTATGGAAGGGATCTATCATCAGGAAAACTTGTTGAGCTTGGAGAGGCAGTTGGAATTATTGCTGCTCAGTCCATAGGTGAACCTGGAACCCAGTTAACAATGAGAACATTCCATGTTGGTGGAGTCGCATCAAAAATCGGCGAGGCATCGAAACTCGCTTCAAGACATGATGGAAAAGTAAAATTCATAAATCTCCAGACTGTAAGGGATAGGGAAGGAAACCTTGTGGTTACAAATAGAACTGGCTACATTGCTATAATTGATGAGAAGGGAAGAGAAAAGGAGCATTTTCAGATAGCATACGGCGCATTATTGAAGGTTAATGATGGAGATACGATAAAAGCCAATCAGGTTTTTGTTGAGTGGGACCCTTATACTTCATCAATAATAACTGAAGCAACGGGAATTGTTGAATTCAAGGATATTGAGCGTGGAGTTACAATGGAAGAAGAGCAGGATGAGATAACAGGACTTATAACCCAGATTATAGTCGAGTGGAAGGAAGAGAAAAAACAGCCTCAGATTTGGATAAAGAGCAAAGAAGATGGAAGAGTTCTGAAAAAATATCACATACCTGTTGGAGCTCGACTTATGGTGAAAGAGGGAGCAGAGGTTCACGCAGGAGATGCTATCGCTAAGATTCCAAGAATGACAGCAAAGACAAAGGATATTACAGGAGGACTTCCGAGAGCTGTTGATCTATTCGAAGCAAGAGTCCCTGATCCAAAGAAAACTCCTGTAGCAGTTATATCAGAAATAGATGGTAAAGTTAAAATCCTCGGAATCTCAAAGGGTTCAAGGAAGATAAAAGTGATAAATGAAACAGGAATGGAGAAGGAGTATGCAATACCTAAGGGAGCTCATTTAAGGGTTCAAGATGATGAGAAAATAAAGGCTGGAGAGCCATTAAATGAAGGTGCTGCTAACCCTCATGAAATTCTAAGGGTTCTTGGTGAAAAAGCTCTTGCGGACTACCTCCTTAAAGAGATTCAGGAGGTCTATAGATCTCAGGGTGTCCAGATAAATGACAAACACATAGAAATAATAGTTAGACAGATGATGAGATGGGTTGTAATAGAGGATGTCGGAACAACAAGATTTATAGTGGGAGAAAAAGTTGAGAAGACAGTCTTCTTAGAAGAGAACCAGAGAGTTATTGAGGAGGGTGGAAAACCTGCAAAAGCAAGGCCAATATTACTTGGTATATCAAAGGCAGCCCTTAACAATGAAAGCTTTATTTCCTCCGCATCATTCCAAGAAACAACCAGGATTCTTACAGATGCAGCAATAGCAGGAAAAATTGACAATCTCGTGGGTCTAAAAGAGAATGTGATAATGGGTAGACTTATTCCAGCAGGAACAGGCTATCACTATTACAATATGCCTGATTTCGAAATCAAAGAAGAAAAAATCCTTGAACCTGTTGAAGAAGAGAAAAGAATATAATACATCAAGAAAAGTTGGCTTAGAAGTTTAAGATTAAAGGTGAAAATTTATAATAAGAATTTTCAGAAAGCTTTTAAATTTTGAGAAATCAAAAATCAAATTTATCCTTCACTTCCCATTTTGATAGGTCTTTGGAGAGTTTGACCATTTCAAGTGTTCCTTTATTTTCAGAAATTAAAACTCTACAATAGTGATATGTTGGTCCTTCCTCTTTGTAAAAATCATCTTCACTTCTATTTACCATGTAGGGAGGAGCTCCTCCACCAGCTGTTACAATGTAGTTTATCCCATTAATCAAATATCTTTCATAATTGTGCTTGTGGGCAGTGAAAACTATATGGGTCTTCAAGCCCTTTTGATTAAGCTCCTCTATCATTTTTGCAAGAACTTTCTCCTCCTTTCTTGCTTTTCCATACTTTGTCTTTGTATAAGGAGGATGATGCATGCAGACGAATACAAATTTACCATTTCCATTTTCAATCTCTTCTTTTAAAAACTCATACTGTGGACTTCCAGGAGAGTGATCTGTCATTGTATCGAGAATTATGAATTTTGAATTCCCGTATATGAAGGTATACCATCTTCTCCCCTCAAGAAAGGGAAATCTTTTAAAATAACTTTTCAGAAGAACTTCAGGATCTCCTTTTTTAGGAAAAATCTCTGTTCGAGATACTCTATACTCGTGATTTCCGAGAACAGGGAAAAAACGAATCCCGTAATTTATTATCTGTCCATCAAAGGCATCAAATATCTCCCATTGATGCTCATCGTGGAAGGTTACCATATCCCCAAGATTTATAACAAAATCAGGCTTCTCCTCCATTATTTTTTTGACAATCATAGTCCTTTGCACTCCTGAATTCTCCCTTGAGTCTCCGTAAACAATAAATTTGAAGGGATATTTTACATTCCCCTCTTCAAAAAGAAGAGGATTTAAATTCTTTTCATAATTGTAGAAGATGTCACGGACAAAGAGGGATACAAAGGAGTCAGGAATTGATTTTAGAATATCGAATTTGTAGCTTAACTGACCGAGAAAAAAGGAAAATATGAAAACAAAAATAAGCATTAAGGCTCTTTTAAATCTCATTTTTTACTCCTTAAATCTAAAATTTGCTTTACTATCTTCCCAGGACTTCTTTTACCTTCAAACCAATTTCAGCAGGTGATTTTACAACATGAACTCCAGCAGAGGACAAAGCCCTCATCTTCTCTTCAGCTGTCCCCTTTCCGCCAGAGATTATTGCTCCAGCATGCCCCATTCTTCTTCCCGGAGGTGCAGTCTGACCTGCTATGAAGCTGAAAACAGGTTTTTTAAAATCCCTTTTTATATACTCAGCTGCCTCCTCTTCTGCAGAGCCACCAATCTCACCTATTAGAACCACAGCCTCTGTCTCAGGGTCTTCGTTGAAAAGTTTTAAAATATCCACGAATGTTGAGCCAACAATTGGATCTCCTCCTATTCCAACCGCTGTTGACTGTCCAAAACCGAGCTTTGTCAACTGATCAACTGCTTCATAGGTTAAGGTTCCAGAACGGGAGACAATTCCAATTGTTCCAGGCTTATGAATATGTCCTGGCATTATTCCCATTTTGCATTTTCCAGGAGATATTACTCCAGGGCAGTTAGGACCAATTAATCTTGCCCCTTTTGATACAACAAACTTTTTAACATTTACCATATCAAGGGCTGGAACTCCCTCTGTAATGCATACAACAACCTTTATTCCAGCATCAACTGCTTCACATATCGCATCAGGGGCAAAGGGAGCAGGAACAAAAATTATAGATGCATTGGCTCCCTCCTTTGACACTGCTTCCTCAACTGTATTATAGACAGGAATTCCAAGATGGGTTGTTCCACCCTTTCCTGGTGTAACTCCCGCAACAATCTTTGTCCCATACTCTATCATTTGTTGGGAATGGAAGGTTCCCTCCTTCCCTGTAAAACCTTGAACCACCACCCTTGTGTTTTTATCAATTAGTATTGCCATCTTTAATCTCCTTTCAATTTTTACTTGCAAGCTCAACTGCTTTTTCAGCAGCCTCTTTCATTGTTTTTGCCACATATAGATTCAAATTGGAGTTAATAAGAATCTCCCTCGCAACCTCAACATTTGTTCCCTCCAGCCTAACCACTATTGGAAGTGAAACTCCAACCTCCTTTGCAGCATTTAAAACTCCCTGGGCGACAATATCGCATCTTACAATACCTCCGAAGATATTTATCAGAACTGCCTTTACTGATTTGTCCGCAATAAGAATTTTAAAGGCATTTCTCACCCTTTCCTCATTGGCTCCTCCTCCAACATCGAGAAAGTTTGCAGGCATTCCTCCTGAGTGCTTTATGATGTCCATTGTTGCCATTGCAAGACCAGCTCCATTAACCATACAACCAACATTTCCATCAAGTTTTATATAGTTTAGGTCATACTTTGATGCTTCAACCTCAAGGGGATCTTCCTCATAAATATCCCTCATCTCCTTTATTTCTGGGTGTCGGAAAAGGGCATTATCGTCAAAATTTATCTTGGCATCAAGAGCAAGAACCTGCTGATCCTTTGTAAGAACAAGGGGGTTAATCTCAGCAAGGGAAGCATCTGTTGAATGGAAAGCCTTCCATAATCCAAGGACAAAATTGACACATTCTTGAAAAGCCTTCTCTTTCAAACCGAGGGAGAAAGCAAGATTTCTTGCCTGATAGGGAAGGAATCCAACAGTAGGGTCAACCCATTCTTTGAAAATCAATTCTGGATGCTCTCCAGCAACTTTTTCAATTTCCACTCCTCCTTCCGGTGAAGCCATTATTACAGGGCATTCCTTAACCCTGTCGAGGACAATTCCAAGATATAGCTCCTTCTCAACTTCTAAAGCTTCCTCCACAAGAACTTTTCTTACCACTTTCCCTTCAGGACCTGTCTGATAGGTCACAAGGGTCATTCCAATCATCTCCTTTCCAATCTTCTCAGCCTCTTCAGGTTTCTTTGCAACCTTAATTCCACCTGCTTTACCTCTTCCTCCTGCATGGACCTGAGCTTTTATAACAACTGGCTTTCCTATCTCCTCAGCGATTTTTCTAACCTCTTCTGGTGTCTCAGCAACCCTTCCTTTCGGAATTTTTACATTGAATTTTGAAAGAATGCTTTTTGCTTGATATTCATGAATCTTCATAATAAATCCTCCATATCTTTAAATAAATAATTATACCCCTTTGAAATAGATTTTTCCAAAATAGAAAAAGGGAACAAATAGAAGAAGATAAACTTTCTTACACCGTGTTTACTTCTTGTACTACTTTCTAACTATTTAAAACTACTTTATCTGATATTTTTCTTTTCCCATCTCGTAGAGGTCGTTTCCGTATATGTCATTTATGACAATGCAGGGAAAATCTTCAACCTCAAGCCTGTAGATTGCCTCTGGACCAAGTTCAGGATAGGCTACAACCTCTGAGGATTTTATGAATTTTGAAATGAGAGCCCCAGCTCCACCAACAGCAGCAAGATAAACCCCTTTATACTTTTTCATTGCCTCCTTAACTTCCTTTGACCTCTCACCTTTTCCAATTGTAACTCTTAAACCAAGGGAATAAAGGAGAGGAGAGTATTTGTCCATTCTTCCTGATGTTGTTGGACCTGCAGAACCAATAACTTTTCCAGGACGAGCAGGTGTTGGACCAACATAATACATAACCTGATCTTTAAGATCTATCGGAAGTGGCTTCCCTTCTGAGGCAATCTCGAAAAGCTTCTTGTGGGCAGTATCCCTTCCTGTGTAAATATAACCAGAGATTAAAACCTTATCTCCAGCCCTTAATTTTTCAACATCTTTCTCAGTTATAGGAGTTTTTAATCTATGTTCTGCCATTTTCAACCTCAGAATTTCATTATCTGTATTAAGGATTTAACTGCATTGGCAGATTTCTCAAGAGCAGATTTCTCTTCAGGGGTTAGCTTGACCTCGATTATTTGCTCAATACCTTTTGCACCAAGTTTAACAGGAACTCCAAGGAATGTTCCAGATATTCCATACTCTCCCTCAACATAAGCTGAGCAAGGAAGGATTTTCTTTTTATCCTTCAAAATCGCATCAACCATTAGGTGAACAGCTGAAGATGGAGTATAGTATGCACTTGAAGGAGCTCCTGGAACTCCTGCTTTTCCAAGGAGGGCAACAATCTCTCCACCACCCTTTCTTGTTCTTTCAATAAGGGCATCAAGTCTTTCCTTAGGGATAAAATGAGTTATTGGTATCCCAGCTACAGTTGTATAGGATGGAAGAGGAACCATCTCATCTCCATGTCCACCAAGAACCATTGCCTGAATATTTTCGACTGAAACATTTAACTCCATTGCTATGAATGTTGAGAATCTTGCAGAATCGAGAATTCCAGCCATTCCCATAACTCTGTTCTTTGGAAATCCACTAACCTTATAGGCAACATAGGTCATTGCATCAAGGGGATTTGTGACAACAATTATTATACAGTTGGGAGAGTATTTGCAGACATTCTCTGTCACTGGCTTGACTATATCGAAATTCTTGTATAGAAGGTCATCCCTGCTCATACCAGGCTTTCGCGGAAATCCAGCGGTTATGATTACGATGTCGGAGTTTTCAGTATCTTTGTAATCCTGAGTTCCCACAATTCGAGTATCAAAACCATAAACAGGACCTGATTGAAGCATGTCAAGCCCCTTCCCTTGAGGAATACCCTCAATTACATCCAGAAGAACCACATCCCCCAGTTCAGCCTCAACAAGCCTCTGGGCTGTTGTGGCTCCTACATAACCCGCGCCAATTACTGAAATCTTTGGTCTCATAATTCCTCCTTATATTTAAATTTTAATTTTATGCCTTTTTACATGCGTAACTCTCCCACCTCTTCTCAAGATTTGGATCAGAAATTGTCTCAAGGAGATAGTCACAGAATTCTCTTCCTGTTGCTCCTGTTGAACGACCTGTCATAACGAGTTTCTTCTCATACTGACCACATATGTCAAGAGCCATTTCAAGCTTGTTACCGAGATCAGGGTAGCCAATGTGATTTAGAAGCATTGCTCCTGCTCTTATTACAGAGGATGGATCTGCATACTGTGTCCTTCCTTCCTGAACCATTCTCGGCGCACTCCCATGAATTGCCTCAAACATTGCATATCTCTTCCCTATGTTTGCACTTCCTGCTGTTCCAACTCCACCTTGGAACTCTGCAGCCTCATCAGTTATTATATCTCCATAGAGATTAGGAAGGACAAATACCTGGAAATCAGTTCTTCTCTTTGTGTCTATTAACTTTGCAGTCATTATGTCTATGAACCAGTCATCAGCTGTTATCTCTGGATAATCCTTTGCAATTCTATAGAATGTTTTCAAGAATAGTCCATCTGTTGTCTTAACAACATTTGCCTTTGTGACTGCTGTTACTCTCTTTTTCCCTGTCTTTCGAGCATAGTCGAAACCCAGCCTTATTATCCTTTCACTCCCGGGTTCTGTTATTAATTTAAAATCTATTGCAAGCCCACCCACAATTTCAACTCCATTAGAACCCAAAGCATAAACATCCTCAGTGTTCTCTCGGAAAAATATCCAGTCAATTCCCTCTGATGGAACTCTTACTGGTCTGACATTGGCAAAAAGGTCAAGTTCTTTTCTTATTGCCACATTGGCACTTTCCACATTGGGCCAGGGATCTCCTGCCTTAGGAGTTGTTGTAGGTCCCTTTAAGAGAACATGACATTTCTTTATCTCTTCAAGAGTGTCATCAGGAATTGCCTTGTTTAGTTGAGCTCTTCTTTCAATTGTTAAACCTTCAATAACCCTGAACTCAATCTTTCCATTTTTAATCTCATCTTTTAGAAGATACTCAAGAACCCTTTGAGCCTCAGAGGTTATATAGGGTCCAATTCCATCTCCACCAACAACTCCAATTATTATTGGCTTCAGCTTAGAATAATCAATCCATTCCTCCTCTTGTTTTAGCCTTTCAAATCTCTTGAGCTGGGATTCAAGAATCTTCCCAAAATGCTCCTTTGCCCTTTCAATCTCATTTTTAAATTTTACTTCACTCATTATTCCTCCTCTTTCATTATTTCAAAGAAAAGTATAATCTATAAAGATAAAATAAGTCAAATGGTGAAAGACCTTATCAGCTTTTTAAAGAAAGGCTCTGATTTATCTTAATCATTTAAATTCTTCCTAATTCGTCATGAGAAATACTCCCTGGCAGTTTCTTCCCCTCTTAAAACCCTTAGGGCTCCTTCGGCGAGGGCGAGGAGCTCGTCTTCTCCAGGATAAACGAAGATTTTTCCGAGAAATTCAATTCTTTTTTTCAAATTCTCTACAAGATATTCCTCGTGAGCCATCCCTCCTGTGATTATTATTCCATCTATATTCCCCTCAAGGACAGTTGCCATTCCTCCTGTGTCCTTTGCAATCTGATAAATCATTGCATCCACAACCTCTTTCGCTTTTTCATCCCCTCCTCTAACTCTTTCCATAACCTCCCTGAAGTCTTTTATTCCTATGTATGCGTAAATTCCTCCTTCTCCAAAAAGCATCTTTTGAACCTGCTCAAAGGTGTATTTTCCTGAAAAACATAGTTTCGCAAGTTTCATACAGGGAACTGTTCCAGCTCTTTCTGAAGAGAATGGTCCCTCTTCCATTGAGTTTGTTATGTCAACCATTCTTCCTCTTTTATGGGCTGAGACAGTTATTCCACTTCCAAGATGAATTACAATCAGATTTACATCAAAATAACTCTTTCCTTTCTCCTTTGCCCATCTCTTTGCAACAGCCTTTGTGTTTAATGCATGGGATAGACTCTCCCTTTCAAGGAGAGGATGTCCTGAGTATCTTGCAAGTTTGTCAAGCTCATCCACACTAACAGGATCAACAATATAGGAGGGAATACCAATTTTTTCAGCAATTTCGTAGGCTATAAGTCCGCCAAGATTTGATGCATGAAATCCCCTCTTTCCTTCCTCAAGGTCTTTAAGCATTGCTTTGTTTACAAGATAAGTTCCACTCTCCAAAGGTTTTAGAAGACCTCCAATTGCTGAAATAGCCGATAACTCCTTTAAATCAATCTTCGCCTCTTCTAAGGCTTCCAGAATTTTCTTTGTTCTGAATTCCTTTTGCTCCTTCACATCCTTCAAGACTTTAAGCTCATCGTAAGAGTGTCTCAATGTCTTACTCCAAATTTCAACATTGTTTTTGAATAAACCTAATTTTGTTGATGATGCTCCAGGATTAATAACTAAAATTAAAAAATCCATTTTCCCTCCTCGCTATTCTCCGCTAAAAATGACCCCAAGGGCAATTGAGTTTAACTTGTCACTGTCAGATTCATTTCTTGAGGGGATTAGAATTGGGGCTTTTGCTCCAACAATGACATGACCCACTGGAACTTTTGCATAGTAGGTAAAGGATTTTCCAAGAAGATTTCCAGCTTCTATATTGGGAACAATTAGTATGTCTGCCTCACCAGCTACCTCTGATTTAACCCCCTTTTTCAAAGCCGCCTCCTTAGAAACTGCAAGATCAAGGGCAAGGGGTCCATCCACAATGCATCCTTTTATCTCACCCCTCTGATTCATTTTCTTTAGCTCATCGGCATCAACGGTTGCTGGCATAGATGGATTGACGACCTCAACAGCTGTAAGGATTGCAACCTTTGGATTCTCAAATCCAAGTTTGTGGAAAGCCCAAACAGCATTTTCAACAATTTCCTTTTTCTCTTTAAGCCCTGGAAGAATGTTAATTCCACCATCGGACATTCCAACAATCCTTTCCTCTTCAGAGGCTGGATTCTGAGCAAAAAGGATGTCAGAGAGAAGCTTTCCTGTCCTAAGCCCCCTTTCTGAATCGAGAACAGCTTTTAGAAGAATGTGGGTGTGAAGATAACCTTTAAGGATAAAATGAGCCTTCCTTTCCCTAACAAGATCAACTGCAATTCTTACAGATTCCTCTGGAGATTCTGCCTTTAAAATCTCAAAAATACCCTTTCTTATTTTAAGCTCATCAATAAGCTTTTTTATTTTCTCTGGATCTCCTATAAGTATTCCATCCACTAATCCTTTCTCAACTCCTTTATAAACAGCAAGAAGAGTGACTTTGTCTTCAGCAGAGGGAACAACAATGGTCTTCTTTCCTTTTTTCTTAGCTAAATTATGAATATCTTTAAATGTTCTTACCATCATCTCCCTCCTGTTGTTGAATATCCATTTTCAAAGGCTTTCAAATTTAAATCAATGTATCTCTTGGGAACATTCTCTTTGATAACATCCAGCCATATTTCCTTTCCTATTTTAGTAAAGGGAGCAAAGGCTCCAAGCATAACAACATTCATAACCCTTGCATTTCCAAGGGACAATGCAATGTTAAGAGCGTCAACAACATGGGTTTTAACCTGGGAACTTATTGTTTCAATTACATTTTCAGGGTATTTTGCAAGACCAGCTGAGACAGGAAGAGGATTAAATCTGTAGGTGTTTATTATTATTTCTCCATCAGGCTTTAAAAGAGGAAGCGCTCTCAATCCTTCAAGCATTTCAAGGGCTAAAATGTAATCCGCTGAATTGGCACCAATTATTGGCGAGTAAACCTTCTCCCCCCATCTTACTGTTGATATTACATCCCCCCCTCTCTGGGACATACCATGAACCTCACTCTTTTTCACATCAAATCCTGCTCTTAGAAAGACCTCTGTCATTATATCTGAGGCAAGAAGAACCCCCATCCCGCCAACACCTGATATTACTACGGTTTTTATCATTTTATTACTCCTGTATTGGATTTAAAAAATGATTTAAGAAGATTTTACTATATTCTCTTATAAATTTTGGCTTGATTTTCTTCCTTCTCATTCCTTACTTTTGTTAGCTTTTGGGAATCTAACAGATGGAGCTTGAGGGTCAACCCAGAAAATTGCCTTAGGTGGGCAGAGTTCAAGACAGACTCCACAACCCGTGCAAGTTATTTCATCTATCAGAGCCTTCCCATCTCTCATTGAAATTGATGGGCATCCAAGTCTTATACAGATTTGACAGGATGTGCAAAGCTCAGGGTTAACTCTAACAGGGGAAAATTGGATCCCTTTAAATTCTTTGTGGAGAGCACATGGTCTGTTGGTTATTATAACGGATGGCTCATTTCTGTGAATCTCTCTGTTTATAACCTCTTTCAAATTCTTCACATCGTAAGGGTCAACTACAAAAACATTCTTTACCCCTATACCCCTGACAAGGGATTCTATTGAAATCTTAACTCCCTCTTCTCCCTTCGCAGTTCTTCCTGTTCCTGGATGGTCTTGATGACCTGTCATTGCAGTTGTTGAATTATCAAGAATAATTACTGTTCCAACTCCTTTGTTGTAGACCATATCAATCAATGGAGTTATTCCTGAATGGAAAAAGGTAGAATCTCCAATTACAGCAACGATTTTGGGCTTCTCCTTCCTTCTTCTGTATGCAAGCTCAATTCCAAAGGCGTTTCCAATACTTGCACCCATGTCAACGCAACTATCAGTTGTTGAAAGAGGGGGTAGAGCAGCAAGGGTGTAACAGCCAATATCTCCAGTAACTATTGGTTTTAGCATTTTCAGAACATAGTAAACGGGTGTGTGAGGACAACCAGGGCAAAGAGCTGGAGGTCTTGGAGGGATCTCTGGTAAATGGAAAATCTTTTTCTCATAAGGACTTCCAAAGGCATCCCTCAATATCTGGGGATTCAACTCCCCTATTAATGGCACCTTCTCCTTTCCAATAACCTTTATTCCAAGAGCTTTAACTTGCTCTTCAATGAAGGGTTCAAGCTCCTCAACCACAAAGATCTCATCCACCATACCTGCAAATTTTTTAACGAGTTTTTCTGGAAAGGGAAAACTCATGGAAAGTTTTAAGAAACTTGCATCTCCAAAAACTTCCCTAGCATATTGATAGGATACTCCAGAAGTTATGATCCCTATTTTTTTGTCCCCTATTTCAATTCTGTTAAACTCAAAATTCTCAGCAAATTCCTTCAAAGCCAGGAGTCTCTTTTCAACCTCAACATGTCTTTTTCTTGCAACAGCTGGAAGAAGGACCCTCTTTTCAAAAATCTTCTTATAGGTTCTATCATTTACTTCAACCCTTTCACCAAGCTCAACAATACTCTTTGAATGGGATATTCTTGTTGTGAGTCTCAAAAGAACTGGCGTGTCGAATCTCTCTGAAATTTCAAAGGCTATTTTTGTAAGCTCCTTTGCTTCCTGACTATCAGAGGGTTCGAGAAGGGGAACTTTAGCCATTTTTGCATAGTATCTATTGTCCTGCTCATTCTGGGAACTGTGCATCCCAGGGTCATCACAACTAACAACAACAAGACCTCCGTCTGCTCCTATGTATCCCGCTGAAAAGAATGGGTCAGCAGCAACATTCAATCCAACATGCTTCATTGAAGTTATAGCCCTTGCACCAGCAAAACTTGCTCCAAGAGCAACCTCAAGAGCGACCTTCTCATTTATAGACCAGACAGCTTCCACTTCTTCATATCTGGATAGTTCCTCAAGGATTTCTGTGCTTGGAGTCCCAGGATAAGCTGTAGCCACTCTTACTCCCGCCTCCCATGCTCCCCTTGCAACCGCCTCATTCCCTGATAATAAAACCTTCATGAGTCCATACTCCAAATATAAATGTTTTTAAGATTTATTATCAAAATAAAGTGAGAAAAAGTCAAATTCATTTTAAATTTCAGAGCAAGCAGAGGACCAAAAAAGAAAAATAATGCAAGAGATTAGATCAAGTAAAAAGCATCCTTTTTCCTTTCTGCTATATAGCTAAAATAGTTCATATTCCTTTTTTGATAAACTTCTTAATTTGTGTTAAATTTGTGTAATGTCAAAGAAATTTCTTTTTATTTTTATTTTATTAATTTTAAATATCTACTTTTACTCTCAATCAATAGAAGAACAGAAGGTTAAATTTAATAAATCAAAAGAATTTCTCCAGGAGGGAGAAGAATTTTTAAAATCCAATGATTTTAATAAAGCAGAGCTTTCCTTTAGAAAAGGCTTAAGTCTGCTGGAAAATGAAAAATCAAATGAAATAAATAAATTAAAATTTCAGTTAAATACAAAACTTGGTGAAGCATTATATAAAGAGGGAAGGGAATGGGAAGCGAAAATTCCCTTTTTAAATGCCCTTTCAATATCAAAAGAATTAAAGGATAAAAAATTGGAATCCACAGCTTTAATAAATCTGGCTCGCTGTTTTTTCCTTCAGACTCAATATGATATCTCTTTAAAAAATAGTTATCAAGCCCTTATGATTGCAGAGGAAAATGGTTTTCTTGAGTTAGCATCGGTAGCAGCATATTTTTGTGGCATGACCAATAGAAATTTGGAACAATTTAATGATGCCTTAAAATTTTTTGAGAAGGCAATCGATTATTCTAAAAAGACAAAAAATAATATCAGATTGATAAATTCTTTAAATGAAAAGGGGAATGTGCTTCACCTTTTGGGAAGAGATTTAGAAGCATTAAAAGTAAAGGAGGAAGCCATTGAAATAGCGAAGAAAGAAAACGACCTGTATACTCTTTCTTGCTGTTTTAATGATATTGCTGTAATTTATGAGGCTAAAGGAAATCATAAGTTGGCATCCTCATACTACGAAGAAAGTTATAAGATTTCTAAAAAGATTGGCTATCCAAGAAATATTGTCATTACTGCAACCAATCTTGCTCGTGAGGAAATGATTTAAGGAAACAAAGAAAGAGCAGAGAAAATTTTTGAAGAAGTATTTAATACTTTAAAAGAAAAAGAATTATTATATGAAAAAAAACAAACCAAAAGACATTATTCAGAATTTTTGGCTTATAAAAATGATTATAAAGGAGCTTTTAAGGAGCTCTTGGATGCTTATAACCTTCAAGAAAGAATATTTAACAAT
>CAZFCI010000224.1:0-6093 GCA_964517525.1 uncultured Clostridia bacterium | reverse complement strand
ATAGTATACCCAGTATAACCTCCTTAACTTTCTCGTTTCTACAAATACCCGAAATAAAGAAAATAGTGCCTTTCTTATGGAAAATAACACTACTCTCAATAAAATTGCAATATCCTAAGGTATCTTTAAATTTCAAACTTATTCTGCTGAAATCTGACCCCCCAATCACCTCATTTAAAATTAGCAAACCTGCTATTTCATCAATGCTGTTGACATTGAGCACATTCCCCATTATAAAGAATGAATCTTGTAAGGGCAAATTTAATATTGAGACAATATTTTCTCTGAAAGGGGTGAGGGAGGGAACATATGGGTAGAATAGACTTCTTTCCTTCCACCCTGCCAACCATTTTTCAAGTGTTCTTTTAAGATAATCAGAATCAAAATCTCCCCAGACAAAAAGAGCTGAATTATTGGGGATATAATATCTTTTTATAAATGTTAGACAATTCTGGGAAGTGATCTTTTTCAGACTCTCTTCTGTAAAGAAAATTTTTGGATAAGGAGTTCTTTTTAAAAGGTTTTTGTAGAAAAAGGAATATGTAAGATAAGAAGGATCTTCATTCCTCCTTCTCATCTCTCTTATTATTAAATTTCTTTCTTCATTGAGAGAATCTTCAGGAAATGTGTTTCTTAGAAGTAGGTCATTGAGAATGGTTAGGAATCTCTCAAAGTTATCCTTTGGCAGAGATATGGAAAAAGATGTTTTTTCCTCCCTTACCTCACAGGTTATTTTCACTCCATAATAGGATAGCAAACGGGAAAGCTGTTGTTCAGGGAGAAGGATAGAACCCTTGAAAAAGGACCTTGCAGTGAGGGTGGCAAGCCCTTCCATGCCAGGAAAAGATGAGGATTCACCATTGAAAATTACCATTCTAAGTCTGACAAGGGGGAAATCCTTTTCCTTAATAAAAATTACTCTTAATTTGTTAGAAAGATAGAACTCTTGAGCATTTCTTATTTCAAGGAGTTCAGGAAATAAAAACTTGCTGGCAAAAATTAAGAAAAATAGAATCTTCAAAATTAGTTTACTTCTGTGGGATAACATATATAAAGACTCCGTTATCCTTATCAAAATATTTCCTTGCAACCCTGTAAACATCAAATTGGTTAACTTTTAAAAATTTTTTTAGCTCTGAATTTAGCAAATGGGGACTACCGCTGTAAATGCATAATTTAGCAATGGCAAGAGCTTTCCCCTCTGTTGTCATAAGGCTATCCAAATATTCTGTTGCAAGGCTATTCTTTGCCCTCTCCACTTCCCAGGCACTTATGACAGAATTCGAGAACTTTTCAATGTGATAGTTGAAATGAGCAGAAAGCATCTCTGAAGGAATACCAGGCCTTCCTAAGAGGAAAAAGGTAAAGAGGGATGTTCCCTCCCTTTCTTCAGCCTCGCCAGTTATTTCCTGGGCGAGATTTCTTTTCCTCATTATTTCTTTTGGTAAAATAGAATTTTTATCATGGAGAAGAATATATTCTATAACTTTTAAAACATAAAATTCAGGAGAAGAGCGAGGTGGAATTGCATATGCAATATAAACAATGTTTTGATAAATTCCTTTTTTAAATGTCCTCATTCTGAGCTCACCTCTTCTATAACCTTCTGAGGGAGGATTCGAAAGGTTTACCTTTTTTGAGGGGATTTGCTCAAAAAACTCCTTTATCAAATTGATTGAGCTGTCAAGGTTGAAATCACCAACAAGAATGAGCCATGCATTGGAAGGTTGAAAATAATTAAGGTAGTATTTTTTTATATCCTCCAGTTCTATATTTTCAATATCCTCTACATATCCCATTACAGGATGAGCATAGGGAAAATTGACGAAGGAGATCTCGTTCACTTTGAGGAAGCCCTCAGCAAATGGCTCTGTCTCCAGTCTCCTTCTAATTTCAGCGATTAAAAGTTCTTTCTGTCTCATGAAAAAACCACCCTCAATTTTCAAACTCTTCATTCTTTCCGATTCTAACCAGAGTACTGTTCTGAGCTGTGAAGAGGGGAGGGTTTGATAGAAAATTATATAATCCTCAGTTACAAAGGCATTTACCCTTCCTCCATATCTTCTTATCATTGCAAAATGCCCCATTGGTGGAACTGTTTCCGTTCCTGAAAACATTATACTTTGCATAAGTTGAGCCATTCCAGTTTTTCCAACAGGATCATCCCTTGAACCTGTATGATAAACAATTGCTAAGGTAATTACTGGTAATTTTCTATCTTCAAGAAGAACAACATTCAATCCATTGCCGAGTATGAAATGATTTATTGGGAAGTTGATCTGGGAGAAAAGAGTGCTTGTAAAGTATAATAGAAGAGGGAATACAGCTTTTAAAAATCTCAATTTAAAACCTTTTAAAGGGTTATTTTTTCAAGGGTCTCAGACGAAGTTGACACATAAAAATCCATGCCAAGATATAAAATCGGTTTTACTTTTTCTACGAGTAATCTTCCGTCTTTATCGAAGTAATTAGGATCCTCATGAATCACAACAACCTCTCCAACAATTAAATCATGGTCTCCATATTCCCTGATGTCATAAAGCTTACATTCGAGGCCCGCATAGGAACCAGCCATAAGAGGAGAGGAGATTTTTACAGGATTGATGAGTTCAATGGAGAAATCCTTTACCTTATCTCTATCCCTTCCAGATGTCCTTCCGCAAAATGCTGAGCATTTTCTATTCTCAAAGGGGAGAAAGCTAGCTGAAAATTCCTTTGCCTTTGTGATCAAACTATGGGTTAGCCTCTTCTTGGAAATCATAACAGCAAAGAGCGGTGGTTTCATGGAAAGAGGAGAGTGCCATGCAGCAGACATAAAGTTGATTTTTTCTTGATATTTTACCCCTATAAATGCAACGGGATAAGGATAAAAATGATAAAAATTTTCAAATTTTTCTTTTACTATCATCATATTAAACTCCTTTTTCACTTTATCTCCAAGACCATTGCTCCTCCCTGTCCTCCTCCCACGCAAAGAGTAACAAGCCCAAGTTCAAGTCTCCTCCTCCTCATCTCTTTAAGGAGGGTAATTACAAGGCGAGTTCCAGAGGTAGCAACTGGATGTCCAAGAGCAATTGCACCACCGTTTACATTTAATATTTCTCTATTTATTTCTCCTATTGGTTCAGAAAAACCAAAATATTTCTGGGCAAATTCTTTTGATTTAAAGGCGATCTCATTAGCAATCACAACAGCTGCAAAGGCTTCATTTAGCTCGATTAGCTGGATATCCTTAAAGGATACACCAGCTCTCTTTAAAGCAATTGGTGTTGAGAAGAAAGGACCAAGACCCATTCTTTCAGGATCAAGACCCGCATAAGCATAACTTCTCAAATAGCCGAGGGGTTGGAGCCCCAACTCCTTAGCCCTTTCCTCAGTCATAATTAAAACTGCAGCTGCACCATCTGTAATTTGGGAAGAATTACCAGCAGTTACTGTCCCATTTCTTCTATCAAAGAATGGCTTCAATGAGAGAAGAGAATCGAGAGTCTGTCCCTTTCTTATTCCATTGTCCTCTTCAACTGCTTTATCGTAGTTGGGAGGAGTGTAAACAGGAACTATTTCTTCCCTCAGCCTTCCCTCATTTTGAGCTTTTTCCGCCCTGTTATGGCTGAGAAGAGCAAATTTGTCCTGTTCCAGCCTTGAAATCTTGAACTCTCTTGCAAGTAGTTCGGCAGTATCTCCCATTATCATTCCTGCAACAGGGTCAGTAAGCCCTTGGAAGACTGCCACCACAGGATTCAGCATCTTACCTAAGGGGATTCTTGTAAAGGTTTTCAATCTTTGCCATGTTGTCTTGGCTTTGTTCATGGCTCCAAAGAACTCAACTGCTTCCTTTCTGTAAAGAAGAGGGATCTGACTCATGGATTCAACCCCTCCTGCTATAACGATGTCAGCAAGTCCGAGGGAAATCTTCTCAGCTGCAGAACTGATTGCTTCCAGACCAGAGGCGCAGTTTCTTCCCACAGTATATGCAGTTGTTTTTCTCGGAAGTCCAGCTCTCAAAGCAATCACCCTCGAAATATTAGCAGAATCAGCAGGTTGGGCAATATTCCCAAAAATTACTTCCGAGACAAGGTTTGGGTCAAGGTTGTTTCTCCAGATTAGCTCCTGGACGCATATTCTTCCCAGTTCTACAGGGTGAACATCGTTAAAAAGAGTCCAGGATTTTATAAATGGGGTTCTTATTCCATCTACAATGCATATTTTTTTAGGCAACATCCTAACCTCCTAAAACTCCCTTTTATTCTATCAAAATTATCAGGTTATTTGCAAGAAAAACATTTATTTTTTTAATATTTTTAAAAATACATAGAGAAGAAGAAGGGGAGAGTAAAAAAGAAACGCATGGATAATTTCTTTTGTGTTCAGTCCTTTTAAATGGTTTATTTTCAGGAGAATAATTAGAAATAACATTGTGAGAATATTAAAAATTGTATCCGTTTCCTTGAAGATAACCTTTGTGAGCAAGTTTTTTCTCTTTGATCCAGCAATTTCCAAATTTTTAATCTTTGGAAAGAATTTTGGAACACTGTTCTTATAACTGATCCATTCCTTACCGAATTTATCTTTTAGATAATTTTCTTCTGCTTGAACTATAAAGGAATATTGAAAGATAAGAAATGCAATTCCTATGATAAAAGCGATTATATTTGAAAATAATATCAAAAGCCCACCTACAATATGGAAATTCCCAAGATAAAGAGGATTCCTTACAATCCCGTAGGGACCATCTATGTTAAGGGAGTCTGCCCTCAGATAGTTTTCTCTACCCGATGTTCCTTCAGAAGCATAAAGGTAAGCCCATATTCTGAGAATTTCACCAAAAAGAGTTATCATTATTCCAGCAAGGGTTAAAAAAGGTTCAAGCTGGAGCGAAAATGATGGATAATACGGCTTCAATAGAATTAGAACAACTATTATCCATGGGAGCTGAGTGAAACTTCTCCATTTAAAAAGAAATTTCCCAACCCTTATTTTACAGGTTTCCATTTTATGAATTTTATTTCAGAGCAGTCAAAATTTCAAATTGTAAAAAATAATCTCATGCAGAGGCTCTTCTTTTCTTAAAAAATTCCCAATCTATGTTGGAGCCAGATAAAATCAGAATAACATTCTGATCTTTGAATCTGTCCTTAAATCTCAAGAGTGTAGCAACTGGCAATGCTCCTGCACCTTCAATTATTTTATTGTGATTTTCAAAAATTGTAAAAATTGCATTTTCTATCTCTTCCTCAGAGACGAGGAAAAAATCATCAACATATTTTTTACATATTTCAAAGGTTATAGAACCTTCCTCAATACCTCCAGCAGTTGCATCTGATAATGTCTCCTCTGTTTTCATATTAACTATTCTATCCTTCTTTATAGACTCCCTCATCACTGGAGAGTTCTCGGGGAGGCATCCAAAAATCCTTATTTTTGCATTGATTGATTTTAAAAAAACAGAAATTCCAGAAATCATACCTCCACCTCCAACAGGAACAAGAACTGAATCAATATTTTTTATTTGCTCTTTTAGCTCCATTCCTATTGTTCCTTGTCCTGCAATAACCTTAATATCATTGTAAGGAGAAATATATGTTAGCCCTTCCTCCTCAGCTTTTCTTTTTGCAAAGTATTCAGCATCAACACAATCTTCTCCAAAAAATTCAATGTCTATTCCAAACTCTTTAAGTTTTTTAATTTTGAAATCTGAAATGTTTTTTGGAATAACAACTCTACAATTTAAGCCAAGCTTTTTAGCAGAGTATCCAACAGCAAGACCATGATTACCTGTTGAAGCAGTTATTACATTTTTCCCCTTAGGTATGGAGAGCAATTTGTTGAAGGCTCCTCTTGCCTTGAAGGAGCCTGTAATTTGCTCGCTCTCAAGTTTCAGGAAAACATTGCAACCAGAGAGTTCACTCAATGGATCAGATTTAAGAAGGGGGGTTTTTATTATGAATTTCTTTATTCTTTTTTCCGCCTGCAAAATCTCATCAAAAATTTTCATTATTTTATTTCAAGAATTTTATTCTTTGAACGAAGACCTGCTACTATAGAAATCCTTGTTTTAGGAACATTGAAATGTTCAGAAATTATTTCTAACAA
>CAZFCI010000223.1:0-6904 GCA_964517525.1 uncultured Clostridia bacterium | reverse complement strand
CTTTTCTCATTTGCCCCTCCTTGAATTTTATTTAAAAAGCCCTGAACTTTTCTGTCCTTTTGCATTCCTTTCCTTCAGGCTCTCTCAGGATCACCTCAAGAGTGTATTCCCCTTCCTGAAGTTCTGAAAGAGGGATACTTATGTAGGATTGATTCTTCCCTTCTTTAAGATTTAGTTTCTTTCGAATGTTCTTTATCTTCTCCTCTCCTTTGTATATTTTGAGTTCTATATCCGCTTCCCCCTTCCTTTTTTGATAAATATTCAAAATATATAGGAAGCATTCCCTTCCTTGAGAATTCCTTACCTGGCTCAGGATAGAGAATCCTTCCTTCAAATTCAGTAAGACAGAAAGTCTCTCCAATGAAACGATTTGTCCCTGATTCATTGACAAAGAAAAATTTCAGCTCTTCTTCCCCTCTTCCAACTTCAAATTCCTTCTCCCCATATTTAATCTCCTCCCTCACTATGTCCTTTGCTAAAATTCTTATCTTGTATCTCCCTTCCTGAAGTTCGCTGAGAATGTAGATAAAAGGTCTTTTTTGAATCTCCTTTTCCCTTACATCAAAAAATATCTCATCTTCAATCTTTTTTATGAGCTTTCTTCCTTTCTCAATCTGGGCAAGAATTTGAACTTTCGATAGATAGAACTTCTCCTCCTTTCCTCCTTCTATGCTAACTGGAAATGCTCCAAGATTTTTAGGATTTATTGCAAAGACCTTGCATCTTCCTGAGAAATCCATCTCCTTTATCTCAAGATTTAAAGCTTTCTTCAAATCCCCTTTCCTTAGATAATCCTCAAGTTCTTTGTATTTCTCAGAACTTGTATCCGATGCAAAATATACTCTCCTATGCCTTACCTCCAATCCCTTCTTTTTGACCTTTACTTCTATCTTCCTGTATCTTCCATCCATACTTCTGTTCTTTGGAGTATATCCAAGAACATAAGATTGACTCATTGCTTTCCCTATTAGCTGAAGTCCTTCATTCATGTCATTGGTATTTGTTATTGATATTCCTCCTGTGTCATGACTGAGCTGGCGGAGGCAGAGTTGATTGAAGGTTGAAAGGCTCATGGATTGAGTGTATTTTTCCCTTTCAGAAATAGATCTAAATCCTTCTGCTGTTGCATCACTCTTAAGCCCTTCTATGCTCACAGAATAAACCCTCGAATTGGAGTCGCTGAAGAATTTAGCAAGGAATTCAGGATCCTGAAGCTCCCTACGCTTACTCCTCGGACTATCAATACTTCCATAACCTTCTGAAAGAAGAATTACAATCTTTTCCCCTTCAAGCTTTTTCAGACTATCTGCAATGTCCTTTAATCTTTGCAAAGACTGGAAGAAAATCATTTCATAGAGAATCTCTGAGAAATTAAGCTTTTCACTTCTTTTTAGCCCTTCCAAATTTCTTGCTAAATCCTCTGCAGTAAAAGGTCCCAACATTGCCTTCTTAATAATTTCCCCCACTGGATCAGAAGATGAAGAGAAGAAATTCCCTCCCCACCAGATGTAGGATTTCCCTCCTATAAAAACCGCTAACCTGTCCTCCTTCCTGAGAAAATCCCTCAGAAATTTCTCAAGGGGTTCCTTCAGCCGAGAAATATGAAAAGGATTTGTTATCATTGTGTCAAATATTATAACTATTGTCCTCTGCCCTAAAACCTTCTTCTTCAACTTCTCTCCTCTCTCAATACCCTCTATCTGAAGCTTACCTTCTGAGAATCTCTCAACATAGAATGTTTCAATCTCCTGCCTTTTCCCATCCTCAAAAACCTCAAAATCCTCCTTCTTTAAACCCTCAACAAAATTCCTTTCCTTGTCTAAAACAATTACTGGAACAACAACAAGATAAACCTCAGCCCTCTCCTCCATCTTTCCAATTTCTTGGGAAAAGGAGGAGAGAACAAAAGAAAAAATAATGAAAATAGCTAAAATCACCCTCATTAAACCCTTCGCTTTCTTATTATTCATATTTTTTAATCTGGAATCAAATCTCCTATCTAAACTCATAACTTTTTTACTTTTTGAAAAAGTTAATTTTGTATCTTGTAAGGGTAAATTTTTCTGAATCTTCATCCATTGTAATTGTGTAAAAATAATTTTTTCTGAATAGAGCCTCCGTATTCCTTTTGAAAAATCCAGTGTCTGAGATGTAGGGTCTATCGTAAGTTGGAACCTCAACCGTTGAGACAAAAATGCCTTTGTCGTCAAATAGATCAGCAAAGATTGTTTTATGTTTTCCATCGTCATACTTGTATGTCAGAACAAGCAAAAAATTATTTTCTAAGATGAAGAAATTACATATCTTAAGTTGATTTTTTGGAAATTCAAATTTGTATTTGAAAGGAACTTTTACAGGGAATATAAGGGATTCTAACTTTTTTATTCTCTCTTCACTTATCTTAAAAGGTTGAGATGGTTCATCTTTTAATATTTTCTTTAAAATTTTCCCCTTTGGTGAGACTTTATATATCTCGTATTTGTCTGACATTGCATACCAGATATTGTCTGAATTGTCTATCCTTACTATTGAAAAGGAATCGTAAGGTCTGATGATTGAGACCCCACTTTCATCTTTTATCTTGGAATTAATAGGATATTCAAAATACTTTATCTCATCTTTCTTGAGATCAGAAGAGAGCCTCTTAAATGTCATAAATGTTCCTTTGAAAGTTGGTTTTAATTCATAGGCATAAATGTTATTTTGGGAATCAAGATGAATTCCCCAGAGATGTCGAGCTGACTTTATTAAATTTTCAATCTCAAGATTTTTGTTGAAAACTGCTATTCTTTGATTTCCCTTGTCATAAATCATTATTTTATCTTCAGTGGATTGTATTAGTAAGGGATTAAATATCTCATCTGGTCCCTGTCCTCTTGGAAAACCTTTTTTCAGCAATAATTTCCCATTTTTACTGTATTTATAAAAAAGAATCTCTTTCTTTTGAATATCTACAAAGTAGATATTTTCTTCTCCATCAACAGTGAAGTAAACATCAAACCATGAGTCATTGGTTATCTCTAAATCTTTTTCGAATTTTAAAGTTAAATTTGGATTTGATGGAATTGCTTTATTTTCAACTATTTCAACCCCTCTTGTATTCCCTGTATCTCTTGATGAATGGCAATTTAATAATAAAGTCAAAGCAAAAGTAAAAATTAGTTTATATTTCATTAAAACCTCCTTCTTTATGACCAAAAAGTTCAGATTCAACGAGGGTTTGAGGAATATTGGGACAGTGAACAGTTACAAAGGGTTTCCCCTTCCTTGATTCATTGTGAATTGCTGATGCAAAGAGTCTTTTCCCAACCCCTGATTCCCCAATTATCAGAATATTTTCTTCAGTTCTTGCAAGTCTCCTTGCCTCCTCCTTTACCTCCTCATAACCGATTATATCATCAAAGGTGAAAGGAGCTCTCATTACCCCTCCTTTTTAGACTCATTCTCTATTTTATTAAATTAAAAAAATCAATGTCAAGTCAATTAAATGCTACTAAATCATTTCTTGATTTGCTTTTAAAAATCTCCGTTTTCCCTCTTAAACACTACATTATGATAAAGATAGGCAAGCAAGAAAAGACTGACTCCCAAGCCAACGAAGGAAAGAATTCTATAAAGATCTTTAAGAGCTAAGGAATCGTATAGAAATACTTTGAATATTGAAATTACCATTACAACAAGGGAAGAGTATCTTAAAATGTCGCTTCTTCTTATTATTCCAATAATTACAAGGAGGATACCCATTAAAATCCATGCTATTGAATATGTATATTTTTCTGCTAATGTAGCTTTCCCACTATAAATAAACTCACCCCTATAAATTTGACGAACTTCAAGAGTTACAAATAAAAACAATAGTAATAAAGAGAATGAATAACAAAAGTAAGGAAGAGTTTTTCTACCTTTTCTTTCCATTTCTTTCCCAGCTATTGCGAAAAGAAAGGAGGGAAGCAAATACAAAATAATCAATTTATTAATAATGGGAATGCTTCCTACAGAGGAACAATATATCATGGGATTGTAAAAAATTATCTGGCAAAATAAGCTCTGAATAATAGTGGCAATTATAATCCATTTACTACTAATAATGAGGGAGCGAATGCCAAGTTTTCTGTGAAGGAGAATCAGAGATATAGCCAATAGAAGCCAGAAAATTGATATTACTCCCCATTCTTCTATGAAGAAATTCCTTGAAATAACTTTCCCAGGATGAAATGCTTGCCTTATCTGGAGTGTTATATAGACAAAGAAAAGGAATATTGTGCACCCCTGCCATAATTCCGATAGAGATTTATCTTTCATTCTATAAGCTTTCCAGGCGGATAGAGCCATTGATAGTATTGGTATTCCAAAACCATAAGTAATCCAATTGAATATAACCATATCCCCGATAGGGTATTCCAAAACAAATGGATTCAAGAGTCTGAACATTACAAAGATGGTTAATATTATAAGAAAACCTTTTATTTTCGGTATTTTTAACCAATCTGATATAAAAATAATTGCTGGAATCTCCATAGCCCATGCCACTGCTATCCATTCCCTCTTAAGCTCAAGGGGGACGGTCAAACTCAAGAAAAGGGAGGCTGAGATCGCAAAGATGGAAACAACTTTTTTATCAAATATTTTAAAGGAGATGAGGGTGAAAAAGGAAAATAGGAAGGAAAGTATTAAAGTAACGATGCCCCAGTGGAATCCTTTTAGTTCATATGCCTTGTAATATGCGAGTAAGAAAAACAAAATTGAAGAAATGGAAGATAGTAAAGCCCATTGCTCCTCCTTTTCAGACTTCCATATTAACATAAATATCCATGGAAGAAATATAAAAAGGCTTGAATAAAATAAGCATGTTAGAAGATACCTATTTATGTCCAATTGTAGAACTGGCTTCCAGAGAAAGAGAAGGAACAAAACAAATGCTAAAGAGATGTAGGCTAAATTTGAATATTGAATTTTCAAACGGGAAATAATCAGGGTGGCGGTTAAAACAAAGGAGAAAAATATCCACTCCTTCAATTCAAAATTTGAGATTTTTGTCAACATTGAAAGTATGATAAAGGAAGATACTACTGAAGCCTTACCTAAGTAGACATACTGAGTTTTTGAAGCCAATTCCTTTTTGGCAAAAAATAAGTTAAAAAATGCGGAGGAGATAATTGCATAAAAACCTACCCAGAGAAAATGGGGCTTTTCAAAGAATAGAATTAACCAGAAAAAACTCCATAAAAATCCTCCCAAGAGGGAAAGGAAAAGTAAATAGAACCAATTTCTTTTTAATGCAACCATACCCAATGCTATCTGAAGAATTATTATGAAAGGGAATACATTCTCAGGTCTTGGCTCTTCAAATCTAATAAGAATGGGAGTGAGGAAACCACCAAGGAGTCCTAAGATTGCAATTACAGGACTTCTGAAAAACGAAAGAAGAACTGCTATTGCTGTGACAATAGCCATTAAGAAAAATCCCAGTGCTGGAGGAATTAAATGATAAATGGAGACAGTAGAGTATAAAGAAAGATAGAGAACTCCAATCCCTCCTGCGGATATACCATCACCAACCTTTCTGCTCCTTTTCTGTATAAATTCTCCTAACAAAAGAAGAACCAGCCCAAAAAATATTCCCATTAAAACTCTGACAGAAGGAGAAATTAAGCCCTTTTCAATTGAATATTTTATTAGAAAAGCGCTGGCAAGAACAAAGGATAAAGCACCTATCCATATGAAAATATTTGCGCTAAGCCTTTCAAAAACTTTTTTCTCTTCCTTCTTTTGAATTCTAATATCAGCGGGAATTATTTCTTTTCCCAACTTTCCAATTTCAATCTTTGCTTCAGGTTCTTTAAGCTCTTCTTTTAGTTCAGGGTATATCTTCTCAATTTTTTCCTTTATTTTAATTATGTCTTTCCTTAAGATCTCTATTTCCCTTTTTACACTGTCTTTGAAACTTTTTAATTGCAGGCTAAAAATTAGAAGGACAATCACAATAAAAAATAAAATTAATGGAAATGTACATAACTCAATCATAAATCCTCCTCCTCTTCCATTTTTAGTTTAAATAGTTAAACAAGTCAAGAAAAGATAGATTAAGAAAGAAATTTTTAAAGTTACTCCCCACCTTTTTCCGCAGAAAGTATGAATGTATCTTTTTCAATTATTCTTATTTTTGAAAAATTTTCCTCTTCAAGCATTGAGATAATTTCAGGATTTTCAGGTAAAATATCCTCTGCAATAATCCCCCCATAATTTTTGTGAAAAGAATTCACCTCTTCTCTGGGAAATGTGTGGAGGATAAAGAGCTTACCCCCTTCTTTTAAAATTCTGAAACTTTCCTTCAGGACAACCTTTTTATTTCTAAAATGCGGGAAGGCATTGAGAAATATAATAGTGTCAAAGGAAGAGGAGGAAAATGGCATGGATTCAGCATCACCCTGAAGGATGAGCTTGGGATTTTTCATTTTAGCAATTTTCAACATATTGAAAGAAATGTCCATCTCAAAAATTTTCCCCTTTGATCCTACTTTTTCAAGAAGAAATGGGTAGAGAATCCCTGTGCCACAACCGCAATCAAGAATATTTCCATTTCTTATCTCAATTTCACCAATGAGTCTTTTAACCTTTTCAAGGTCCTCCTTTTCCAATCTCTCATCCCATTGAGGAGCAAGCATGTCAAAAAATTCTCTCAAATTCATTGGCTAAACCTCCTCTTTGGCGAAATTAAAATTGTTATACCCACGAGAAGTCCACTCCCAAGAACTATTAGAGCTCCAGGGGAAATGGGTAAAAAGAGTGATAAAAAAAGTCCGAAAGTTGTGATTGTCATTCCGAAAATAGCTGAAAGAAAATACATCTTTTTTAAATCATAAGTTAGTTGGTAAGCTGATGCTGGAGGACCTATTATAAGGCT
>CAZFCI010000222.1:0-6900 GCA_964517525.1 uncultured Clostridia bacterium | reverse complement strand
AATCTAAAATACATAATTTCCTGCGGATATGGAACTCCGAAGAGAAGAACTGTTGAAGGGAAGAAAATTATCAAAATTGAGGCGCCCCAATCCCAAAAAGAACCTGCCCAAAGACTTATGGAAAGAATTTTCAATCTTTTTTCCATTCTACCTCCAATCTTTTCGTGATAATTGTTGCATAAGAGCCCCTTGGAAGGGAAAATTCTATCTTAATCTTTTTCCTTCCTTTGTTAAGATCATCATCACCATCCTCTAAGACCTTTAAATCCTCTGGGATTAAAAGAACTTTTCTATCAAAGGATCTGAAATAAACCTTTCTCAGAACCGATGTTCTGAAATTCCCCCTTTTAATTCCTTTCTCTTTTAAAACTTGTTCGAATAAATTTTCTATTATCCTGTCATTAAATTTCATTTTTGCTGAAGGAGTTGGAATTTTTAAATCTTTGAAATAAGAGAGTGTCTCATCATCCAATTTTTTCCAGAAAAGGTAAGGACCTTCAATCCCCTTTACCTCAAAAATTTCCTTTACCTTTATTTTTATGAATCTTCTCAATACCTCATTCCAGATATGGGATTGAAAGGAAGAATACTGCATGGAAACTTCCTCCTTTGGAATAAGATGGAGAGCCTTTGCAGGATCCTCTTCTTCCTTTAGAATCTTAAAAATTTTCTTCTCCAAATTGCTTTCTGCAATTTCAAAGCATTTATCCCAGTTCTTCCAGTTTTTAAAAATCTCTTCCCTTCTCTTTTTCTCCTCCCCTTTCATATCAGGATAAATTGATGTTAGAAAGACCTGAAGAGCTCCATTCCACTGCTTCTTAACAATTTTCTCGCCAAAAAATCCCCTTCTTGGATCAAAGCTTCTGAATCTCTGGTCATCAAAGAAATTTGGAACACCATACTTTTTTATTTCTTCGAGATTTGAATAGAAATTTTCAAGGCTTTTTATATTTCTCAATGTTATTTTAAAAGAGTTTGAGAGGATAAGGTCAGGTCCCATTGGTCTTGGACTTCTTCCAACAAACTTTAGGGAAAAATCTTTACCCTCTGTGCTAAAATCCCTTTTATTCTTTATTGTTATGAACTGAAAAGTTATTCCGTGTTTATCCTTTTTGCCACCGTAGGAAATTGAGGATATAGAGATTTTCAGTATCTTTGATATTCTGTTTAAAAGGTCAAGAGTGTTCCAATCCCTTTTTTCAAGAATGTAAACTCCAAATTCCCCATTCTCTTGAAAGGGGATGTCAGCCTTTTCCTCGACAATAAAATCTTCATTTAAAACTTTTATCATTAAAAATCAATCCCATATTTTCTCCAAGACTTCTAATCCGAGTCCTGGTTTTTCAGGAAGGATCAATTTCCCTTTTAAAGTTTCAACTCCTTTGAAGGGATCATTGGTTATTAGAAGATTTCCATCAAGGTCAACATAATCAAAAAGGGGAGATATCGAAGCTCCTGCAGTAATTCCGCATGATGTCTCAATCATGCAACCGAGCATAACCTTTAAACCGAAAGCTCGAGCCATTGCAACCATTCTTGTTGCCTCCTGGATTCCTCCACATTTCATCAATTTTATATTTATTCCGTGAAAAGCGTTAGCTATTTTTGGCATATCCGATGATGTCATTAAGCTCTCATCCGCAAAGATCGGAATTTTTGATCTCTCCTTAAGCCATGCTTGCTCTTCGAGCATTGAAGCTGGCAAAGGTTGTTCAATGAATTCAACCCCTTTCTCAGCCATCCAGTTTATCATTTCAAGAGCTTCCTCCTTTGACTTCCATCCCTCATTCGCATCAACCCTCAAGGGTTTATCAGTAACTTCTCTTATACCTTCGATTATCTTCTTGTCATCCTTTGTTCCAACTTTTATTTTGTAAATTGGGAAATCCTTAGTCTCTTTAACTTTCTCCTTCATAACTTCAACTTCATCTATTCCAATTGAAAATGTTGTGATGGGAGTCTTTTCTTTGTTTAAACCCAAAAATCTGTATAAAGGAACATTAAGCTTTTTGCAGACCCAATCGAGAATTGCCATATCGATGGCTGCTTTGCCTGCATGCTCTCCAGGAGATAGGGAGTCTATCTCCTTCCACCTTTCGTAATACTCCCAAAGATTTTTCTCCAGAATAGGTTTTGCTTTCTCAATAAAAGAAAGGGCAGATTCGGCGCTTTCGTTGTATCTTGCAATGGGAGCTGCCTCTCCAAAACCTGTGATCCCATCCTTTTCAATTTTAACAAGAACATTTCTTCTCACAGTCCATGTGCCCCTTGAGAGTCCCCATGCATGTTTAAGCTTAACTTCATAGATTTTAGCTTTTACCAGTGTCTTTCCTGATGAAGAATTGGAAATATATCCAAAACTTTCAAAGGGTAAAAATGGACTTGAAAGAATCAATCCTGATAAACTAAAAAAATCTCTTCTTTTCATAGCGACCTCCAAATTTCAATGAAAAATTATATATCGAAAAAAAATAAACTTCCAAATTGAAAATTAATGTTTACTTAAATGCGAAAATTGATTTGATCTTTATCTCTCCAGAACTCCCCTCCCACATTGAGCCTTTGTCTATTATGAGAAAGAGACCCACTAAATTTTTAAGCTTTAAATTCCCTTTCCTTCCCTCTGTGAGAATAAAATCTTCAAATTTAAAGAATCTTTCTTTCAAATCTTCCTTGACTTTTAAGGAAACACTCCACCATCTCTCTTCTCCATTCTCTCTATCCCTTATCTGAAGCCAGATTCTTGAAGAAGGTAAACCCATTGCTTCTATCCCAATCCCCTTAAACCCCTCAAGGGAAAATTTCTCTCTGAAAGCAAGGGCACACCAGACATGGGGTCTTGAGGACGATGAAAAGCCAAGTCTGTAATCCCAGATAATTGAATCTCCTGAAAATTTTATTTCCCCTTCAGAGCTTTCGTCATTTTCAGGAATTAGCTTTTTAATGTCAAAGAATTCAAACTTTTCCAATTCTGTCTCTTCCTTTTTAGATACCTCTCCTTTCCCAAAATAAACTGGATTTGAAAGAATCCATGGAACATTCCTTTTTAGAACAGGGCTATCCTTCAAATAAACTTCCACCCTGTAAACACCATTTTCACTTATTTTTATGATTGATTTCTCTTTTTCCGTCGTAAAAAACCTCATGCCGTCCTTGAATAAAACAGCTTCAAATTTTGATTTGTATGGGAGCTCCAAATTGAAATAAGAGTCTTTCCCAGAATCTCCTTTCTCCAAAAGATAAAATCTGAATCCCCTTGAGTCTCCAGCACCATCGATGGCAGAGAAGAAATTGCCCTCTTTAAGAGATTTTATGACTAATTTTTTTACTTCCTCAAATTTCTCTAACTTTCTCCCCTCAACAGGTATATGTATTCTCATTAGATTAAAAATTTTCGAGTAGGAAAAGGGGAAAATCCATATTTTTCCGTGAAGATTCAGACCATAAAATCCTGAAACTTTTCCCCTTTTAAGCATCCCATCCCAGAGTTTTATTTGATCAGTTGGTCTTTCAATGAGGCTGAGAAGGGAATAGCGAGAATTGATTGGGTAGATTAGAAGAGCTTTAAATATTGGGAAAATTCCATTCTTTCTTATCTCGTCGTCAAGGTCAATGATCTCTATTCCATCTGTTTTATTTAAATTCAATATCTTATATTTATTATTATCCCTCTCTGGATGGGCAATTATCGAAACACCTCCAAGCTCCTCTATGTCATCAATTGCCTCATTCGGAACAGGAGAGATTCTATAGGGTGGTTTTTTAACACCAACAGCAAGTAGAGAGCCTTCAAATAGAGAGATTTCGGAGCCTGAAATTATTGAGACCCCATTCATTTCTCCTTCCCTTTCAATAACTTTCAAATTTGGATTCCCATGGTCTGTCAAAATTACAAAATCAAGTCCGCTTTTTTTAGCTGATTCCGCAATCTTTTCAGGAGGTAATCTACCATCGGAAAGATTTGAATGGACATGGATTGCTCCTATAATTTCAGGAATTTTAGATGGGGAAGGAGCGGGTTTAAAGGTTAAGGGTTTGTAAGTTAAAATTAATAAAATTGCAAAGATTAGTAATAATAGTAGAAATTTTAAAAATCTCAAAAGGTTTGCCTGTAAATTCTTATGAGCTCAAGCATTTCTTTCACAGCTCTCTCAACTCCGACATATAAAGCTCTTGCCATTATACTGAATCCTATGCTCAATTCCTCAATTTCAGGTATCTTTATTATTGGAACAATATTTCTGTAATCCAAGCCATGACCTGCTGCAATTTTCAAGCCCAGTTTTCTGGCAAGTCTTGCACATCTTTCTATCTTTGAAATCTCCTCTTGCCTCTGGGTACTCTTTGCCTCAGCGTATTTTCCCGTGTTTATCTCAATTGTCGAAACCCCTAATTTGTGGCATGCTTTAATCTGTTCCTCGTCAGGGTCAACAAATATTGATACCTCTATCTCTCCCGCTTTCAGCTGGCTTACAACTGTTTTTAGATGGTCAAAATGGGTAATAACATCAAGCCCTCCCTCTGTTGTTAACTCCTCTACTCTCTCAGGAACAAGGGTGGAGAGATCGGGTTTATAATTAAGGGCTATTCTCACCATTTCTTGTGTTGAAGCCATTTCAAGATTCAATTTTGTTTTTATTGTTTTTCTCAAAAGTTCGATATCCCTCTCCTGAATGTGTCTTCTGTCCCCTCTCAAATGAACTATTATCCCTGAAGCTCCTGCCATCTCTGCCATTAAAGCAACCTGAACAGGGTCAGGTTCAACCGCCCTCCTTGCCTGTCTCAAAGTTGCAGAATGGTCAACATTTACAGATAGTTTCATTTCTAACCTCCTTCATTCCTATCTCCTATATAACTTTCCACGATTTCAGCGAGTTCCTCTGCCATTCCTATTACTTCTTTTTCATCTTTTCCCTCAACCATTATCCTCATTTTTGGTTCAGTTCCAGAATATCGGACAACAACTCTTCCTTCACCTCCCAATTTGTCTTTCGCATTTTCAACAGCTTTTGTAAATCCAGGAATTTCAGAAAATGGAATTTTATCCCTTACCTGAACATTCTTTATTATTTGCGGGAATAGCTCTATCCCTTTACTCAGCTCAGATAGGGGTTTACCTTTTGCGAAGATATAATTTAAGAGCATTATTGTTGTAATAATTCCATCTCCTGTTGGAAGGGAGTTTAGAAATATTGTATGTCCTGATTGCTCGCCACCAAGATTTGCTCCAATCCTTACCATCTCTTTGTAAACATTCTTATCTCCTACTGATGTTCTGATAAGATTTATTCCTTCTTTTTTCAGAGCAATTTCAAGTCCGATATTACTCATAATTGTTGCAACAATAGAATCTGAAGAGAGTTCACCCCTCTCCTTCATAAATTTTCCCATTAGATAAAGAGTATGGTCTCCATCAAGAATCCTTCCCTTTTCATCACTCCATATTGCTCTGTCTGCATCTCCATCGTATGCAACTCCAAAATCAGCAGAATTCTCCTTCACTGCCTTAGATAAAGTATCGGGATTAGTAGAGCCACAGTTAAGGTTGATATTTTTTCCGTCAGGTTCTGAATGTATTGATATAACATCAAGACCAAATTCCCTTAAAAGAGAAGGAGCTATTGAAGATGCTGAACCATTGGAACAGTCAATAACCACCCTGAATCTCTCTGGAACAGAAAAGGTAATATGGGATTTTAAAAAATCAAGATAGGCTTTTTTCAATGAATAATCCGTCTCTAAGGAATCGAAAATTTTAGCTTTTATCCTCTCCTTTTTGACTATTTCATTTTCAATTTCCTCTTCGATTCTTTCCTCAAGTTTTACCCCATTCCAATCGAATATCTTTATTCCATTTTCCTGGAAAGGATTGTGAGAAGCAGATATTGATATTCCTCCTGAAAAACCGAATTCTCTTATCAAAAAGGAAAGGGCGGATGTTGGAATCACACCTGTAAGGATTGGCTCTCCCCCTCCTTCCTTTATTCCAGCACAAAGAGGTTTTTCCATAAGAGGAGATGATTCCCTTGTGTCTCTTCCAATAATTATTCTAACATCGTCAAAAAAACTACCAAGGAGCTGAGTTAAAATATATCCTATCCAGTAGAGAGATGATGGATCAAGAGGAAACTCTCCTGGTTTCCCTCTTATCCCGTCAGTTCCGAAATATTTTGGCATAGATTTAAATTTTATTTATTCTAAAAGAAAAATCAATAAATAGAAAAAAATTAGCCCATCTCTCCTTGACAATATTTTACCTCCTGTTTATAAATAAAGATTAAGGAAAATTTCCAAAAAAGGAGGGTTAATGAGAACATGTTTTATTTTCAGTGGAGTTTTCTGGGGAGCAATCCTTATTCTTCTTGGAATTTCAATAATTCTAAGAAGTCTCCTCAATATTAACATCCCCCTTTTCCAGCTCCTGGTTGCTTTCTTCTTTATTTATATTGGCATAAGCATTCTCGCAGGAGGGGTTTGCTGGAGGAAATATCCAAGGACAATAGTTTTTGAAGAGAGGGAGGTTGAAGGGAAACCCCATGATAGATACGATGTGATATTTGGAAGGGGTGAAATTGACCTTTCAAAGGTATCCCTTGAGAAGGGTAATGTTCAAGTATCTGTAAATACAGTCTTTGGCTCAGGAGTTATAAAGCTCAATCCCCAAATCCCAGCTGAGATCAAAGTGGACTCAGTTTTTGCTGGAGCAAAGTTCCCTGATGGAAACTCAATATTTATGGGAAGATATACCTACAGGACAAAGGATTTCAAAAAGGAGGAAAATCATCTCATTGTCGATGCAGATGTTGTTTTCGGAGCATTGGAGATAAGAAATCAAGAGTAGAATCTTATAAATACTTAGGAAATGTAAATGGTAAATTTTTCCAAAATATACCCTCTCCC
>CAZFCI010000221.1:0-2718 GCA_964517525.1 uncultured Clostridia bacterium | reverse complement strand
AGTTATTATACTCCAAATACAAAGTTCCAAAGCCGATTCTCAAGGACTTGACAAAATTATACTAAAGAAATATATTATAAATGGACTAAGAAATTTTTGAAGGAGGTGAAAAGATGACACTGATTAGATGGGATCCTTGGAAAGACCTGATTGCTCTCCAAGAGAGGATGAACAGACTTCTCGAGGAGAGCTTCGGAAGACTGAGGAGGGAGGAGGGGCTTGTCTCTGGAGCCTGGAGTCCAGCAGTTGACATCTATGAAACCGAAAATTCCCTTGTTGTAACCGCTGAAATTCCAGGGGTAAGTGAGAAGGATATCGATGTCAGGATTGAGAATAACCAGCTTGTCATAAAGGGTGAAAGGAAGTTTGAGAAGGAAACAAAAGAGGAGAACTATCACAGGATTGAAAGGGTCTATGGTAACTTCTATCGCTCCTTCTCACTGCCCAACACTGTTGACCCTGACAAGGTAAAAGCTGAGTACAAAAATGGTGTCTTGAAGATCACCCTTGGGAAGAAAGAGGAGGTAAAACCTAAACAGATAAAGATTGAGGTTGAGTGATAAAAAATGGGGCTGTCGAAAGACAGCCCCTCCCCTTCCTCAGTTAATTTTGCAACCTTCAGTAAAAGAAATTTGGGAAAAAAGGTTTGAAAAGTTATAATATTATTTTGAGGAGGAAAAAATGGCAAACACAATAAAAACTGTTCTTCTCTTAACTATCCTGACTATTCTACTTCTTTTAATAGGGGAAATGGCAGGAGGGAAGCAGGGCTTGACAATTGCCCTAATTTTTGCTGGTATAATGAATTTCACTGCCTTCTGGTTTTCCGATAAAATAGTCCTTTCCCTCTACAGAGCAAAGCCCGTATCATTTGAGCAAGCTCCTGGTCTTTACAGAATAGTGGAAGAACTCTCAACAAGAGCTAACATTCCTACACCGAGAATTTACATAATTCCAAGCCCTTCTCCCAATGCCTTTGCAACAGGAAGGAGCCCCAAACACTCGGCAGTGGCTGTGACTGAAGGTCTTCTTGATCTCCTGTCCGAAGAGGAGATAAGAGGTGTTCTATCCCATGAGATTTCCCATATAAAAAATAGAGACACACTAATTTCTACGATAGCTGCAACAATAGCGGGAGCAATAATGTATCTTTCAAGAATGCTCCAATGGTCTCTTTTCTTTCTTGGAGGGAGTAGAGATGAGAGAAGGGATGGAGGCATTGGTCTACTTTTCGCAATAATCCTTGCTCCAATCGCAGCTCTTCTCATCCAGATGGCAATTTCAAGGTCAAGGGAGTACAAAGCTGATGAGGCAGGAGCTGAGATTGTGGGGAATCCTTTTTATCTGGCAACTGCTCTGGAAAAACTTCATTCATATGCAAAAAGAATACCCCTTAACGCAGACCCTCAAACTTCCCATATGTTTATAGTTTCTCCCCTCTCTTCTGAATCCATAATGGCTCTATTCAGCACCCACCCTCCTATTACAAAGAGAATTGAAAGATTAAGGAGAATGGCAAGATTTTAAAAAAAATTTTTAAGACCTTTACCATAAAAAAATTAAAAAGGGAGGGAAAATGACATTAAAGACATTGAAAGTTTTAAGCCGGCTCACACCTTTTTTAATCGGAATCTTAATTTTTCTTTTCTTCTTGCTCAAATCCTACATTATTGTGGAACCTGGAGAAAAAGCTATTATCTTCAACAAGGTGACAGGGGAGTTAAGGGTCACACCAAAAGAAGGACTTTACTTTTTAATCCCTCTTTTCGAATCTGTAACTGTTTACGACATAAAAGTTCAGACCTATAATCTGACAAAATCTCCTATCGAGGGAGAAATAAGGGGGGAAGACTCCCTTCAGGCTCTAACTGCTGATGGTCAGAGAGTTTTTCTTGACATTTCAGTAAGATTCCGTTTGAATCCAGATAAACTTCCAGAACTTCATCGTTCAATAGGAAAGAACTATATTCAGAGTATAGTTAGACCCCAGATTAGAAACGAAGCAAGAATCGCAGTATCAAACTTTTATGTAATGGAACTTTACACTACCAAGAGAGAAAGTTTTCAAAAGGTTATTGAGGAAAGGTTGAAAAATGTTTTCCCCAAATATAATATCCTTCTGGATTCTGTCCTGGTGAGGGATGTTAGAGTATCTGATGAATTCCAGAAGGCTCTCGAAAATAAACATATAGCCCAACAGGAAGCAGAGAGAATGAAATATGTTCTTGAAAAGGAGGAGAAAGAAAAGGAAAGGAAGATAATAGAAGCAGAAGGGGACGCCCAGGCAATAAGGATTAAAGGGCAGGCTCTTGCCCAGAATCCTGCTCTCATTCAGTATGAGTATGTTCAAAAGATTGCTCCCAATGTCCAGGCTATCATTACAGATGGAAAATCAATCTTATCCCTCACGGATTTTTTGAAAAGTCAGAAAGAGAAATAAATCTTTTCCCATGAAAGGTTTACAGGACATTTTTGTTTTTCTTGACACAAACTTATTTTTCTATTATAAATGATTCTTATTTGGACAAGGAGGCATTTATGAAAGAGAGGAAATTTATAGGTTTTATAGCTATTTTGTTAGCTATGGGTTTGCTTGTAGCCTGCCAACAGCTCAGCATAAAAGCTCTTAAAGCCAACTATCATTTTAAAAAGGCAAATAAGTTTTATATGGATCAAGCTTTTAAAAAGGCTGTTGCAGAATATGAGGAAGCTATAAAA
>CAZFCI010000220.1:0-8220 GCA_964517525.1 uncultured Clostridia bacterium | reverse complement strand
CAGATGGGACAATCTTCTCTTTCAGACAGATACATAAAGGACAATCTTGGCTCAGTTCAAAAAGTTATAAGAGAGTATGGAAAATAAGGGAGTAGTAAAATTTTATAACACAAATGATCGCAGTTCATTGCCTGTCAACCTTTTCCTATTGTAAAATACAATATTGAATGGAGGGAATCATGATTTATGAATTAAAACCAGATGAATTAAGATGGGAATGTAAGCCTGATAGCCTTAAGGTTGAAAGTTCCAACCACGGAGTTCCCCTTGAAGGGATAATAGGACAGAAAAGGGCAGTTGATGCAATAAAAATGGGTCTTGAAATCCCCCATCAAGGATACAATATTTTTATAACGGGGATGGTTGGAACTGGAAGAACAACAACCATAATGAAACTTCTCGACGGACTTGAAGAGAAGGAAAAAATCCCCAATGACCTTTGCTATGTAAACAATTTCAAAAATCCTGATATGCCAATACTAATTTCCCTTCCTCCTGGGAAAGGGAGGGAGTTTAAGAATGGAATGGAGAGAATGGTTGAAATATTCAGGGAAAATATTCCAAAAATCCTTGAAAGTGAAACATTCCAGAAAAGAAAGGCTGAAATTATGGAAGAATTTGGGGAAAGGCAAAAAAATCTAATAAGAAATTTTGAGAAAAAGGTTGAGCAGGCAGGTTTTCAACTAATACAGCTTCAGATAGGTCCAATTGTAAAGCCATCCCTTGTCCCTATAGTTCATGGAAAGCCAATGAATCTTGAACAAATAGAAGCCCTTGTTGAGTCTGGAGGACTTCCAAGGGAAATTTATGAAAACTTGAAAAAGAAATTTTACGAGCTTGAGATAGAACTTTCAGAGGTCATGAGGCTTAACAGGGAGCTGGGAAAGGAACTTGAAATAGCAATAAAAAAACTGAATGAAGAATTTGTCCTTCCCTTGATTGAGCACAACATAAAAGAAATGGAAGAGAAGTTCAAGGATGAAAAAATTATAAATTATCTGAACGATGTGAAAGCTTCTGTTCTTGAAAATATTGAAATTTTCGCTGAAAAAGAACTGAGCAAAGAAGAGGAGAAAGAAAGATTCTCGGTTTATTCTGTAAATCTTTTTGTTGACAATGGAGATACTAAGGAGACACCAATTATTTACGAGACATCTCCTACTTTCAGGAATCTTTTTGGAACAATAGCAAGGGAGATAGATGCAAAGGGAGGTGTGAGAAGTGATTTTACAATGATAAAGCCTGGCTCAATTCACAGGGCAAATGGCGGATACCTAATAATCAACGCTACAGATGCACTCCTTGAACCCAATGTCTGGACCGCCCTTAAAAGAGTCTTAAGAACAGGAATTTCAGAGATTCAATACTATGATCCCTTTGGCTATTTTTACTCAACACCCCTAAAACCGGAGCCAATCCCAATTGATTTAAAAGTTATAATGATTGGAAATCCTTACATCTACTATCTCCTCTGGCTTTACGATGAAGACTTTAAGAAAATATTTAAGATAAAAGCAGATTTTGATGTTGAGATGGACAACACTCCTGAAAATCGTGAACAGTATATATCATTTATAAAGATGCTATGTGAAGAGGAGAATTTGAGATCCTTTGATAGTTCAGCCATTGCTGAGGTGATTGAATATGGAGCAAGAGTTGCAGGAAATAGAAACAAATTGACCACAAGATTTAATCTCATTGCTGATCTTTTAAGAGAAGCTAACTATTGGTCTATTAAAGATGGAAAGGATATGGTTAGCGCTTCCCATGTAAAGAAAGCTATAGAAGAATGGAAAAGAAGGGTGAATTTAACGGAGGAGAAAATTCTTGAAATGATTGAGCAGGGGAAGATTATGATAGATACAGAGGGGAAGGTTGTCGGACAGGTAAATGGGCTTTCTGTTATAAGCCTTGGAGAATATTTCTTTGGAAGACCCACAAGAATAACTGCGAGAACCTCTGTTGGTAGAGAGGGGATAATAAACATTGAGAGGGAAGCTGATCTTTCTGGTAAAACTCACAACAAAGGTGTCCTTATCCTTTCAGGCTTTATAAAATGGAAGTATGCTCAGGACAAACCTATTCCGATGGATGCAACAATATGTTTTGAACAATCCTACAGTGAAGTTGACGGAGATTCTGCATCCTCTGCAGAAGTCTATGCTATACTCTCCTCCCTCGCCAATATGCCCCTGAGACAGGATATTGCAGTTACTGGCTCAATAAATCAAAAAGGGGAAATTCAGCCAATTGGTGGAGTAAATCAAAAAATTGAAGGTTTCTTTAAAGTTTGTAAAGCTAAAGGTTTGACAGGAACTCAAGGGGTGATAATTCCCCATAAAAATGTAGATGACTTAATGCTTGATGATGAAGTTGTTGAAGCTGTTAGGAATGGGAAATTTCATATATACGCAATAAAAACAATTGATGAGGGGATTGAAATTCTGACAGGAATGCCTGCTGGAGAAAGAGGTAAGGATGGAAAGTTTTCTGAAGGAACTTTCAACTATTTTGTTGAAAAAACTTTGACAGATTATGCTAATAAAATGAAGGAATTTTATCCTTTAAAATAATTATGAAAAGGCCTTTTGTTCCATTAATCCTCTCTTTTTTGATTGTATTTTCCATCTCTTATTCCCAAGAAAAAGCTGAAGGAATAAGTTCAATGGAGACAGAGAATTATGCAAATAGAGTTCTTCAATTCTACTACTACATCCCTTCAAAAATATTGAGAGAAA
Source organism: uncultured Clostridia bacterium (assembly GCA_964517525.1). Lineage (GTDB taxonomy): Bacteria > Acidobacteriota > Aminicenantia > JBFLYD01 > JBBIMS01 > JBBIMS01. The sequence continues at coordinate 5,482 of CAZFCI010000220.1, read as the reverse complement.
AGGATAAAGCTCATCCATTGCTCGCATGCATCCCATACCTCTCTGGTAGGGGTGAGGAATTCGTCCTTCCAATTTTCAAAGATTTTGCAGAGGAGGAAGGATTTTTAATAATATCCCCTTCCTTTGTTTTTGATGAGAAGAACTGGGAGAGCAAAACGAGCTATCAATACCCTTCAGCCTGGTCAGGAGAAGCTTTTTTGAGAATAGTGGAAAAGGTAAAAAAAGAATTCGGATTAAATATCTCAAAATTCTATTTATTTGGATTTTCAGCTGGAGCCCAGTTTTCTCTTAGATTTGCCCTATGGAAACCTGAACTATGCTCAGCAGTATCAGCTCATGCGGGAGGAGGGGCTGTTATCCCAGATAGGTTTGTGAATGTTAAGTTCTTTGTAAGTGTTGGAAGGGATGACAAAGGAAGAATCCCTATTGTTGAGGAATTTTTCAAAAAAGCAAAGGAACTTGGAATCGATGTTACTTATCGCCAGTATTTTGGAGGACATATCCTTCCCATCTATCAAATCCGAGATTCCCTTGAATTTTTCAAGAAGATAAAGGGGAAAGAAAAATAAAATTTTTATTGGTAAATTTATATAGAAAATTTAGAAAGAAAATTCATGAATAATTAGACTATCCATCAAATTTTATAAGGTAATTTCTCCATGCCAAATTTTTTACCGAAGGAGAGGACGATTTTTTCGAGCTCTTTCTTTATATCTTCAGGAAAATGCTCCTCATCCTCCTTGGAAAGGAGATAATCAACCCTTTCCTTTGCTCTCTTCCATATCTCCTTACCCTTTGAAATTTTCCATTGCTCATAAGAGCTTCTTTCTATAACAGCAGGAAATGTATGTTCAAGTCGATACCATTTTTTTGTATGAGGTATTGTTAGGAAATTTCCTTCGTCACCAGTTTCAAGGAAAAGAGGGATTGCAATTGGATCATCCCTCTCAACAATACCAGAAATTAACCTGTATGCCATTCCACAAATGTCATTATCAATAACAAGTTTTTCAAGACTCTGACAGTTTTCAAAGTCGAGCATTCCTGCACCAGAAATAACATTAATCCCTGCGAGGGCTGAAAGGACAATACCAATCCCTGATTCAAGTCCTGCTTGAGCATCGACACATTTTGAGTCACTCAAGCCCATATATGCATGGGTTGGAAGTCCAAGCTTTTTCCCAATCTGGCTATAGGCACAGTCAATCATCATTGTCTCTATTGCTCCCATTGGAGTTGTCCCATTTCTCATGTCAAATATAGCTGGAGAACCTCCATAGATTACTGGAGCGCCTGGTTTTGCGAGCTGGGAAATAACAAGTCCTGCAAGATTTTCAGCAGTGTGCTGGACAATGGCACCAGCGAGAGTGACTGGAGCAGTTGCTCCTGCAAGGGGCATTGATACAAATTCAGAGGGTATACCTGCTTTAGCGCAATCAATAACTGATTGGGTTGTAAGATTGCTCCATTTTAAAGGTGGAGATGGGCAGGCATCAAAAATTGAAAGGGGTTTCTCTCTCAGGTTATCACTTCCACCCCTTACTACCTTTAGCATCTCAAACATGGGCTCGAAGCTTTCAACCTTGAATGTTCCAGTAACAATGGGTTTTCTACAGTATTGAAGAGCAATAAAGAGTCTATAAAAATCTGCTATTTCCTCAGGAACATCGCTACTTACAAGACCTGTGCTCTGGAAATAGATGTTTTCAAGCCTATCGGTGAGCCTTGAAAAGTTAATGAGATCAGATGTAACAGGTTTTCTCTGCTCACCTATTTCATAATCAAAAATATTAAGGGCAGCGGAACCTGGATCGAAATGGACATTGTCTCCACCTAATAAAAAGGATTTCTCTCCCTTCCTATCAAATATTTTGATCTCTGATGGCGCAAGTTTTAAGGATTCTTCAACTAATTTTCTTGGTATAAATGCCCTCTGGGAACTTTTATCAATTTTTGCTCCTGAGTTTTCTAAAAGTTTGATCCCATCCTTGTTCTCAACCTTCACACCTATTTTTTCGAGAATTGTTAAAGCCTCGTCTATAATTTTTTCAACGAGAGTGTCTGATAACAATTTAATTTTTGGTCTCATTCCTAACTCCTAAAATTTTCTTATTTATTGGATATACCCCAAAAAATTTCAACCGTCAAATTTTCCATGGTTTAATTAAAAAGCTCCAGGAATAATTTTGAGGATTGATAAGATATTGGGGATGGGGCTTTGCTCCCCAGGAGTTATCTCCACCAACTCCCATCTGTGCCATATCAATTGTTATGTATAGAGAATTCTTTCGAGGAATATCTAAGGAATGTTTTTCTCCTCTTTTAGAGAGGGTGAGATCTTCCGGAGTATATGGAATAGCGGAAAATTCGAAGACAGGATTTCCAATAAATTTTATTCCCTGACCTTCTTCGTTAGTAATTAAAAGCCATCGGGTATCAGTGTGATTCCCAAATTCTTGAGGGCTCACATAGGGGATAATCTGTTCGTCCATACTCGTTTCATAAATTCCTACGAAAGCAGAGCTTTTTCTGTCACAATAATTTTCATGGGGACCCCTTCCATAATATTCTATTTTCTCAAAACCTTCAGCAAGACTCATTAGCATACCTATCCTCGGTATTTCAGGTAAGTTTTCAGGATTCAATGGCTTGAAATTGTTTGAGATTAAAATGGTCCCATCAGGATAAATTGAATAATCTACCAAATGGTAAGCTTTAACCGATGGTAAATAGAAATCAAATTTAATACTAATTATTCCTTTCTCTTCTTTGATTTTAAATCCCCTAACTTCCCTATTCCAGCTTGCCTCGCTCCAAATTTTTAATCTCATTGGCATTAAATTTCCGAAATCATTGTCAGTGGGGGCTCTCCAGAAATTTGGGATAGGACCTTCTTTGAAAAGCTCAATATTTCTAAATTTATAGGATTTGAGACACCCTTTACTTTTATCAAATATAAAAACAAAATCCTTTCCAGTTATTTCGACTTCCCTCCCGTTTTCATTAATTTTCAAGCCTGAAATTTTAGAGGATAGAATCTTCTTAATTGCTCTTTCTCCTTTCTTCAATAAAAGCTGTTCAGAGGCAATTACATGCCCTTCAGGGATAAGTCCTTGGAAGAGAGGATGGGGGGCTAACATTTCAACATTCAAAAATATTTCACTTTCTGAACTGTTATTTTCATGGGGGAATTCAAGAGAAAGTTCAGTAGAATCATGAGGTTTTAAGGAAGGTAGTTGAAGGGAACCAGTGGCTATTATCTTTCCATCCTTTAGAAGTAGCCATCTTATTATATATCCTTCAATGTCAGTGAAATCAAACTTGTTTGTTATTCTTACCTTTCCTTTATCCGAAAGTTCAATTTTTACTGGTTGATAAACTTTTTTAACCTCCCATATGGCTGGATGGGGAGTTCTGTCAGGAGCAAGAAGACCATTACAGCAAAAGTTTGAATCAGATGGGGTTCCTGGAGGTCCGTAATCCCCTCCAAAAGCCCAAAAAAGTTCTCCTTTTTCATTTTTCTTTGCTAAACCCTGATCAACCCAATCCCATATAAAACCACCCTGAAGAGAATCGTATTTTTCAATTACATCCCAGTAATCTTGCAGATTTCCAGTGCTGTTTCCCATTGAATGAGAGTATTCGCATAATACCAATGGTCTTGAAGGGTTCTGTTTTGCATATGCCTCGATATGTTCGATTTTTGCATACATTGGAGCGTATATATCGGTGTTCCAATGTAGTTCTGCTCTTTCATATTGAACAGGCCGAGTTTTATCCCTCTCTTTTATCCATTTATAGGCATTCTCAAAATTTACACCATTCCCTGCCTCATTCCCCATAGACCAAATAATTACTGAAGGATGATTCTTGTCCCTCTCCACCATTCTCATTATTCTATCAAGATGGGCTGGACCCCAATCAGGGTTTTTAGCAAGGCTTTTCACTCCATAACCCATTCCGTGGGATTCAATGTTTGCCTCATCTATAAGATAAATTCCATAATAATCACAAAGTTCATACCATTGAGGGTCATTGGGATAATGGCTTGTTCTGACGGAATTAATATTAAACTTTTTCATTAGTTGAATATCTTTAATCATAGAATCCAAAGATACCACATGGCCTTTCCAGGGGTCATGTTCGTGTCTGTTAACCCCTTTAAATTTAATTGTTTTCCCATTGATCAATAATTTCCCATCTTTAATTTCTACAGAACGAAAACCAACTTTCCTTACAACAGCCTCAAGGGATCGATTTTCTCCGTCCTTTAACTCAAGACATAAAGTGTAAAGGTTTGGAGCTTCTGCTGACCATGGCATAACATCTTTAATAATTCCTCTAAAATTCAAAAGCCTTTTCTCCTTTGGCTTTATGGTGAATTTTTGTTCACCGCTAAAAATCTCTTTTCCGTTTTCATCAAGAATCCTAACAAGAACATTAAATATGGGTAACTTTCTCTCGCTCTTACCCTTTAATAATGAATCATTTAAAATCTCCACATCCAGGTCGAGAAATCCATTTTTGTAGTTATCATCGAGGGTTGTTCTGGCGAAGAAATCCCTTATTCTTACAAGAGGAGATGCGAAGAGATAGACATCTCTTTCAATTCCTGAAATTCTCCACATGTCCTGGCATTCAAGATATGAGCCATCTGACCAGCGATAAACCTCAAGAGCAACAAGATTCTCTCCATTTTTTAGATATGGAGTTATCTTGAATTCAGCTGGTGTTTTAGAATCCTCACTGTATCCAATTTTATTTCCATTAACCCAGAGATAGAAGGCAGATTTTACAGCTCCAAAATGAATGAAAACATCATAGCCTTTCCAGTTTTCAAGAACTTCAAATTTTAAGCGATAAAGACCAACAGGATTATTATCATGAGGTATGTGGGGAGGAGAAGGGTTTTTGGTGAATTCGTAATCTGAATTTACATAAATTGGAATTCCATATCCCTGAATCTCCCAGTTGGAAGGAACTTCTATTTCTTCCCATGAAGTATCGTCATATTCTGGTTTCCAGAAATCGGATGGTTTTAATGATGGCTTTGGAACCCAGTAAAATTTCCATCTCCCATTCAATGATTTGAAAAAAGGGGAATCCTTCGGAGATAACTTTAATGCAAGGGAAATTTCGGGAAAGGGAATGAAACTTGAATGGGGAGGTTCTTTGTTAATTCCAAAAACCAGCGGATTCTCCCAATCGTTAGGGATTTCCTCCGATAGTTTAAGGTCATAAAGGGTAAAAATTAGAGAAATATAAAAAACAAGACCAATTAATTTTTTGTTAGTGCAAAACTTCTTCATGGGCACCTCCCTTTAAATTCCAATTCTTACAAGCGTTGTTCATAGCTGTCTTTTAATAACCTGCCATACAATTTTATCACAAGATTTTAAAAAAACAGGTAAAAGAAAATCCTGCTGGGTAGTGTCAAGTTTTTTGTGTAAATTCATGTAAAGGCTTCTCCTCCCATCTTTTG
>CAZFCI010000219.1:0-29005 GCA_964517525.1 uncultured Clostridia bacterium | reverse complement strand
TTAATTTTGAATTTTTAATTCTTTGGAGGTTATCACTTATGGATCATGTAAACTGGGGAGGATTTAAGGGAAAGAGAATCTGAAATTGGGAGTCTCTTTCCATCCCTTGATATTAATTCTTTAACATCAAAATCTATTTTTATTCTGTTCTCTCCCTTTGATGACCAGACGACTGTTATCATATCTCCTTTAGAATTTTCAAAGGTAAAGGAGTAAATAGATTTTTCTATTTTTTTATTTATCAATAGAAAAGAATCGAGAAGCTCTGTCATTGTTTTGAAAGCATAAAAAGCTGATCTTCTTCTCCATCCACCATCAATATCATCTATAATTCCATAACCATGAGAAACAAGTTGCCACCAGTAAATCCTTTCAGCTCCTGAGGACAAAGAAAGAATGTAGTATCTTACAAGGTAATCAGCGTAAGTTTCCTCATCAACACTTTCTTTCAGAGATGTGGGGATGTATTCAGGATTTGCGATTAAAGGCCAGTTTGTCTCTGTGATCCAGAAAGGAATTTCTTTTCCATATGCACAATTTACAATTGCTCTCATCAAAAGGGTCTTGTGATACAGGTTAAACCCCACATGCCTATTCTCTGGAGCTCCCTGCCTGTCGACATATAGTAAGGCATTTACTACATCGAAATTTGGTTTTCTTTTTGGGTGATTCAAAACTCCCATTGTGCATATATATTCAAAATCTATTACTGATGGTCCGAAAAACTTTACTCCTGGAAAATTTTTCCTTACCTCTTCTGCCTTTTCGACAAGGTCAAGATACTGGAGGAAGGATCTAACACCCCATTTATACCTATTCCAGGCATGGCCTATCCCAAAGTAAAAAACCACTTCACTAAGTTTACTTATTATTTTCTCAATACCGGATTTCCAATAATGGAGATCAATTGTAGAATTGTAATCTTGAAGAATGGAAACAACAGGTTCAATCCCTGAATTTTTTAACTCAGAAAGGAAATCTTTGCAATAGTTTAAATTTTCAAGATCCCATATTGGAATTCTTAGAAGAACTGAATTTACTCCCATCTCTTTAATCTCCTTTAGAACTCTCTCAAAGCGAGATGGCTCGTCATCTACCCCAATGCAGAAGCCCCTTTCAATATTTTTTTTAATTCCTTCTTTCTTTAGAGAGAGATACTCAGGGATCAAAGCAGGAGTTAATTTGATGCTATACCAGAGCATTTTCAGATGGTCTTTAATAAATTTCAGATATTCGAGATTCCTCTCCCATTTTGAATAAGGAATGTTTGGTTGCTGGGTAAGAGGGTTCCAGTGAAATTTTATCTTTTTATCCTTGGAGTAATTGACAACTTCATGTTTTTTTGTGCTCATTTCTCTCGATCTCCCAAAGAGAAAGAGGATATGTGATTAAATAAAGAAAGAGCATCTTCACCTCTGAGTCACCAAAATTAAACTCAAAAAGACCTGCGATAAATAAAGATATTATAACACCAACTCCAGCAAGACCTGAAAATTTTGTAAAGTTCTTACTGGAAAATTTCCAGACTTTATAGTTATCGAGGAAAGAAAATATTATAAAAAGGAGCCAGACAGAAAGAGCGGGAATTCCAAGTTCAGCTCCGATCTGAAAAATGTTACTGTGGAGGTGGGGAACATCTCTTACAGCTTCTGGAGGCTTGAATTTCTTATATGCAATCTTTGCAGTGTCAAGGCCAGTTCCAAAAATTGGGTATTTTGAAATTATCTTCAAGCCAGCCTTTGCCATATAAATCCTCTCCTTAACCGTCTCATCCTTGGGGTCAAAGGTGCTTATGAATCTTTTTTTTATAGATTCTGGAGAAATAAAAGCGATTAAGATGGATAGGATTAAAAAAGGAACCAGGAGTTTAGGTCTGTAGAGAATTATTATTAATAGCAAACCGCAGATAACTCCGATCCAGGCACTTCTTGTTAAGGTAAGAATAAGGGAAAAGATTGAAAGTAAGAAAAGGAAGAGCCATAATAATTTCTTCTTCCCCTTTTCATAAAAAGTCATTGAAAGAGAAAGAATAGAAAAGAGCATGAGAATTCCTGACTGAGTCATATAATGGCTCAGAAATCCACTTGCTCTTTCCCTTCCCATTATAATCCCTGAGTATTCAAGGAAAGAGAGAATCGCTGATAGAAAAATAGCTAAGGAGAGAGCATAGTTAAAAACTTTGAAGTCTTCCTTTTTTTGGGTTAGATTAAATGTTAGAGGGACAATAAGAAATAATAAAATCTCCTTCAAATCATCCATACTTCTTTTGAAATCAATGGAAAAGATAGTTGAAATTATCTCAAAGAGAATAAAAATTAAAAGGACGATGAAAATTCTCGGAATCTTTATTTTTGTTTTATTTGAAAGAGAATAATAAATAAAGGATAGTATTGACAGGGCAAGAAAAATGTGGGAGAAAGAAACTGAAACAGGAATAAAGAATACAAATAACAGAAAGGAAAAAATGAGGGAAAGCTCAGAGAAATTTCTTTCTTTTAAATTCATTTCAGAATTCTCTCTATTTCTTCAAATACATTTTCGGGTTTTATTTCTCTGATACACCGGAAATTGTAATCGCAACTTTTCTGGTTGCAGGGTCTGCAATCAGTAGAGCCTTCTATAATTGTTGAATCCTTCTTCCAGGGACCAAAAACAGAAGGGATTGTTGGACCGAAAAGGGCAATTATTGGAGTTTTTGTTGTGCTTGCTATGTGCATTGGTCCACTATCGGGACCAACAAATAATAGGCTTCTCTTTATAAGTTCCCTAACCTCTCTAAGATTGAGTTTTCCAATAAAGGAGACAGTGTTTGGGAATTTTAAATTCTCTTCATAAAGCAAGTCTTTTTCTGAGCCTATCAGGGCAACTTTTATATCTGTCCTTTTGCAAAAAATAATTTCAATGAGTTTTTTCCAATTCTCAACACCCCATTCCCTGTATTGATTTCCAGCAGATACATGCATTACAATGAATTTTTTTTCTTCAAGCCCACTTTTCTTAAAAATTTGTTCAAATTTTTCTATTTCAAAACTTTCAAGTTCTGGCATGAACAACGGAGGCAAATCATTACTTTCAATCCCTAATCCCCTTAGAAGATTAAATTGGTTCAAGACACTATGAATATAACCTTCTTTAACTCCCCTTTCTACTTTTATATGATAAAAAATCTTTCTCGGTGAGTAGTTATAACCAACCCTAAATTTTGCCCCTGAAAGTAGAGTTAGAAGGGATGCTCTTGGACCTCCATGGAAATCTATTGCTATATCAAATTTTTCCTTTCTCATTTTTTTAACAAGACTCAAAATCTCTTTAAAAGAAGCATTTCTTCTCAATATAATTAATTCATTAATGTCAGAATTCCCTCTTAAGAGCTCGTCCTGAGGTGGCTCTACCAGATAGTAAATTTTTGCATCAGGAAGATTACTTTTAAGAATCCTCAAGGATGGGGTTGTCATTAAAACATCTCCAATGAGTCTTAATCTTACAAATAGTATTTTTTTTATTTCTTTTAAATTAATAACAACCTCTTCCATCTCTTAAAGGATGTTGAATTGAGGGAAAACTACTCTGAATTCTTCTTCTCTTCTTCAAAATAAGCCTCATCAATAAGCATAACAGGTATCCCATCTCTTATGGGATAGATTCTACCACATTTCACACATTGCAATCCTTTTCCATCCTTAACCAGTTTAACATCCTCCTTACAAAGAGGACAGGCAAGGATTTTAAGTAGCTCAGGGTCAATACTCATAGCTCCTCCTGAAATTCTAATTATAACTAAAAGTAGAAGAATTTAAAATTGGAATTTTTAGTGGTTTATCTTTTTTTTAAAGGGAACATGTGATAATATACTTAATCTAAAATTTCTTATATGGAGGAAGAATATGCTTTCTCAGACCGAGATTGCGCTTTTTATATTTTTTCTATCCATTGCTCTGTATGCTTTTTTCGAGCCATTTCTTTTGAAGTTGAAACTTCTTTTAAAGGGAAAAAGAATTGACAGGTTTGATAGGATTGGAGAAAGACTTGCTGGAGCTATTTTCAGAGTTTTTGCCCAGAAATGTTCTCTTGAAGAGAGACTATTCACTGGAATTATGCACACCGCAATCTTCTGGGGATTTGTCCTCTTCCTCCTTGTTACAACCAATCATTTGATTGAAGGATTTTTAAGGGGATTCTTTATTTTTGGCAATACAAAACTTGGATGGATATTCACTTTTCTAATAGACATGCTTGCTTTCTGGATAATTCTGAGCTGTGTATATTTCTTTTTAAGAAGATTTGTATTCCATGCCTCTGGCTTAACAGTTCCTTCTCCAGAATCGGCGACTGTTCTTGGCTTTCTCTTCACAGCAATGATTACTTTTATAATTTATGAGGCTTTAAAAATTTCAGCAGGGGAGCCTGTAAGGGGTGCTTTTCTTGCAGGAATTATTTCTCCCCTTTTTAAGCCCTCAGAATCTCTTCTTCACATCTTCTGGTGGGCACATATTTTGACAATCATGGGATTTGGGGTTTACATCCCAAGATCTAAGCACATGCATCTTCTTGCGGGACCAATAAATCTATTTTTTAGAAACCTCGAACCCTTTGGAGCCCTAAAACCCCTTGATCTTGAAAATTCAGAAAGGTTTGGAATAAGCACAATTGAGGATTTCTCATGGAAGGATCTTCTTGATTCCTTTGCCTGTGCAGAGTGTGGAAGATGTGATGACTTCTGTCCTGCTTTAAATTCAGGAAAACCTTTATCTCCAAAGGAAATAATTGTTAAGGTGAAGAAGGAATTCTTGAAGGATGCAGATAAGTTTTTGAAAAATGAAAAAGTTGAGCCCTTAATGGGGAAAGCATACTTTAGTGATGAAATATGGACATGCACAACCTGTGGAGCGTGCGAGGTCACATGTCCCATGAAAAATGAGCATATACCAAAAATAATAGGTCTAAGGCAGAGTGAAGTTTTGATGGAGGGAAGATTTCCATCAGAGCTTACCCAGGCTTTTAAAAATGTTGAAACTAATTACAATCCCTGGGGGATTGGATTTCAGAATAGAGGAGAATGGATAAAGGAACTTGGCGTTCCAACTGCATCGGAAAAAGAGACAGAATATCTACTTTTTGTAGGGTGTGCAGGTTCCTTTGAGGAGAATGGTCAGAAAATAATCATCTCATTAATTAATCTTCTAAAGAAAGCTAATGTGGATTTTTCTATCTTAGGAAAGGAGGAGAAATGCTGTGGAGATCCTGTTAGAAGAGCTGGCAATGAGTATCTTTTCCAATCCCTTGCCCTTGAAAACATAGAAACTTTCAAAAAATACAATGTGAAGAAGATAATTACAGTATGCCCCCATGGCTATCACACATTGAAAAATGAGTATCCTGCTTTTGGATTCAAAGCGGAAGTTTACCATCATACAGAGTTTATAGAGAGACTTTTGGATGAAGGGAAATTATCTTTAACATCCAAATTTGAATCAGGAGCATTCCACGATCCGTGCTATCTTGGAAGGCACAACGATAAATATGATGAACCAAGAAGGATACTCTCAATCTCAGGGATAAAGGTTAAAGAACTAAGACACAGTAAAGTCCATTCCTTATGCTGTGGAGCAGGAGGAGCTCTATTCTGGACAGAGGAGAAAATAGGGAAAAGGATAAATCATATGAGGGCTGATGAAGTAATATCCTCTAAGGAGAAGAATTTATTTACAGCATGTCCCTTCTGCAAGATAATGCTCAGAGATGCATTAAAGGACAAAGGGATAGAGGATGTAATAGTAATGGATATATCAGAGGCTTTTTTGTAAAATTAGAAAGGAAATATTTAAATGGGAGGTCAATGATGAGGAATAATTTAACACCGTTAACTATTTTGTTTATTTGTTTTCTTCTGATAAGCCAGTTTTCAGGCGAAGAAAAGGAGACTGTAAAACTCCCTCCTCCCCAGACCGAAGGAGGGAAACCCCTTATGCAATGCTTAAAGTTGAGACAGAGCAGTAGGGAGTTTAGCTCAGAAAAGCTTCCTCTTCAAACCCTCTCAAACCTTCTCTGGGCTGCATATGGAATAAATCGTCCTGAATCTGGTAAGAGGACCGCTCCATCAGCGGTGAACTGGCAGAATATCGACATTTATGTTGCAACAGCGGATGGACTCTTTTTATACGATGCAAAGGAACACGCCCTAATTCAAATTGTAAAGGAAGACATAAGAACTCTTACAGGAACTCAGGATTTTGTAAAGACTGCGCCAATTAATCTTATATATGTTGGCGATTTTTCAAAAATTCCTCGAGGAACTGATGAAGACAAAAGATTTTACTCTGCAGCCCACACTGGATTCATATCTCAGAATGTCTATCTTTTCTGTGCTTCAGAAGGACTTTCAACAGTTGTGAGAGCCTCAATTAACCGAGAGGAGCTTTCAAAGGCAATGAAGCTAAGAACTGACCAGCATATAATTCTTGCCCAGACAGTAGGTTTTCCAAAGAAATAGTATTAATTTTTTCTGAAAAGCCATACTGCCATCTCCCCCTTCCCTCTGTTAGCCCATGAAAAATATGGGACAAGAAAGATTCTCTGTTCTATATTTTTTTCTCCTCTTTCATCCAGCAAAAATCCATTGCCCTCAATTACTAAAACACCTTTCAAAATTTCTTTTCTGAAATGAGAAATCAGCTGTGAAGAATCTGGTATTGCAAGCTTGAGGGCATTTCTACCATTATCAATTCCTTCTGCACAGAATACAAGAGGTCCACGCTCAATTGCCACCTTTCCCCTATTCTCTAAAATATTCTCGTGGGCTAAAACCCTTCTAATGGGCATATGGAATTTAATCTCTATTGAGTCTCCTTTCTTCCATTTTCTTTTTATTTTCAAATAACCTTTTTCCAGTTTTAGAGGGATTATTTTTCCATTCAATTTAACAGAGACATTCCCATCTTTTTTATCCAGATAGCTGTAAAGATTGCTCGGAATGGTTTTTCCAAGTGCCCATCCAGGGATTCTTATAAAGATTTTAAACTCCTTTTCAGAAGAAGGATTTATTCTAATTTTAACAGAGCCCTCCCATGGATAATTTGTCTTCTGAGAAAGTTCAATGTTGCAATCTTTGGATTTTAAGTTTGCTCTGGATCCAACAAAAAGATTGACAAAAATCCCATCCTCTGAAGTTGCATAGATAAACTGGGGAAATGAAGCAAGTAGCCTTGCCAAATTGGAAGGACAGCAAGCCACTTCAAACCAGCTACTCCTTTCAAGCTCTCCCTTTGATGCTAAAGGATTCTGATAGAAAAACTTATCTCCTGACAAGGAAACTCCTGAGAGAAAACCATTATAAAGAATTCTCTCAAGAACATCTATGTATTTCCCATCCCCTTCAAGTTGGAAAAGTCTCTGATTCCAGAGGATATTTCCTACTGAAGCGCATGTCTCAGCATAAGCATCTTCATTGGGGAGTTCATAATTCTCTCCGAAGGCTTCGTATTCTCCTTTTGAACCAATTCCTCCTGTTAGATAAATCTTCTTTTCCACAACATTTTTCCACAATCTTTTGCTTGCTTCTGCATATTCCATCCATCCACCAAGAACTCCAACATCGAGCATTCCACTGTACATATAAGTTGCTCTAACTGCATGACCTACTGCTTCTTCCTGTTCAAGAACTGGCTTATGATTCTGGCAGTACTCTCTCAAATTGTAGATTCGAAATGGGGAGTCTTCAGGATAGACTTCACCACCTTGATAGTGTCCCCTTTCATCGAGGAAGAATTTTGCGAGTTTGAGATAATTTTTATTCGCGGTTACTCTGTAAAGTTTTGCAAGACCAATCTCAATTTCCTGATGTCCTGGGAAAGCTCTTTTTTTGTCGGGTCCAAAGGTTTTCAGGAGAAGCTCCGCATTCTTAATAGCAATATTTAGCAAACTTTTCTCCCCTGTTGCCCAAAAGTGAGCTACTGCTGCCTCATATAAATGTCCCATATTATACAATTCGTGGCTTACAAGAAGATTTGACCATCTTTCTTTTCCAGAACCTGGAGCTGGATTATTGGGATCAATTGTGCGGGCTGTAAAAATGTAGCCATCAGGCTCCTGGGCCTTACCAATAATAAAAATAAGTTCGTCGACTTGTTTTTTGAGTACAGGATCTGGAAAAGATTTCAAAGAATAACAAGCAGCTTCAATTGCTTTGAAAACATCAGAATCATTAAATCTTTTCCCGATGTGCCTTCCTTTTTTAAGACCACCTGCGATCCTGAAATTGTCAACTCTACCAGTTTCTTCATTCATTTTTAAAAGATATGGGATAGTAATATTTCTATTAACTTCAAGTCTCGGCTTCCAAAATTTATCCTCGACTTTCACTTCCCAGAAGTTTACAGGTCTGATAGGATATTCATTTTTCAACTTTATTTCTTCTGAATAGCTGAAAGTTAAACAAAGGAAAAAGAAGAATAAAAAGGTTTTTTTCATATTAATCCTGTTTTTCTTCCTGAGAGATTCCTAAAGCTTTCATTTTTTTATACAGGGTCGTTCTTTCCATTCCCAGAGACTGGGCTGTTTTGACAATGTTCCAGTTGTTGTCTCTAAGATGCTTTAGAATTAAGGTTTTTTCAAAAACTTCCTTTGCTTCTGCATAGGGTAGATCCAGTAGATTCTCAACAACCTTCTTTCCTTCGACCAGAACAGGGATATCCTTTTCTGTTATTTTGTCACCCTTCACTATTATTACAAGTCTCTCAATAAGATTCTTTAATTCCCTAACATTTCCAGGCCAGGAGTATCTCGTCAATTTTTCAATTGCATCATTTGTGAATTCCCTTGGTTTCCTTCCATACTCTTCTGAAAACTCTTCAAGGAAATGTTTCGCAAGTAATGGAATATCCTCCTTCCTTTCCCTTAGGGGTGGGACATAAATAGGAATTACATTTATTCTGAAATAAAGGTCCTCTCTGAAGGTGCCTCTTTGAATCTCTATTTCAAGGTTTTTATTTGTTGCAGTAATAATTCTTGTGTCAATGGATATTGATTCTGTGCTCCCAAGAGGTTCAAATTTTTGCTCCTCAATAACCCTCAAAACCTTTGCCTGGGTCTTTAAACTCATATCACCGATTTCGTCTAAAAATAATGTTCCCCCATCAGCAAGAAGGAATTTACCCTTTTTATCTTTTAGGGCATTTGTAAATGCTCCTTTTACATACCCAAAAAGCTCGGATTCAATTAGTTCATCTGGTATTGCTGCACAATTTATCTCAGCGAATCTCCTGTGCCTTCTCAAACTCTTTTCATGAATAAGCCTTGCGACAAGTTCTTTTCCTGTTCCATTCTCTCCAGTTATTAAAACTCTTCCGTTTGTTGGTGCTATATCCTCAATAAGTTTTTTAATCTCTTTTATTGCTCTACTTTCTCCTATTAGCCTATACTTATCCTTAACCTTCTCTTTCAAAAGGACATTTTCTTCTTCAAGTTTTTTCTGTTTAAGAGCATTTTTAATTGTTAATAGAACTCTTTCAGATGAGAGGGGTTTTTCCAGGAAATCATAGGCACCAATTTTTGTTGCTTTAACAGCTGTTTCAATATTGGCATGACCGGAAATCATTATAACAGGAGTAGAATCCTCCCTTTCTTTCAACTTAATCAGGACATCAATTCCATCGATTCCTGGTAACCAGACATCAAGGAAAATAACATCAAATCTTTCTTTCTTAATTAATTCAAGAGCAGATTCTCCACTTTCAGCTTCCCTTACTTCATAACCTTCATCCTCAAGAACTCCCCTTAATGAATCTCTTACACTCTTTTCATCGTCTATTAATAAAATCTTTCCTTCATTCATACTGGTATCTCAATGAAGAATTTTGTTCCTGTAGGTTTGTTGTCCTCAATGTGGAGGTATCCTTTATGCTCATTGACTATTTCATTGACAATTGTTAAGCCCAATCCTCTTCCCTTCTTCTTTGTTGAGAAATAAGGAAGAAAGAGTTTATCCCTGTTAGAGGCAGGAATTCCAGGACCATTATCAGCAATTTCAATTGTTAATCTTGAATTTTCTTTTTTGAAATGGGTTGCAATCCAGATTTTTCCGTTCCCATTCATTGCTTCTATTGCATTCTCAACAATGTTTATTAGTGCCCTTTTCATCTGATCAGGATCCGCAGATATTTCTTCCGGGGTTTCAGGGTCAATTTCTAAAATGAACTCTACATCCTTAAAGGTTTCCCTGTAAAGGGAAGAGACATCTTTAATTAGCTCAGCAATATTCACTGAGGAGAATTGGGCGGAGGGCATTCTTGCAAATTTAGAGAATTCAGAAACCAGAGTTTTTATTGTAGTTGTCTCTCTTAAAATTGTTTTTGCGCCTTCTTCAATTATTTCCCTATCAGGTTTTTCTTTCTTCTCGATATTCTTTAATATTCTTTCAGCAGAGAGCTGGATTGGTGTAAGGGGATTCTTTATTTCATGAGCTACTCTCTGGGCAATTTCTCTCCATGCAGCAATTTTTTGCATCATTACAAACTGAGTCAAATCTTCAAGAACCATTATTATTCCAAGAAAATTACCCGAGGTGTCTGTAAAGGGAGTTATGTTGACTGCAAAGGTGAAGGTTTTCCCATCCATCTGGATTATTACTTCTTTTTCAGATATTTTATATCTTCCTTTAAATGTTTTATCTATGTAATTTTTTATGTCTTCATAGGGAGCACTTCCAAAAACCTCCCTGAATTCTTTGCCAATTACATTGTGGGGAAGATTTAGCATTTTCAAAGAGGCAGAATTTGCTGAGGATAATAACCCTTTTTCATCAATTGTTATAACTCCTGCGGGAACATTTGCAAGAACTGTTTCAATAAACTGTGCTCTGTTTTCAAGTTCCTTTGTTTTCTGGAAAAGAATTTCTTGATTCTCTTTAAGCTCTTTGACCATTCTATTGAAAGATTCAGTAAGTAACCTGATCTCCCCTGAAGAGGGTGGTTCGACCTCAATCTCAAGGTTTCCCTTTGAAATTTCCTCTGTAGCTCTTGCAAGTTTTTCTACTGGAGTTGTAATCGTTCTTGCAAGATGAATACCGAGCCAGCTTGCAGAGAAAATTAGAAGGGATGCAACAAATAAAAGAATCAAGAGATAAGAAGTTCTTGTGGGATCCTTGTAGAGCTTCATTTGTTGATATCTAAGAACTGATGAGGATATTTTTTTTAGAGGGTTACTATAACCTTCTTCAAGGTAAATTCCCGTGAATATTGTCAATTTTCCAATACCTTCAAGGTCAGTAGAGAGACCGCACCTTATTAATTCGCCCTTTCCCAGATCATTTATCCATCTTTTCCTACCCTCTTTCATAACGCTCCTTATAATGTCCTCAGGAATATCTATCCACTCAATCAGAGGAAGGTTTGCATTGGCAAGACTTACAATCTCCTGCTTGTTTATGAAACAGTTTATAAAATCAAGCTTATAAAGAGCCATTCTTTCCTTTAGAAATTCCTGGAATTCGAGTCTATTGACTGGAGAGTATAAAGATCTCTTTTTTATCTCGGAAAGCAAAATTTCCGAGAATTTATAAGAGTCTTCTTCAATTCTTTTGTAGATTGCCTCTCCAATTATTTTTGAATTAATCATAACTTCATCTATTGGAGAAGTAAACCATGTTTCGATGTTTCTTGAGATTAGATCAGAGGCGAAAATGAACATAAGGATTGTAGGAATTATTGAAAATCCTATAAAAAAAAGCATTAACTGGGTTTTAAAATGGGAACCAAGAATTCCTTTCCTTCTTTCAAGGTAAAGCTTTATTAGATTCCTACCAAGGACAAATATTATTATTACAATAAGGATAAAAACAACATTGAAGAGAAGATGACTCATTGTTGAATCCAAAATGAAAGGAATGGAGAGTCTTTTCGAACCCTGAAGAAAGATTTCTATAAAGATTAAAATGAAAAAAAGAATTAGTATACCCAAAATTGAAAGCCTTCTACCCTTCTTTTTTGAAGAAATGTTGGGTTCCATAAGCTAACCTTCAAATACAAAATCTTTCTTTTTCCAGTCAGCCTTTACTCCGGTTGGTATGAGGAAGAAAAATGAGGAAGAGAGGAAGTCTCCTCTTATTGCAATGTAATATTTAGAGCCTTTTTTTAAAACTGATAGGAGAAGAAATTTCATATTAGAAAATGATGTCATCCAGAGCCTCATTTCCTTTTCAGAGTCTGTCATTTTTGTTTCAATGACTTTGTCGTCAATTTTCTTCAATAACTTGTATTGATTTTTGAAAGGGTCATACTGCACATGGGTGGTCAGGGTTTTTCTAAAAAGTACAGGATCACCCAAAAATCTTCTTGGTTTTTTTATGCATATTTCATATCTAAAAACAACCTCAAGTCCACTTTTTATTCTACTTTCCACATCCCTTACGAAAACCTCATCTGCTCTGAAGGAAAGAATTATGTCATCCTCTTTGAAACTGACATTTATGTTGGAGATCTCAGCGGGAAAAAGGCTATAAGATAGAAACACTGCAATTGGAAGCAATACTTTAAATGTCCTCATCATTTCTTATTATAATTAAATTTTTAAGTTTTTTCATTCAGGAGCCTCTTCGCTGTGTTTCTTATAACTTCTGGAAGCTCTCTGCTCATAGATGCATCCCTAAGATCCTTAGGAAGCAGTCTTCCGAGCAGAGCTAAGGAAACATGGACAGGAGTTTTTGGGTTTTTAACAAGGGCGCAGGCGATTTGATAATTTTTAATCCATTCCCTTGTGCTCCCTATCTTTTTCAGAACCTCATCCGATACATTTCTCATCTTTGCAATTGATTCAATTTCGCTCTCTGTCACTTTAGGGTTTTCCAGAACTGATAGAGCTACTATTCTATTGGGGTCTCTAATCAGGATGTTTCTTTCGTTTCTATCTCCGAGCAGTGCCACCTTTATCTTCTCTGATGTAGTCATCAGTGAGAGTCTATACCAGGTGGCATATTTTTCTTTTGGAGTTGCTCCTTTTTCTTCTGGCTCGAGAATTTCGACAAAATCAGAGGGTAATATTTCAGGATTGAGCACATCTTCGGTCAGCGACTCTGGATCAGGAGCTCCCTCAAGTTTTTCCTCCTTTTTCTCTTCAGGTTCTACTTTTATAAAGAATTCTTCCTCGATTTCTCGAAGCTTTGCCGAAAGAAATGGTGTGAGATTTTTATTCTTTTTTGCAGTCTCTAAAAGCTCAGGGAAGGCTATGAGTTTTATCTGGGTGGATATTAGAATTTCGAGATCCTGGGAGGAGCCATTTTCTGCTATAACGAGCAAGGAAGATAAAGGAGTATTTGGGTTTTTAATTATTTTTTCAATTAGCTCACTCTTACCTTCAGAAAGAGCTGTATATGTTAAAAATTCAAGAACTTTTGCATCTGCCTCTCTTCTTTCTACATAGGAAATTAGTGAAGTATAGGGTATTACTGGGATTAAAGAGAGGGCTTTCTTTGAATATTCCTGCTTATCTGAAAGAAATATTGCAATCTCAAGGAGTTCAAAATAGGATAGAGGGGCAACTCTTTCCAAAACCATGTTTATGGCTTCTTCGGTTGCAATACCATCGAGAATTTGTTTTGTAATTGGATTAGCACTTGCAAATATCATTTTTTTATAAAATTCCTGAAATTTTTTATATCAATTCTTATATTTTTAGCAACTTTCCCAGGCTCTCCCAGCGGAATGCTCTCATATCCATTTATAAAAACAATAATTCCTTCAGGTTTACCTATTGCATTGAAAACAAATTCCTTCCCATTAAGTTTAATTTTCTCTCCTTTATTAATTATTTTATAAAGAACTTTCTTTTTATCAAGGTCTCCTTCTACCCATGTGTCCTCAATTGCTTCTATTATAATTTCTATCCTCTCTGGTTTTACCTCTTCAGTTTTAACTTCTGCTGGTTTTGGTTCTGAGATAGAAATGTTTGTCACTTTGTTGGGAGGTTCTTCTCTCTTTCGGGGCTCGTTTTTCATAAGGAATACCATGAAGAGAATAAAAATACCAGCAAGAGCGTAAAGAAGTAATGGGAGAAAGCTTTTTCTTTCCAATTTTTTTTCATATTTATTTTCAGCTGGTTCCTGTAAGAGATTAAAGGCTCTCAGGATTTCCTCCTCATTAAGCCCAAGGAAACGGGCATAGGTTCTGATAAAGTTTCTTACAAAAAAGCCTCCTGGGAGGTAATGAAGATTGCTGTTTTCAATTGCTTCGAGGAAAGAAGGTGATATTTTTATCTCATCAGAAACCTCTCTCAGACTCAATCCTTTTTCAATTCTCTTCTCTTTTAAAATTTCACCAGGATTTTGCATCTTCTCCTCACCGAATTTATCTTTTTCAGAATTTGTCAATCCTCCCTCTATCAAGTTCTATTATTTATCATTATTATTATTAAATCAAATTTTTGGATTGTCAATTTTTTCCTTAAAAGAATAGCAGGCTTTCCTTTTATTGATTTAATTGGTAATTTTGACTATCAGGAAATATTTGCATAAAATTTTTAGATGAGGGAGGGTTTATATGGGAAATGACATTAAAAAGGAAAAGGAAAGGTGGGAGAAGGAAACCCTTCTTCCTTATCTTTCTAACGCTCCCGAACGACTAAATGAATTCACAACTGTCTCAGGAAGAAAGATTGCAAGGCTTTATACCCCTTCAGATCTTGGTAATTTTGATTATATGAGTGAGCTTGGTTTTCCAGGAGAGTACCCCTTTACAAGGGGTATTCATCCCACCCTTTACAGGGGTAAACTCTGGACAATGAGGCAATTTTCAGGATTTGGAACTCCTGAAGATACAAACAAGCGATACAAATATCTTTTATCTCAGGGCCAGACAGGGCTTTCGGTAGCTTTTGACCTTCCAACCTTGATGGGGGTTGACGGAGATCATCCCCTTGCCAAAGGTGAGATTGGAAAGTGCGGAGTTGCAGTCTATACATTGAGGGATATGGAGATTCTCTTTGATGGAATCCCTCTCGACAAGATTTCAACATCAATGACTATAAATGCTCCAGCAGCTGTTCTGTGGGCAATGTATATTGCAGTGGGTGAGAAACAGGGGGTCCCTAAAAATATGCTAAGGGGAACAATCCAGAATGATATCCTTAAGGAGTATATTGCTCAGAAAGAGTATGTTTTCCCACCAAATCCATCAATGAAGCTTGTAATTGATACTTTTGAATACGGCTCAAAGGAAGTTCCTCTCTGGAATACAATATCAATTTCTGGTTATCATATAAGAGAGGCTGGGGCGACTGCTGTTCAAGAGCTTGCTTTCACTTTAAGGGATGGGATTGAGTATGTAGAATGGGCTATTAAAAGGGGGCTTGATGTGGATGAATTTGCTCCCCGTCTATCCTTCTTCTTCAATTCCCACAATGATTTCTTTGAGGAGATAGCAAAGTTCAGAGCAGCAAGAAGAATGTGGGCAAAAATTATGAGGGAGAGGTTCAAAGCAAAGAATTCAAGATCTTGGTGGCTCAGATTCCACACTCAGACATCAGGGGTCTCTCTAATGGCTCAACAACCATACAACAACATTGTTAGAGTTGCAATTCAAGCTCTTGCAGCAGTTCTTGGTGGAACACAATCCTTGCACACAAACTCGATGGATGAAACATACGCTCTACCTTCAGAACAAGCTGTTACAATTGCTCTAAGAACCCAGCAAATTCTTGCCTATGAAAGTGGAGTTGCAAATACTGTAGATCCTTTAGGAGGGTCTTATTTTGTGGAATCATTAACAAATAGTATTGAAGAAGATGCATGGGAATATATAAGAAAGATTGATGAGATGGGAGGGATGGTTAAAGCTATTGAGCTTGGATACCCTCAAAGGGAGATTCAGGAAAGTTCTTATTGGTATCAGAAGGCAGTGGAGAGAAAAGAGAAAATAATTGTTGGAGTCAATGAATTTGTTATGGAGGAGAAGGAAAAGATACCCATTCTTTATATAGATGAATCAGTTGCAGAAAAACAACTCCAGAGGCTAAGAGAGGTTAAAAAAGAGAGGAATTCCTCAAGGGTTAAAGAGACTCTTTCCAATCTGAAGAAGGCTGTTTCTGACGATGAAAATCTTATGCCCTACATCCTCGATTGTGTAAAGGCATACTGCACCCTTGGAGAGATTATGGACACATTGAGGGAGATGTGGGGCACATATCAGGAGCCTGTTCAATTTTGAAAGGAGTTTCCAATGAGTAAGAGAAAAATAAGAATTTTAGTAGCAAAACCAGGGCTTGATGGCCATGATAGAGGAGCAAAAGTTGTTGCGAGAGCTTTGAGAGATGCTGGTTTCGAGGTTATTTATACAGGTTTAAGACAGACTCCAGAACAGATAGTTAACACTGCTCTCCAGGAAGATGTGGATGTTATTGGGTTGTCTATACTCTCAGGTGCTCACAATGCTCTTATTCCAAGGATAATGGAACTCCTGAAACAAAAAGGGATGATGGATGTCCTTGTTCTTGTCGGTGGAATAATACCTGATGTGGATATTCCTTTTCTTAAGTCTGTCGGTGTGAGTGAGATATTTCTTCCAGGGACATCAACGGAAGAAATAATAAAATTCATTAACGAAAGAGCTAAAAAATAATTTTTAGGAGAATATCCATTTGAGAAAGCCTCTCTTAGTTGCTCTTTTATTTATTTTTTTATTCTTTTCCTTCTTTCTTAAAATAAGATACAACATGGTAGATTTTGAAGTCTACTGGAAATCAGGGAAAAGACTTACCTCAGTTCAGAATCTTTATATGCCTGAAGATGGTCATTATGTATTGAAATATATACCCTTCTTTTCTTTTTTGGCTTTTCCCTTCTCCTTTTTTCCTCTTCCTTTTTCAAAAGCTATCTGGTATTTTCTTTCAGTTATATTTGTTTTTTTATTCTTCCACTTTTCCTTTAAAATCATCCCTGAGAAAAAAGTTAAAACCTGGATAATCCTTATTGTTTCAGGGCTAACTTTATTAAAATTCATTGCCCGAGAGCTTGATCTTGGTCAGACAAATATTTTTATGGGAACACTATTTTTAATTGGTCTTGACTTTCTCAATTCCAAAAAAGAATTTCTCTCAGGATTATTCCTTTCCCTCTCCTTTGTTTTAAAGCCATATTCTGCTATTTCTATACCATATCTTTTATTGAAGAAAAAATTCAAGACCTTTTTTTATTTGTCCTTTCTGATTCTTTTATTTTTTATCCTTCCTTCTATTGTATATGGACTAAAAGGTAATTTGCGACTTGTTAACGATTGGCTGAAAACTATTCTTTCCTCCACTCCCCATCTTCTTATATCCAATGATAATGTTTCCATAATGGGTATGTTTTCAAAATGGTTTGGTATTGGAAAACTTTCATCCACCCTTTCCATTTTTACAATTTCAATCATTTTTTTAGCTTTTATCCTTTCAATTTTTAAGGGGAAAATTCTAAAATCACCTGAGCCTCTTGAAATCTCATTGATTCTGACTTTCATCCCCCTTCTATCTCCTCAGGGATGGGACTATGTGTTCCTCTTGTCCCTTCCTTCCTTAATGATTTTAATAAATTTTTATAAGGAACTTCCTATTCCTTTAAAGATTCTAATAGCAATTTCTTTCTTTACAATTGGCTTTTCCATCTTTGATCTAATGGGTAGAAATGCATATGAGAAATTTATGGAAATTTCAGTGATAACAATTGCATATTTTGTTATAATATTCTCTTTACTCTATTTGAGGATGAAAAGGATTGCCTGAAAAAGTTCTTATCATTGTTCCTACTTACAACGAAAGGGAAAATATAAAGCCTCTCGTAAATGGTATTTTTTCTTCTTTGAAAGATTATAATGTAAACATTCTTTTTATTGACGATGGTTCTCCTGATGGAACAGCAGATGAAATAAGAGAGCTTCAAAAAGAGGATGAAAGAATAAAGCTGATAGAGAGAGAAAAGAAAATGGGGCTTGGGAGAGCTTATGTAGAAGGGTTTAATTTTGCAATAAGGAATGGGTATTCCCATGTTTTCGAGATGGATGCAGACCTTTCCCACAGACCTGAGTATCTGCCTTTATTTCTTGAACTGGCGAAGGATTATGACTTGGTAATCGGTTCAAGATATGTGAAGGGTGGAGGAGTAAAGAACTGGAGCTGGATAAGGGAACTGATAAGCAGGTTTGGGAATATTTACTCAAGATTTATTCTCGGTTTCCCTTTCAAGGATTCAACAGCTGGGTTTAAATGTTTTAGAATAGAGGTTCTCAAAGCCATAAAACCCGAGACCCTCTCCTCAGAGGGTTATTCCTTTCAGATTGAAAATGTTTGGAGAGCATGGAAGAAAGGTTTTAAAATTAAAGAGCTCCCAATAATTTTTTATGAAAGGGAAAGGGGAAAATCAAAAATGTCAAGGAAAATAGTTTTTGAAGCTATTTTGAAGGTTGTCGAACTTAGATTTAAATCTTTTCGTAGAATGCCCTTTTAAGATAAAATATAAATTATCAGGAGGATAAAATGAAAGTTATGGTTGTTGGCTCTGGCGCAAGAGAGCATGCCATTGCCTGGAAAATTTCAAGAAGTCCTCTTGTAGATGAGATTATAGTTGCTCCAGGAAATGCAGGTATAGCAGAGATAGCAAAGACATTTCAGATAAATTTGACTGATATTGTTTCTCTTGCAGACATTGCCGAACAGGAAAGAGTGGATTTCACAATTGTAGGTCCTGAGTTACCCCTCACCCTTGGAATTGTAGACGAGTTTGAGAGGAGAGGGTTAAAAATATTTGGACCAAACAAATCTGCCGCAGAAATAGAAGGGAGTAAAGTTTTCGCAAAAGATTTTATGAAAAGGCACAAAATTCCCACTGCAAAATACTTTGTGGCGAATTCGGCACCTGAGGCAGAAGGTTTGGTAAATTCTGGGTTACTGGATTACCCCCTTGTTATAAAAGCAGATGGGCTTGCAGGAGGGAAAGGTAGTATTATTTGTAAAGACCCTGGAGAAGCAGAACAGGCTATAAATTCAATAATGAGGGAGAAAATTTTTGGTGTTGCGGGTGAAAGGATTATAGTAGAGGAGTTTTTAAGGGGTGAGGAGATCACATTTATGGTTGTTACTGATGGATATCATGCAATCCCTCTTGCTTCCTCGATGGATTATAAAAAGGCTTTTGATGGTGATCAAGGACCAAACACAGGAGGGATGGGAGCCATTTCTCCATCCCCATCCATCAGAAGAGCCCTAGCTAAGGAGATAATGGAGAATGTGATAATTCCTACCCTTGAAGGCTTGAAGCAAGAGGATAGAAGATACAAAGGTATCCTTTACGCAGGGCTTATGCTAACAAAGAAGGGGATAAAAGTTTTGGAGTTCAATTGTAGATTTGGAGATCCTGAGACCCAGGTGGTCCTATTAAGAATGGAGTCAGACTTGCTTGAGCTTCTTCTATCTGCTGAAAAGGGAAATCTTAAAAATTATAAACCAAAATGGAGCAAGAGACCTTCGGCTTGTGTGGTTCTTGCTTCAAGGGGCTATCCAGGAAATTATGAGACAGGAAAAGTTATATCAGGGCTTGAAAACATCCACAAATTTCCAGGGTTGGTTGTTTTTCACGGAGGAACAAAAAGAGTTAATGAAAATATAGTAACCTCCGGTGGTAGGGTTTTGAATGTTTGTTCGACAGGCTCAAGCCTTTCTTCATGTATGAATTCAATTTACAATGCTATAGAGACCATAAATTTTGAAGGAATGTTTTTCAGGCGGGATATAGGGAGAAAAGTTTCAGAATGAGGTTTTCAATAAAAAATTTTGGATGCAGGACAAATTTAGCGGAGGCAATGGAATGGAATGAAACTCTTTCGAATTTCGGATATGTCTATACATCCAATCATAATGAAGCTGATATTTTAATTTTGAATTCATGCGTCCTTACAAGAAATGCTGAGAATGAGGTGAGAAGAATATTAAACAAAATTAAAAAGAAAAACACCTACAAATTTGTAATCCTTACAGGTTGTCTCACAGATTCTCTCAGGTCAGAAAATGATTTTTTAGTAATAGAAAATTGGATGAAAGGAGAGATTCCCCTGAAAATAATCGAGAGATTTGGGAAATATCGAGATTCTGAGAATGTAAAAATTAGAGCAAGGGCAAATATAAAAATTCAAGAGGGATGCAATTTTAATTGTTCATTTTGTATTGTGCCTTATGTAAGGGGGGGCTCAAGATCTACTGAGGAAGAAAAAATAATTGAGAGAGTGAAAAATCTTGTAAATAAAGGATTTAAAGAGATAGTTATAGCGGGGACACATCTTAACTCCTGGGGACTTGATCTGAAACCAAGAAAGAAACTATCTCATTTGTTAAAAAGATTGGATGAAATAGAGGGGCTAAAAAGAATAAGACTTAGCTCCTTGGATCCAAGATTTTTAAATGATTCTTTCCTGAAAAGTCTTTTAGAAATTTCTAAAATTGCTTCTCACTTCCATCTCTCCCTTCAAAGCTGTTCAGATGAGGTCCTTAAAAGGATGAACAGGAAAGGGAACAGCGAAATGTACACCCAGATTTTAAAATTTTTAAGGGAAAAATTCCCTAACGCATGCATTGGAGCTGACATAATTGTCGGATTTCCCTATGAGAGTGAAAATGAGTTTGAGAAAACCTATAACTTTTTAAAAAATTCTCCTGTAAATTATCTTCATGTTTTTCCTTTCTCTCCGAGAGAGGGAACATTAGCCTTTTCAATGCCCTGGATTCCAGATAATGTAAAAAAGGAGAGAGCTAAGACTTTGAGAGAGCTTTCCCTTAAAAAGAGAAGAGAATTTTATTCTCGGTTTGAAGGCGAAAAACTTCCTGGAATCGTTATAAAAAAATTTGGAGGGAAAGCAGAAGTTCTTACTGATAATTATATAAAAGTTATTGTTAATTTAGAGGATGTGGATGTAGGGGATGAAGTTTATGTTCCAATTAATAGGGATAATATTTCCATTGCCAGAGATTTTGAAAGATTCAGATAGGAGTCATTTTAAATTTTAGGTTTCTAATGCTCAATACTGACAAAGGTTTTCAGCATTATACTAAAAAATAAAGACCCGACCCCAAAAATCAAAAATGTTGACATTGGGTTTTTGGAAGTATATTATATTTTCTTAGGAGTCGTTATGAGATACTGTCATGATCATTAGGAAAATTAAATTTAGGAGGTAAGAAGGAGGTGAAAAAAACTCTGGGAACCCATATTTTGATGGAAATGTTTGGGTGCGATCCTGAGATGTTAAAGGACAAAGATAAGATTGAAAGAGTAATGAACGAGTCAGCCGTTAAAAGCAGAGCAAAGATTGTTAAAACTTTTTTTCACCAATTCAAGCCTTTCGGTGTTTCTGGAGTTGTTGTAATTGAAGAATCCCATTATACCATCCACACCTGGCCCGAGTATTCCTACGCTGCCATTGATTTCTTCTACTGCTCTGAAGATGTTATGATTGAGAAGGCAATTGAGGTCCTTAAAGGTGCTCTCAAACCCAGCTCCTTCAACCTTGTCGAAATTAAGAGAGGCGTCTTTTACTCAAAGCCTGACTCAAAATCCGTCAAAAGGGTTGCTCCCATGGTTGAACCTGTATGAGTGACGATGGTTTATGGTTTTTAGAGAGCTTTACTAAAAATCAGTTACACTCCTTCAAAGTAAAGAGGATAATAACATCTTTTTTCACGAAATTTCAGAAGATTGACATTGTAGAGCTTGAAATTTTTGGAAAAACTCTTTTTTTGAATGGAAAGATTCAATCTTCTGAAATTGATGAATTTATTTTTCACGAATCCCTTGTTCTTCCCTCCATTGTTACTCACCCATCTCCTTCGGATGTTCTTATAATTGGAGGAGGAGAGGGAGCTACATTGAGGGAGGTTTTAAAAGACAGGAGCGTCAAGAATGCAATTATGGTTGACATAGATAAAGAGCTTGTGGAGGAATGTGAGAAGCATCTTCCTGAATGGTCTAAAGGAGCATTCAAAGACAAAAGAGCAAAAATTTATTTTGAGGATGGTGAGAAATTCATTGAAAAGATAGACCAAAAGTTTGACATTGTTATTTTGGATCTTTCTGAGCCAGTTGAGGATGCACCTTCTGTTGGGCTATTTACAAAGGAATTCTATCAAAAAATTTATGGTGTTTTAAAGGATGATGGGATTATTTCCCTTCAGGCTGGAAGCACAGACCCATTTTACTGTCAATTCTTCTCATCAATTGCTAAAACACTCCAGGATGTTTTTCCCATTGTCAGACCTTACTGGACATTTGTTTTTTCCTTCAGAATGCCCTGGGGATTTGTTTATGCTTCGAAAAAATATGACCCTTTAAATCTTGAAGAAGAAAAGATTTTAGAGAGGATGGAGAAAAGAGGAATAAATTCCCAGAGATTTTATCACCCAGGTATTCATAAAGCTCTATTTTCTTTACCAGTTTATCTTATAGAAAGCATAAAATCTGCTTCAATAATAACAAAGGAAAAACCCTTTTTCTGGAAAGCATGAGCGAAGAAATTCCTCCCTCTAAACCCCAGATAAAGGAGTATCACGGGAAGGATTTTGGGTTATTTTTTGAACCTTCATCAATTCTTTACGATAAATCTTCCTCATTTCAGCATATAACAGTTATTGAAACCGAGAGTGCAGGGAGGGTTCTTCTCCTTGATGGACTTGTTATGTTTTCAGAACTTGACGAGTTTTTATATCATGAGATGATAACTCATCCATGTATGGTTAGCCATCCCGACCCCAAAAAAGTCCTTGTGATTGGCGGAGGGGACGGAGGAACTGTTAGAGAACTTCTCAAATATCCTGTGGAAGAAATTATTCTTGTCGAAATAGACCCTGAAGTAATAGAAGTTTCAAAAAGGTTTTTCCCCAATATATCCGATTCTCTTAAGTCAGAAAAGGTTGAGATTATAAATTCTGATGGAGCTGAATTTTTAAGAAATTCAAGGGAGATTTTTGACATTATAATTGTCGATTCCTCAGACCCGGTTGGTCCTTCCCTTTCCCTTTTTACGGAGACTTTCATAGATGATGTTTTATCCCATTTATCAGAAAAGGGATTTTATGTTTCTCAATCAGGTTCCCCTATTTTCCATGGAGAACATCTTAGGGAATTTTTTAATCTTGTCAGGAGAAAGTTTGAAAATGCAGATATTTACCTCGTTCCTGTCATCAGTTATCCAGGAACAATATGGTCCTTCACAGTTGGCTCTTCTGGAATCGATATAAAGGAGATAAGGAGAAAGCCACCAGAAGGACTTAGATTTTACAACACTGATATCCATATATCTGCCTTTTCCCTTCCCAATTTTGTTAAAAAAATTTTTGAGTAAATGGAAAAACTTGCTTTAGTAACAGGAGGCTCCAGGGGGCTTGGAAAGGAGATAGCAATTGCTCTCTCTAAGAAATTTAAAGTAGGAATTCATTATTTTAGAGGTAAGAAAAGGGCTGAAGAAATTTTAGCAAAGATTAAGGAGGACGGTGGAGATGGTGTTTTAATATGGGGAGATCTCAGCACAGAAAAAGGAGTTGGAGAATTCATTAATGAGACGAGGAAAAATTTTGGAGAACCTGATATTCTGATTAACAATTTTGGACCAATAATTTTCAAAAATGTCTTCGAAAATGAATTAAAAGATTGGTCATACATTCTTCAGACAAATCTTCTCACCCCCTTTCTTTTAATCAGGGAGTTTCTTCCCTCAATGAAGAAAAAGAGATGGGGAAGAATAATAAACATGGGCTTCTCAGAATCTTCAAAGCCGGCTGCCTTTAAAGAGATAATTCCATACTCAATCTCCAAGAATGCTCTTTTGATTTTAACTATATCCATTGCAAAAATTTTGAGGAATTCAGGGGTTACATGCAATATGATATCTCCATATATTCTTGAGGAAGGTATTTCACCAAAAGGAAAAAGAAAGGGTTCTATAACTCCCTTTGAAGAAGTCACATCCATAGTTCTTCTTATATGCGATGAAAAGTCATCAAACTTGAATGGGAGAAATTTCATCCTGAAGGGTTTGAATTTAAAAATAGAGAATTTTTTTATAAAAGGCAAATTATGATATAATTTTTTCTTGCTGGACGACTAAAGGCAAAAGGATAAATGTCCGAAAGAGTTGAAAATAGTGACATAGCTATAAAAGAATTTGAGCCAGTAATAGGGCTTGAAATTCATGCTCAATTAAAGACTAGAACAAAGTTGTTCTGCAGTTGCCCTATTCAATTTGGTGCTCCTCCGAACACTCTTGTCTGTCCTGTCTGTCTCGGATTGCCAGGTGCTCTTCCTGTTTTGAATAAGAA
The DNA here is from genome assembly GCA_964517525.1 of uncultured Clostridia bacterium. GTDB lineage: Bacteria > Acidobacteriota > Aminicenantia > JBFLYD01 > JBBIMS01 > JBBIMS01. The sequence continues at coordinate 4,690 of CAZFCI010000219.1, read as the reverse complement.
AGCTGTTGAGTTTGCAGTAAAGGTTGCGATTGCTCTAAATATGAAAATTAACAATGTTTCATTTTTTGCGAGGAAAAATTATTTTTATCCTGATCTTCCAAAGGGCTATCAGATAACCCAATACAAGACTCCTATTGCTGAGGATGGCTATCTTGATATAATCGTTGAAGGAAGAAAAAAGAGAATTGGGATAGAAAGATTAACTCTTGAGGAGGATGCAGGAAAGATGATTCACGATGCCCCTGGTCTTAATGAGAAGAGCCTTATTGATTTCAACCGCTCAGGAGTTCCCCTTGTTGAAATTGTTACAAAACCCGACATATCTTCACCTGAAGAAGCTTCAGAATTTTTTAGCCTTTTAAGAAATACTCTTATTTATCTTGATGTAAATGATGGAAATATGGAAGAGGGTAATCTCAGATGCGATGCAAATGTATCTTTAAAGGAATTGGGAAAAGATGAGTTTGGGACAAGGACAGAGATAAAAAATATCAATTCCTTTAAATTTCTTAAATTAGCTCTTAAATTCGAAATAGAAAGGCATAAAAGGAAAATTCTTGACGGAGAAAGAATTATCCTTGAGACAAGAACATTCAACCCAGCAACAGGGGAGACAGTTGTAATGAGAACCAAAGAGGAAGCTCATGATTACAGGTATTTTCCCGAGCCTGATCTTCCTCCCCTTTTCATCTCTGATGAGTTCATAGAAAAAACAAAGAAGGAAATTCCTGAACTTCCCAGTTCTAAGATTGAAAGATATATGGCAGATTTTGAACTTGGAGAAGATCAGGCTAAGGCATTGGTTCAGAGCAGGGAGCTATCTGATTATTTTGAAGAGGTTGTGAAGAAAACATCAATTCCAAAAAAGTCTGCCAACTGGATTCTTGGAGATGTTATGAAGTATATAAATGAAAATAACATTGATATAAGCTCCTACCCAGTTTCTCCATCATCCCTTTCTGAACTCATATTGGAGGTTGAAAAGGGTAAAATTCCAAGAAACATTGGAAGGGATTACCTTCAAATAATGGCAAAGGAGGGGAAAGGGCTGAAGGAAGTAATTGCTGAAAGAGGAAGGCTTTTAGATGAAAGCTCTCTCAGGACTTTGATAGAAGAGGTAGTGAAAGAAAATCAGAAACCTCTGGAAGAGTGGCTCAAGGGCAAAACTCAGGTTTTTGGATTCTTTATGGGTGAGGTTATGAAGAGGAGCAAAGGGAAAGCGGATGCAAATATTGTAAAAAAATTGGTTAAGGAGATTCTCGATGAGTTCAGTAACTCCAGAAGAGATTAAAAGACTTAAGAACATTGCCCGAATTTTAAGAATAAACACTCTGAAAATGTTAACAATTGCTGGCTCAGGACATCCTGGCGGATCCCTTTCCTCAGCAGATATAATTGCAGTTCTTTTCTTTCACAAAATGAAGCTTGACCCCAAAAATCCTGATTGGGAGGAGAGGGATAGATTTATTCTTTCAAAAGGGCATTGTGCTCCGATTCTTTACTCAGCCCTCGCTGAGCTTGGTTTTTTCCCTTATGAATGGCTCTGGAATTTGAGAAAGATAGAATGGCCCCTTCAGGGTCATCCCGACAGATTGACAACTCCTGGTGTAGAAATGTCCACAGGCTCTCTTGGACAGGGGCTTTCAGTTGCCAACGGCATTGCTCTCGGATTGAGGTTGAGGGGGATAAAATCAAAAGTTTATGTGTTAATGGGAGATGGAGAGCTTCAAGAAGGTCAGGTTTGGGAAGCTGCTATGACATCCTCCCATTATAAAATTGATAATCTTTGTGCCATTGTAGATTACAATGGTCTTCAGATTGATGGATTTGTTAAGAATATAAAATCCATAGAGCCTCTTAGAAAGAAGTGGGATGCTTTTGGATGGCACACAATTGAGATAAATGGTCATGAGATTTATGAGATAATAAATGCTCTAAATAGAGCTGATAGAGTGAAAGAAAGACCTACAGTTATTATTGCCCATACAATCAAAGGTAAAGGAGTTTCTTTTATGGAAAATAAAGTTGAGTATCATGGTGTTTCTCCTACAAAGGAAGAGCTCGAAAAAGCTTTATTGGAACTGGAGAGAGTGGATGAGTAGTGTAATTGAGAAAAGCTTAAGGGATGTTTATGGCGAAACCCTTGTAGAGCTTGGAAGGAAAAATCAAAAAATAGTTGTTCTCGATGCTGACCTTTCAGGTTCAACAAGGACATTCCTCTTTGCTAAGGAATTTCCTGGAAGATTCTTCAATGTTGGTGTTTCTGAGCAGGACTTGATAGGGACTGCTGCAGGACTCGCTCTGAGTGGACTAATTCCTTTTGCATCCACCTTTGCTATATTTCAAACTGGGAGAGCATGGGAACAGATAAGACAATCTATTTGCTATGCAAAACTGAATGTAAAACTTGTTGCTTCCCATGGAGGAATAACAGTTGGAGAGGATGGACCAACCCATCATGCCACAGAAGATATTGCTTTGATGAGAGTCCTTCCTAATATGACTGTGATTGCTCCTGCAGACTCCTTTGAAACAAAAAGGGTGATTGAAAAGATTGCTGAACATGATGGACCCTGTTATGTTAGGCTTGCAAGACCTAAATTCCCTGTTATTTTTGATGAGAATTATGAATTTGAGATTGGGAAAGGGAAAATTGTAAGAGATGGCTCAGATGTAACTATTATAGCTTTTGGTATAACCCTTTTTCATTCCTTAAAAGCTTCAGAGGAGCTTGAAAAGGAAGGGATTTCTGTAAGGGTGATAAATATGTCAACAATAAAACCCATTGATAGAGATTTAATAATTGAGTCAGCCAAAAAGACAGGGGCAATCTTGACTGTTGAAGATCACTCCGTAATAGGGGGGCTTGGTTCTGCTGTAAGTGAAGTTATTGTTCAGGAGTATCCAGTTTATCAGAAAATTCTTGGTGTTCCTGACACATTCACTCAATCAGGGAAGCCCAATGAACTTTTAGAAAAGTGCGGAATCTTGGGCAATCACATAAAGAAGAGTGTTCTTGAGCTTTTGAAGAAGAAAAAGTAAAGTTGTAAATGGTAAGTTTTTCCCAAATATACCTTTTTCCTGGAGAACCTAACGCAACAAGAGCAGTTTCTGGGACTTGTAAGTTTTTCCTATACCCTCTCCCCTTGTGGGAGAGGGTAAGGGTGAGGGGTAATGGATGTGAGAAGCAATAACTCGGGAAAAACTAAACTATTACGGAAAATTTAGAGGTCTTTGGAATTTAAAGATGATACAGTTTTTTAGGGTTTACAAACAGTATAGACCGCCTGCATATGCCCTAATTGATATAAATGTATTTATAGATAAGGGAGAGTTTGTTTTTATCACAGGACCATCGGGAGCAGGAAAAACAACATTTCTCAAACTAATTATGAGGGAAGAACCTCCAACATCAGGGAATGTGGTTGTAAATGGAAGGAATGTAAAACAGATTCCTGATTCAAAGATACATCATTTGAGAAGGTCAATTGGTCTCGTTTTTCAAGATTTTCATTTAATCCCTCAGTGGAATGTTTACGATAATGTTGCTGTAACCTTGAGGGTGCTCGGAATTCCTGAAAAGGAGATTAGGAAAAGAGTTTTGAAAACCCTAAGTTTACTTGGACTTTACCATAGTGTTTGGAAATTCCCCCTCGACATCTCTGGTGGAGAACAGCAAAGGGTAGCAATAGCGAGGGCTATTGTCAACAATCCCATTATTCTCCTTGCGGATGAACCAACAGGAAACCTTGACCCTGCTCTTACTCGAGAGATAATGCAAATCTTTAAAAACATAAATGCGATGGGAACAACGGTTGTGGTTGCAACCCATAATATTGATTTGATAAAAGAAGTCAAGAAGAGAACCATATTTCTTGATAATGGGAAGTTAGTAGGGGAGGAAAGATATTAACTTAACATATCCAAGCGTATACCTTAAGACATTTCATCAGCTTTTGAAGGGAAATTTCCTTGTAAATCTTCTTTCCACTGCTCTAATTTCCTTTACCCTTTTCATTTATGGACTTTTTGTTTATATAAATCACAACTTAAATTTAGGTGTTTCAAGGATGTCAGCGGAATTGACTGTTGTTGTCTTCTTGAAGGAAAACCCTGAACCTGAAGATATTGAGAAGATAAAAAGAATCTTAGTAAATGTCAAGGAATGGAGGTTTATTGATGGAGAAACAGCCAAAAAGGAGTTTGAAGATAAATTCCCTGAGCTATCCCATCTTCTTTCAGAGCTCAGCGAAAATCCATTCCCTCCTTCCTTTGAATTGAAAATTGATAGTGGAAGAAAAAATCAATTTTACTCAATTGAAAAATCCCTTAGAGAAATTCCATCTGTGGTTCAAATTTACAACAGCGGAGACCTTTCAAGGCAGGTTGGGAATATAGGAAGAATTATTGTATTGGTAGGGATGTTTTTGAGTTCTGTTCTTTTTGTTGCTTCAATCTTTACAATCTTTAACACAATAAGGTTAAACCTTGTTTACTACAAGGACATTATTGAAATTCTCAGGCTTGTAGGAGCAAGCCTTTCCTTTGTTAAAATTCCCTTTTATCTTCTCGGTTTCTTCCTCGGATTTGCGGGAGGGATTGTCTCAATAATTTTTCTTTTTCTAATCACAAGGACTCTATTCTCATATGTATCACCTTTCTTAAATACAATTAAGGGATTCTTTCCCTT
>CAZFCI010000218.1:0-1645 GCA_964517525.1 uncultured Clostridia bacterium | reverse complement strand
GGGAAGGGAGATCGTAAAAGTTGTTCCTACTCCAACCTGACTTTCTACCTCAATATCTCCTCCACAACTTTTAATAATTCCATAAGACATACTCAATCCTAATCCTGAATGAGTGAAGGGTTTAGTGGTATAAAATGGTTCAAAGATCCTCTTCTTTGTTTCATCGTCCATCCCTATCCCTGTATCTGAGATTCGAATATAAATCTTGGACCCATTGGAGAAAGTTTCAATATCTATCTTTCCTCCCTTTGGCATCGCTTCTATGGCATTGAAGATTAAGTTAGAAATGACTTCCTTTAACTCAGAAGCGTTTCCATGGGCCAAAGGGATTTCTTTTAAATCACAAACTACGTCGATGGAAATTCCTTTTCGTTGAGACTCATCCTTCCATTTTGGTTGAGTCATTATAATTACATCTTTTATAATTGTATTAATATTAACTAAGGATTGAACTTCTTGATAACGTTTTCCCTTCGTAAAGTCATGGAGTCGTCGAACTGTTTGGGAACTATCTTTGGCTACTTTTTCAATTATTTTAAGGTTCTCTAAAATTTCAGGATCTTTAACCGTTAATTGAAGTAGTTGGATATTCCCAAGAATAATGGACAAGGCATTATTAAAATCGTGTGCCACCCCACTGGCCATTTCAGCGATTGCACGAAGTTTTTCAGCTTGAAATATTTGGGCCTCCATTTTTTTCTTTTCTGTGATATCTTTTAAGAACACAACCGTATTTAAATTTCCTTCTGAAGCACTGATCGTAGTTAGACTTGCCTCAATATTTCTGACCTCACCATTTCTCTTAAAAACCCTAAATTCGTGTGTCGAGAGACCCTCCTCATTCTTCTTCTCTACAGTTCTATGATCTTTAATTACTTTTTCTCCTTCCTCTCCAACGAACTCTTTAAAGTCTCTTCCTATCATTTCTTCTCTTGAATAACCTAAAAGGAGAGCCAATCTTTCGTTGACATAATGTAACCGGTCATCTCCTCCAATAACCATCACTCCATCTAAGGCATTTTCAACAACAGCCCTATATCGTTCTTCTGACCGGGCATTCACTATAATGGAGGCTAAATGGGTTGATACAACTTTGAGAACAGAAAAATTTTCTTCAAAAAAAAGCGAATTCCCTATCCCGGCGATCACCCCTAGAAACTTCTCATTACATAGAATTGGTAAAGCAAATTTCTTTAAGATGGATGATCCTTTTTCTGTTATTGAATTTTCAGTTTTCCAAACTAACCGTGATGATTCTTCCGATCCATTTCTTAAAAGCATTTGAGCGTTTCTTGAAAAAATCTCTATTTCCTTTAGATCTTCACTTGGAAGATTTTGAGAAAGAGGATATGAAATAAAATTATTTGTTTTCTCATTAAATAAATAGAGGATCAAATGGTTACATTCAAAAAATTCTCTTAAATAAAGAATAATCTCATGTAAAATTTCATCCAAATTTGGAAGAGAATGAGCCATTTTTAACATCTCATAAAGAATGGTCATCTCTTTTAGTTTTTTCTTAGTCTCTTCATATTGGTATAGAATTTCTTGATCCAACATAATTCTTTCCATTTTCTTTCATCTAAGTATTTCCATGATTTGCAATTGGAATGCCAATAAATATTGAATCGGGTAATTTTATAAC
>CAZFCI010000217.1:0-5582 GCA_964517525.1 uncultured Clostridia bacterium | reverse complement strand
GAAAATAGGAGTTTGATATGCAAAATATAACAATAATTGGGACTGGTTATGTTGGACTTGTAACTGCTGTTGGTTTTGCTGAACTTGGAAATAAAGTTATAGGGATTGAGAAGGACAAAGAAAAACTTGATTTACTAAAGAAAGGATTACCTCCCTTTTACGAACCAGGTCTTGAGGAGCTTTTGAAAAAGAATTTCAATGAAGGAAGGATAAAGTTTTCTGATAGTATAAAGGAAGGGATGGAGGAGAGTGAGATTATTTTTATTTGTGTTGGAACTCCTCCCCTTGAGGATGGGAGTGCTGATCTTTCTCAAATATCCTCTGTTTCAAAGGAAATTGCAGAAAATCTAAATGGATGGAAATTGATAGTTGAGAAGAGCACAGTTCCTGTAATGACTTCCCAATGGATAAAAAGGACAATAAAGCTCTATTCCAAGAGGGATGTGAATTTTGAGGTTGCCTCAAACCCTGAGTTCTTAAGAGAAGGCTCAGCTCTAAATGATTTCTTCCATCCTGATAGAATAGTTATAGGTGTTGAATCTGATAAAGGGAAAGAGGTTTTGCTAAACCTTTATAAAGATTTTGACTGCCCAATACTTGTAACAGATATAAACACTGCAGAAATTATTAAACACGCATCAAATTCATTCCTTGCCATGAAGATTTCCTTTATAAATATGATTTCTGATCTCTGTGAGAAGACAGGTGCTGACATTGAAAAGGTTGCCTACGGAATAGGTCTTGACAAAAGGATTGGTCTCCAATTTTTAAAAGCTGGTATTGGTTATGGAGGGAGCTGTTTCCCAAAGGATGTGAGAGCCTTCTTTAAAATTGGAGAGGAGCACGGACTTTATTTTGGACTTTTGAAGGAAACAGACAGGATTAACTCCCAGAGAATTGAAAGGTTGATGGAAAAGGTCAGGTTAGCCCTTTGGCTTCCAAAAGGTAAAGTTATAGCGATTTTAGGAGTAGCTTTTAAACCTAACACTGATGATGTAAGGGATGCTCCAAGTTTGAAAGTAATTGAAGCTTTGAGAAAGGAGGGGGCAATTTTAAAGGTTCATGACCCAAAGGCAATTTCAAATGTTAAAAAGATTATAGGAGAGGATGAGAATTTGAAATATGTTAATACTCCCTATGAGGCATGCGATGGAGCTGAGGCTTTGATTCTTGTTACAGAGTGGGAGGGATATAAAGAGCTGGATTTAAAGAGAATAAAAGGGCTCATGAAAACTCCAATAATTATTGATGGAAGGAACTTCTTTGATCCTGAAGAAGTTATAAAAAATGGCTTTGAATACTACTGTATGGGAAGAGGAAATTATCTTAAAAGGAAGTATTAATGCCGAGGGTTTTAATTACAGGAGCAGCTGGTTTTCTTGGTTCCCATCTTGCTGAGAAATTCTTGAAGGAAGGTTGGAAGGTTGTTGGAATGGATAACTTTCTTACAGGTTGTGAGGAGAATATTGCCCATCTATTTTCTAATCCAGATTTTGTTTTTTACAAATACGATGTTACAAATTTCATATATGTTGATGGAGAGCTTGATCTTATTCTCCATTTTGCCTGTCCTGCATCTCCAAAGGATTATGAAGAGCACCCAATTCACACAATGAAGGTGGATTCCCTTGGTACCCTTCATACATTAGGACTTGCAAAAAACAAAAAGGCAAGATATGTTTTCGCATCTACCTCAGAAGTTTACGGTGATCCAGAGGTTCATCCCCAGAGAGAAGATTACTGGGGAAGAGTGAATCCTATAGGTCCCCGTTCAGTTTATGATGAAGCAAAGAGATTCTCCGAAGCTCTCTGTATGGCTTATCATAGAGAACATAAGATTGATATTAGAATAGCAAGGATTTTCAATACCTATGGACCAAGAATGAGGAAGGATGATGGGAGAGTAATTCCAACTTTTATAGTAAATGCATTGAAAGGAAAGCCGATTCCAATTTATGGAAGTGGAAAGCAGACAAGAAGCTTCTGCTTTGTGGAGGATATGGTTGATGGGATATACAGATTGTCAGTAAAGAATGGGATAGAAGGAATGGTTATAAATTTGGGAAATCCTGAAGAATTTACAATTATTGAGCTTGCAAATAAAATAAAAGAGCTAACCCAATCTTCTTCAACCTTTGAGTTTTATCCTCTTCCCCAGGATGACCCTCTCAGGAGAAACCCTGATATAAGCAGGGCAAGAGAAGTTCTTGGATGGAATCCCAAGATTAAACTTGAAGAGGGTCTGAGAATAACCATAGATTGGTTCAAGGGAAGAATTTAAAAAATAGATGTTTTATCTCTTCCTTGCTATTTACTCGATTATTATATTAATAATAGGCTTTTTAATCAGAAAGGGGAGTAAAGATTTTAAAGAATATTTCCTTGCAGGGAGATCCCTTTCATGGAAATCCTTTTCTCTGACTATGTCAGCGACATGGTTTGGAGCAACATCAATTATAGTATTGATTGATGAGTCCTTCTTGAGAGGCTTTGGCTCAATATGGGTAATGATTGTTCCAACCCTTCTGACCCTTTTCCTTTTTATCATTTTCTCAGACAAAATAAGAAAGTCCAATTTTATTTCAATCCCTGAGATCCTAAAAAATAGCTATGGAGATTTGTTCCATCTTGTATCTTCAATCACAATTTTCTTCTACCTTCTCCTTCTCTCATCATCCCAGGCAATAGCTTTAGGGAAGGTTATTAAAAATTTCATAAATTTAGATTTTGAGTTTGCTCTTCTATTAGGGGTTACATTTGTCTTTCTTTACTCCTTCAGAGGAGGTCTTCTTTCTGTTATTAGAACAGATTTTTTCCAGCTTTTTATGGTTTTTTTAGGACTTACATTGATAATCCTTTTTGTAATTTTTGTTCATTCTAAAAATCCTTTAAATAATGAAACCATCCCCCTTAATTTTTTCAACCCCTTCAAAGATTTAGGAAGAAATCTTCTAATAACCCTTTCCTTTACCATTGCATGGTTCATATCCCCTGTTGTGTGGCAGAGAATTGTTGCATCAAAATCTGACAGGGATGCAAAAATTGGCCTCCTTTTAACCTCCTTCCTTCTCCTTCTGCTTTTTTCTTTACCAACTCTTATTGGAATAATTGAAAGATTTGTTCTAAGGGAAAAACCATCCTTTGAGCTAATAAATTTTATTTTAAAAACACAATTGAATCAAACAGCCAGAGTTATTGCTTTTCTTGCAATTGTTTCAGCTGTCATTTCAACCCTTGATTCAATCTTGAATGTATCTGCCATGACCCTTTCCTCTGACATATGGAGAGGAATTTTTAAAGAGAAAATCTTAAACCCAAGAATCTCCCTTGCAATTTCAACCTTTCTTACCATTCTTATTTCCCTTCCTTTAAGAGAGATTCTTCTTGTCCTTGGCCTTTCTTCCCAGTTTCTTGCTTGCGGATTATTTATTCCTTTAATTTTTTCCATGATTTTAAAAGAACCATTGAAAATTTCAGGTTTACTTTCCCTTTTCTCTGGTTTTATCTATTCTCTTTTATCTTATTTTAAAAGTGCATGGGGATTGAATCTTTCATTACCTCAATGGCCCAAGTCAGTTCTGTTGGGAATTCTTATATCTTTCTTTTTCTTCCTAATAGGAAAATTTCTTGGTGGTTTTAAAAAGGCAAAGGAGGAGCTTTAAACCCCTCCTTAATGGATTAAGATTTCTAATTCTCTAACTTAGAACCTTACTCCTCCACCAAAAAGGATAACACCTCTGTCTGATTTCTCGTCAAAGTTTACATAAGGAATTCTTCCCTCAAGGAATAGATAGACACCGAGATTATCAGTGTAGTAAACTTCATACCCAGCTTTTACAATAAAATCAAGATTATTTTCATTCTTTACAAGCCATAAACCTGTTCCAGCTCCTATGAAGAATCTCTCTGGCTGATAGAAGAAGAGAATGTCTGCAGTGAAAGGATTTCCATACTCATCTTCATCATTATTCCCTTTAATTTTGATGTTATATCCAAGAATTCCTGCAACTCTGTAATTCTGATTTAGTCTGTACTGATAGCCGAATCTCAAAGGCAGGAACAAACGAGGGTCAGCCTGAGACATAATTCCTGTTTCAGCAAGGAAGAATCCTCTTCTTAAAACATTGTAGCTTCCTTCGCAGGTTGAAGAGCTTACATCGTGATCATCAATTGCCACAAGTTCAACTTTGTAGCTTCCCGCTTTTGCAGGTTTGAATTTGTAAACATAAGGAGGCTCTGAAATTGTCTTTTCTTCGACAACTCCGTCAGACTTGATTGTGAATTTAACTCCTTTTAGCTTTCCTTCTGGATCTGAGGAACCAGAAGCATCAAGGGTTATTTCCTCCCCTGTGAGAACTTTTTCTGGTGAAACTTTCAGATCACATTGAGGCGGGAGATTCTTCCAATATTCGACACTTGCAACACATGGATTTGTGGAGGCAATTTCATGCTCTTCGTAAACAGTTGCTTCAAACTTGTAATTTCCTGGCTCATTGGCTGTGAATGTCTTCTTGCAATCATCCTTTGTAGCTTCAACAGTTGAGATCTCCTTTCCTCCTAAGGATACTTTAATTACACCCTTAACCCAGTTTTTGGACTTGCAAAGGTCCAGAATAACAGGGTTTCCTACCTCGATTCTTCCAGGAGAGACCTCAAGGTAGCATTCAGGAGCTGGATGCTCAGTAACATTCATTAATGAAATGTTGGCACAAATCGAGGGAATTACAAAATCATAGGTTTTAAGGTCTTTGAAAAAAGTTACCCTGTAAGCCTTGATAGGCTTTTTAATTGCGATTTCACCATCGGTCACAACCTTGACTTTGCCCCTTTCCTTAAAGAGCATCCACTTAACAGTGTCTCCAGCCTTAAGCTCTGAATCCCATATTCTTCCTGCTTTAATCTCTTCAATGAATGGAGCAAGAAGCTCTGAAGCACCAGCCATTTCAAATCCAGCTTTTAGATCCGCTTCGTACTTTTTGATATTTCTTAAATCCTCGGGAGTTATTACCCTTTTTTTCATAAAGGGATGGACTCCAAGCCTTTCAATCTTTGTTACAGAGTAGAGCGGGATGACAAGAAAGATTGAAAGGAGAACTACCAAAGCCTTTATACGCATTTAAACCCTCCTAATATAGAATTTTTTTCTAATTCAACCATTTTATTCTTTTCCATTTTACTAACTTAATAACCCATTTTCAAGTTTTCGAAAAATACACCCCCTTGACTTTTAAAAAAATCAATTTTAAAATAATGAATGACCAGTCAGTCAGCAGATAAAAAGAATTTAATTCTTGAATCAGCAGAAAAAGTATTTCTTGAAAAGGGTTATTATCCCGCAAAGATTGAGGAGATTGCTCAGAATGCAGGAATTGCAAAGGGGACCGTCTATTTATACTTCAAAGATAAAGAAAGTATTTACATTTCTCTCATAGAAAAGAAACTTCGAGAGTTAACAGACTTTATTAGTGGTGTTTTAAAGGAAAATACAACCGCTCCAGAGAAGCTAAAGAAAATATATTTCATGTTATGTGAGTATATGGATAAAACCCAGAAGCTTCAAGCTTTTATATCTATTGAGAACA
>CAZFCI010000216.1:0-1716 GCA_964517525.1 uncultured Clostridia bacterium | reverse complement strand
GAATTTTATGAATATCTTCAGGATATAATAGGGAGGGAGATCCACCTCCTATAAAAATAGTGTCAAACTTAAGTTTAATCTCTGAGTAAAGCTTCATCTCCTCGATTATCCCTTCGAGCCATTTTCCAAACATTTTCCTTTCCCCTACAACACTGTAAAAATGACAGTATGGACATTTCCTCTTACAAAAGGGAAAATGAATGTAAAGTCCTCCCTTCTCTTCCACTTTATAAGTTTTTCCCTTTTATTCTCTCAGGATATTTTCCCAATTTTATAAGCTTTTTTATCCTTTCTCTAACCATCTCAATGTCTTCAGGATGAGTTATTCCAAACCATTGGGAAGATGTTGGTATAACCCTTACTTTGACTTTATTCATCCCAACCAATTTTCCAATTACATCAGGCAGTAAAAACTCAGCTTCATGATTCCATCCCTTCTCTTTTAAGAAATTTTCAAATTCTATTTGGAGGAATTCAAATACTGTAGGAAAGAAACCAAAGAGATTCATGGAGACCTGCTCATCTCCTTTTAGCTCTATAACTTCGGAATCTCTATAACCAATTATTTTTCCTTCTTTCCGTCCAATTTTGTGAAACTCAGTAAGACTTAAAAGATAAAGATTTTCATCGGTTTCACAAATTGCTCTTGAAACATATCCATGGGGGGAAAGGGTCTCTTCAAGCTTATAGGAAATGAGGATGTATTCATTTCCAATATTTGAAAGGGCATCGAAAGCAAGGGATAAAGATTCATAACCATAGAAGTCATCAGAATTTATTACAGCAAAGGGGGAATTGATAAGGTCTTCGCAGACAAGAATAGCATGGGCTGTTCCCCAGGGTTTTTTCCTTGATAGAGCTGGAAAGTTTGAAGGCAGAAAAGAGTTGATTTCCTGAAAAGCATATTTAACCTCTGTCCTTTTCTCCCAGAATTTCCCCACAATATTTCTAAAATCCTCCTCCATATCTTTCCTGATAACAAAGATAAATTTAGAAAATCCAATTCTTAAAGCATCGAATAGAGAATAGTCAATAAGAACTTCTCCAGCTGGTCCAACTGTTTTTATCTGCTTCAATCCTCCAAACCTCCTTCCTATCCCTGCTGAAAGAACCACAAGGACAATATTTCTATTTTTCATAAATAAAATTCTAACTTAATTGGGGAGAAAAGTTAAATCGGATTGGTTATAAAAGATAATATCAAAGTTTTAGGATCAAAAATTGAAGAGATTTTACACTTTATCTAAATATATAGAGCTTTTTCGAATTTTCGGACTACTTGGAGTTTATCAGGTAAGCTTTTTTAACCATTGAAACCCTCCAATAGTGATTTACTATTGGATTGTAATATGGAAGTTCATATTTTAGAGGGTCATGAAGCATATAAACAGGAATATTTTTCAGCTCTGGCAGGTATTTTTTTATAAAAGTTCCATAAGGATCAAATTTTTTTGCCTGAATAATGGGGTTGAAAATTCTAAAGGGTTTAGGATCAGGCCCTACAGAGGCATTCCACTGCCAGTTGCCTGTGTTTACAACTTCATCGTAATCTATCAAATGCTCCATAAAAAACCTATCTCCTACCCTCCAATCTACAAACAAATCCTTTGTTAGAAATGAAGCTACAATCATTCTTGCTCTATTATGCATCCAGCCTTCTTCTTTTAATTGTCTTATGATCTTTTGTTGTTCGTCTTTCATTTTCTTTAATTCTTT
>CAZFCI010000215.1:0-13582 GCA_964517525.1 uncultured Clostridia bacterium | reverse complement strand
GCCGATAGCAATGGAGAAGGGATTGAGGTTTGCTATAAGGGAAGGAGGGAGGACAATAGGAGCAGGCTCAGTTACTGATATTCTGGAGTGATTTAATATGGAAGGAAAGGAAAATATGCAGAGGCTCAAGATAAGATTGATGGCATATGATTATAGAATTCTGGACAAATCTGCCCTGGATATTGTTACAAAGGCAAAGAGGTCAGGAGCTAAGGTCTCTGGACCAATTCCTTTGCCTACAAAGGTAGAAAGATTTTGTGTTCTCCGTTCGCCCCATGTGGATAAAAGATCAAGGGAGCATTTTGAAATCAGAACTCACAAGAGGCTTATTTACATCCTCGATTATAATGAAGCTACAATTGATGAGCTTAAAACCCTTGAGCTTCCTGCAGGGGTTCATGTGGATGTTATGTCGGAGTAGGAGTTAATTATGGTAGAAGGAATAATTGGTAAAAAACTTGGAATGACTCAAGTCTGGGATGAAAATGGAGAGGTTATACCTGTAACAGTTATAAAGGCTGGACCTTGCGTTGTTGTCCAGAAAAAAACCAGCGATAAGGATGGATACAATGCTGTTCAACTTGGGTTTGTGGAGGAGAAACCTTTAAAGAAAGTAAACAAGCCCCTTGAAGGTCATTTTAAGAAAGCAAACATTCCTCCGACAGGGATTTTAAAAGAATTTGCGGTTCTTGAAAATTTTGAGAAGATAAATGTTGGAGACATAATTAAGGTTGATATTTTCGAAAAGGATAAAAAAGTTGATTGCACTGGATTAAACAAGGGGAAAGGATTCCAGGGAGTTATTAAAAGGCATGGTTTTAAAGGTGGCGCTGGTTCTCATGGATCAATGTTTCACAGAAGGCCTGGTTCAATAGGAGCTTCGTCATTTCCATCGAGAGTTTTGAAAGGACAGAGGTTGCCTGGAAGAATGGGAGGAGAGAAAGTAACTGTCAGGAATCTCGAAATTGTTAAGATAGATTCTGAAAATAACATTTTAATGGTTAAGGGTGCTATCCCTGGTTACAAGGGTAGTTACTGTTTTATAAGAAAAATTGTGAATTTAAGGAGTAATAAGAGGTGAGCACAATATCTGTTATAAATACCAATAAAGAAAAGATAAAAGAGAAGGAAGTCCCTGATAGCATCTTCTCTTACAAATTGAACAAGCATCTTTTATGGGAGGAAGTAAAGAGCCTTCTTGCTTCCAGAAGGCAGGGAAATCACTGCACAAAGACCAGAGCTGAAGTATCTGGTAGTGGTAGGAAACTATGGAGACAGAAGAAAACAGGTAGAGCAAGAATTGGGAGCATAAGGAGTCCATTATGGAGAAAAGGGGGGACAGTCTTCGGACCAAAGCCAAGGGATTACTCTTATGAGTTACCTAAGAGGGCAAAAAGGAATGCGCTGAAGAGCGCTATCAATTTTAAGATCAAAGAGAATTTACTCTTGGTTGTGGATAGCCTTGAGATTCCTTCATTCAAAACTAAAGATGGTGTTAATTTAATGCAAAAATTAGGTGTTGAGAACGCTCTATTTGTTGATTCTCACGAGAATAAGAATCTTTCTCTTGCTTTAAAGAATGTTTCATCAGCAAGCTTTGTTGATGCAATGGATTTGAATACATATGAATTGCTTAAATATAAATGGATTGTAATCTCTGAAAGAGCTCTTGATAAGTTAATAGAGAGGTTGTCATGATAAAAGATCCCCGTCACATAATCATAGGTCCTGTGATTTCTGAAAAGACAACAAAACTGAAGGAAAAGGGCGAGGTTGTTTTCAGAGTCGAACCTTCCGCTAATAAGATAGAGATAAAAAGAGCTGTTGAGGAACTTTTCAAGGTAAAAGTTGAGAGAGTAAAAACTTCAAATTTTCAAGGGAAATTGAAAAGATGGGGAAGGTTTGAAGGAAGGAGAAGGGACTGGAAAAAAGCATATGTAAAATTAAAAGAGGGCGAAAAAATGATAGATTTTGTGGAAGAATGAGGTAAAAAATGGGAATAAAGACTTACAGACCAGTTACCCCAGCTCTTAGAGGGAGAACAGGATACACCTTTGAGGAGATTACAAGGGAAGAGCCTTATAAGCCCCTTGTCGTTCCCCTTAAAAAATCCGGTGGAAGAAACAACAAGGGTAGAATATGTATTAGGTTTAGAGGAGGAGGTCATAAAAGGGCTTACAGAATAATAGATTTCAAGAGGGATAAAATTGGCATAGAAGGAGTGGTTGAGAGCATTGAGTATGATCCCAACAGATCAGCAAGAATTGCTCTTATAAAATACATTGATGGAGAACGAAGATATATTCTTTGTCCAGTTGGGTTGAAAGTTGGAGATAAGGTCATATCTTCTGATAATGAGGTTGACATTCTTCCTGGAAACTCTCTTCCTCTTCGATACATCCCTGTCGGAACAATCGTTCACAATATTGAGCTTAGAAAGGGTAAAGGTGGCCAGTTAGTTAGATCTGCTGGAGCGGGGGCTCAGATACTTGCTAAAGAAGGGAATTATGCCCATATAAAACTGCCCTCCTCTGAAGTCAGACTGATTCAGCTCGATTGTAGAGCCACTGTTGGTCAGGTAGGAAATCTTGAAAATGAAAATATTTCTGTAGGAAAAGCTGGAAGAACAAGATGGCTTGGAAGGAGACCTCATGTAAGAGGAACCGCAATGAATCCTATTGATCACCCTCATGGAGGAGGAGAAGGAAAGACAAAGGGTGGAAGAATTCCAGTAACTCCATGGGGTCAATACACAAAAGGTTATAAAACAAGGAAGAATAAAAGAACATCAAAATTTATTGTTAAAAGAAGGGAGAAGTAAATGGGAAGATCCCTAAAAAAAGGAGTTTTTGTTGATTCTCATCTTCTTGAAAAGGTTCAAAAAGTCCAAGCTCAGGCAATTACCAAGAGAGAGGTTATAAAGACATGGTCAAGGAGGTCAACAATCATTCCAGAGATGGTAGGACTCACCATTGCTGTTCATAACGGAAGGAAGTTCATTCCAGTTTACATTACAGAAAACATGGTCGGGCACAAGTTAGGAGAATTTTCTCCCACAAGAACTTTCAAGGGACATACATCCAAAAGTGAAAAAGCTACAAAAATAAAAGAGTAAGGAGGAAAAGTGGAGAATACGGCCTATATTGCAAAAGCTGAGGCAAAATATGTTAGAATCTCACCTCAAAAATGCAGACTTGTTATAGACTTGATCAGAGGCAAGAATGTCGGAGAAGCTTTAACCATTCTTCATTTTTCTAAGAAGGGAAAGGCAGCTAATATAGTAGAATCTGTTCTTAACTCAGCAATTGCAAATGCTCAACAGAAATTTCCATCTATTGATGTGGATTCATTGTATGTTTCAAAGTGCCTTGTAAATCAAGGACCATCCTTGAAGAGGGTAAGACCTGCACCTATGGGCAGGGCGTACAGAATTCTAAGAAGAACAAGCCATATATCCATATATCTAAATGAAAGGATTAAAAGGAGGTAGAAAATTGGGGCAAAAGACTCATCCGATAGGCTTCAGACTGGGATACAATAAGGATTGGCTTTCAAAATGGTTTGGAAAAGGGAAGGATTATATCCAGAGTCTTCATGAAGATATACAAATCAGAAAGGTCATAAGCGAGAAATATTCCCACGCTTCTATCTCCCACATTGTTATTGAGAGGATAGAGACCATCCTGAGGGTTTTGATATACTGTGTTAGACCAGGGACATTGATAGGGAGAGGGGGTAAGGAAAGAGAAAAGATAAAGGAGATGGTTAGCAATATTGCAAAGGATAAAGAGGTTTACATAGATATAATGGAAGTCCAAAAGCCAGAGCTTGAAGCCAAGCTTGTTGCAGAGAACATTGCTATGCAACTGGAAAAAAGAGTCGCATACAGAAGAGCAATGAGAAGGGCTGTTGATATGGTTCTTAAAGCAGGTGCTAAGGGGGTCAAAATTATGTGCTCTGGAAGATTGGGGGGCGCGGAAATTGCTCGTTCAGAATGGTATCTTTTTGGAAGACTCCCCCTCCAGACTTTGAAGGCTGATATAGATTATGCATTTCTTGAAGCATTCACTACCTATGGACAGATTGGAATAAAAGTTTGGATATACAGAGGGGAGTTGCCAAAGCAGAAATCTTTTCAGCAAAGTCCTGCGGAGGTGAAGTAAGATGTTAATGCCAAAGAAGGTAAAATACAGAAAAATTCAGAGAGGAAGGATGAAAGGGAAAGCATGGCGAGGGAATCGAATTGTTTTTGGAGAAATGGGACTTCAGGCATTAGAACCATGCTGGCTAACTGCAAGACAGATAGAAGCTGGTAGGATTGCAATAGCAAGGTTTATTAAGAAAGGTGGGAAGCTCTGGATAAGAGTTTTCCCGTGGAAATCTTACACCAAGAAACCTGTTGAAAGCAGAATGGGAAAAGGGAAAGGAGATTTGGAAGGATGGGTTGATGTGATAAGACCAGGAAGAATAATTTATGAAATTGAAGGTCTTCCAAAGGAAGTTGCAATGGAAGCGCTTAGAATTGCTTCCCACAAACTTCCGATAAAAACAAAAATTGTAATGAGGGAAGATTAAAATGAAAGCATCGGAACTTAGAGAGTTATCTACTGAAGAACTTGAACACAAGCTTTCAGAATTGAAAGCACAACTTTTTACATTGAAAATGAAAAAATTTATTTCTCTTGAGAATCCTTTGAAAATAAGACATATTAGAAAGGATATAGCAAGAATATTAACCATATTGAAGGAAAGAGAGAAAGGAGAATAGATGATGGAGAGAAAAAGGAAGACCACAAAAATAGGGATTGTTATTTCTAAAAGTGGAGACAAGACTGTCAATGTTCTTGTGCAGAGATTCGTAAGACATCCCCTTTATAAAAAAGTAATAAAGAAAAGGAAAAAATTCCTTGCCCATGATGAGAATAATGCATGTAAAGTGGGTGACAAGGTTAAGATCATAGAAAGTAGACCTTTGAGTAGAATGAAAAGGTGGAGAGTAATTGAGATTTATTCAAGCGGAGATGAAAGGAGGGAGACAGTATGATTCAGATGAGAACCATCATCTCTGTTGCTGACAATTCTGGTGCTAAGAAGATAATGTGTATCCACCCCATAGGAGGCGGAGCCGGGAGAGTTGCTACTATTGGAGATGTTATCACCGCATCCGTCAAGGAAGCTGAACCAAACACAAAGATAAAGAAAGGAGATGTTGTGAGGGCTGTAATAGTAAGGACGAGAAAGGAGATTAGAAGAAAGGATGGTTCATATATTAGATTTGATGACAATGCTGCAGTCATAATAGATAAATCTGGTGAGCCAATAGGGACAAGAGTCTTTGGACCGGTGGCAAGGGAACTCAGGGAGAAAAAATTTATGAAGATAATTTCTCTTTCTCCCGAGGTTTTATAGGAGAAGAAAATGGGACTGAAGATAAGAAAGAATGATGTTGTAATTGTTAAGGCAGGAAAAGATAAAGGTAAGAAAGGGAAAGTTCTGAAAGTTCTAAAAAGTAAGAATATGGCAATCGTAGAAAAGATAAGGCTTATGAAGGAGTTCGTTAGACCAAATCCTTCCAGGAATATCCAGGGAGGAATAATGGAAAAGGAAGCACCTATTCCCATATCAAATCTCATGCTCTATTGTCCTGAATGTGATATGGGTGTGAGGGTAGGGATTAAGATTCTCGGTGATGGCTCTAAGGTAAGAACATGTAAAAAATGTGGAGCAATTTTCGATTAGGAGTGAGAGAATGAGAAGCAGACTTCACGAAAAATATTTGAAAGAAGTGGTTCCAGCACTGATGAAGGAATTCAATTATAAAAATATCCATGAAGTCCCTAAACTTAAAAAAATTGTTATAAATGTTGGAGTTGGAGAAGCTACTCAGAACATAAAACTTCTTGATACTGCTATGAAAGAGCTTAGTTTAATTGCAGGACAGTGGCCAGCAATAAGAAGGGCGAAAAAATCAATCTCAGCATTCAAGGTTAAAAAGGGACAATCCGTTGCATGCACAGTTACTCTTAGAAGGGAAAGAATGTATGAATTCATGGATAAGTTTGTCAACATTGTTCTGCCCAGAGTCAGAGATTTCAAGGGAGTTTCTCCAAAGTCCTTTGATGGATTCGGAAATTACACAATAGGTATGAAAGATCAGATAGTTTTCCCTGAGATTGATCCTACAAAGGTTGAGAAGACAAGAGGGATGAACATTTCTTTTGTAACAACTGCTAAAAACAATGAGGAGGCAATCGCTCTCCTCAAATATCTTGGAATGCCTTTTAGATAAGGAGATATGATATGGCTACAATAGCATGGATGGCAAAAACAAGAAAAAAACAAAAATTTGAAACAAGGAAGAGGAACAGATGCCGTTTGTGTGGAAGGCAGAGAGCATTTATCAGAAAATTCGAGCTTTGTAGGCTTTGTTTTAGAGAACTCGCCCTCAAGGGAGAGATTCCAGGAGTAGTAAAGGCTGCATGGTAGGAGGAATAATATGACTATGACAGATCCTATTGCAGATATGCTCACAAGGATAAGGAATGCCATAATGGTAAAAAAGAAAGAGGCGGTAGTTCCTTCTTCAAAGTTGAAGTTGGAAATTGCAAAGATTCTTAAGGAAGAAGGATTTATAGAAAATTTTAAATTTGAAGATGATGGGAAACAGGGCATTTTGAGAATATATCTCAAGTGGACACCTGATAAACAGAGTGTGATAAGGGGACTGGAAAGGATTTCGAAACCGGGTTGCAGGATTTATTGCACAAAGGAGGACATACCTTATGTAATGAATGGTTTGGGAATAGCAATAATATCAACTTCAAAGGGAATTTTTACGGACAAAAAATGTAGAGAGGTGGGAGTTGGAGGAGAAGTTTTGTGCTATGTTTGGTAGGTGAGGAAAAATGTCAAGAATAGGGAAGAAACCAATTGTATTACCAGCAAAGGTTAAGGTTAGTATAAGGGAGAGGGATATCCTTGTTGAGGGACCAAAGGGCTCTCTTAATGTTCCTCTTCCCTATGGAATTAATGCAAAGATTGAGGATGGGAAAATAACCTTTGAGAGGATTAATGACTCAAAGTATCTAAAAGCCCTTCATGGGACCACAAGAGCTCTTATCAAGAATGCGATAACAGGGGTAACAGAAGGATTTACAAAAAAACTTGAGATAGAGGGTGTCGGTTACAAAGCACAGGTAGAAGGAAAGAAGCTTGTTCTTTCCTTAGGTTACTCCCACCCCATTGAATATTTACCCCCAGAGGGAATAGAAATATCTGCAGGAATGACTCCAGAGAGAAAGTTTCAGATTATTGTTTCTGGAATAGACAAGGAGAAGGTTGGTCTTGTTGCAGCAAAAATTAAATCTTTCAGACCTCCAGATTCATATAAATTAAAGGGTATCAGATATGTCGGTGAAAAACTTAAAAAGAAAGAAAGAAGAACAGGAGTGAAATAATGGAAAAGAGTCTCTCGAGAAATGAATTAAGGTTAAAGAGGAAGAAAAGAATAAGGAAGAGGATATTTGGGACTCCTGAAAAACCGAGAGTTTGTGTGTTTAAGAGTCTCAGATATCTGTATGTCCAGGCTATAGATGATATAGGCGGAAAAACATTGGCTTCTGCATCAACTTTAGAAAAAGAGTTTAAAGAAAAATTTGGCAATAATTCATACAATATAAAGAATCTTAAATTAGCGAGGCTTCTTGGAAACATTTTTGGAGAGAGGCTTAAGGAAAAAGGAATAGAGAGAATTGTTTTCGATAGAAGTGGTTATTTCTATCATGGCAGAGTGAAGGAAATCGCAGATGGGATAAGAGAAAAAGGAATTCTTTTCTGAGGAGGATGAATGGAAGAACTTGAGATCGAAAGTAAGGAATTTAAAGAAAGGGTTATCTCTATAAGAAGGGTAACTAAAGTTGTGAAGGGAGGAAAAAATCTTAATTTCTCGGTTCTTGTTGCTATAGGGGACGAAGCAGGAAGTGTTGGGATTGGAAAGGGAAAAGCGAGAGAGGTCCCTATTGCAATAAAGAAAGCTATTGAAGATGCAAAAAAACACCTTATAAAAGTCCCAATTGTAGATGGAAGCATTCCCCATTTTGCAAGAGGCGAATTTGGTGCAGGACTTGTAGTGCTTAGACCTGCTTCAAAAGGAACAGGAGTGATTGCTGGAGGAGCGGTAAGAGCAATAATTGAACTTGCGGGTATTAAAGACATTCTCACAAAATGTGTTGGAAGTAAGAATCATTTCTCTTCTGCTTATGCTACTATTGAGGCTCTTAAATCTCTGAGGGACCATCAGACCACATACCTTTTAAGAGGAAAGATAAAGGAGGGAGTGGACAGTGAAGAGGAGTAAAGGAAAGAAATTGAAAATAAAACTTGTGAAGAGTTTTATAGGATACCCGAAGAAGCAAAGGGAAGTTGTGAAAGGATTGGGCTTAAGAAGGCTTCATCATGAAGTTATAAGACAGGATACTCCTGCAATAAGAGGAATGATTGAGAAAGTTAAACATCTTGTTGAGATAGAGGAGATTTAGAATGAATCTTTATAATTTAAGTCCTGCAAAAGGTGCAACCAAAAAAAGGAAAAGAGTTGGAAGAGGACCTGGATCAGGTCATGGGAAAACTTCTACAAGGGGGATGAAGGGACAGAAATCCATAACAGGATTCTCCCAGAAAAAAGGATTTGAAGGTGGGCAAATGCCACTCCATCGAAGAATTCCCAAGAGGGGTTTTACAAATATATTTAAAAAGGAGTGGCAAATAGTAAATCTTGAAGACTTAGCAAAGTTAAGATACAAGGAAATAACCCCTCAAATTCTTGAGAAGGAGAGATTGATAAAGGATAAAAATGGATTGGTTAAAGTCCTTGGAAAAGGGGAGATAGGGAAAGCAATTTCTGTTAAAGCCCATGCCTTTTCAAAAAGTGCCAGGGAGAAAATTGAAAAAGCTGGGGGTAATGCGGAGATTCTTCCATGAAGATAGTAGAAAGCATTAGGAATATCTTTGCAATACCAGATTTAAGGAAAAGGGTTCTTTTTACCCTTGCTCTTCTTGCTGTTTATAGAATAGGAGCCCAGATACCTACACCAGGGATAAACTCTGATGCTTTGGTTGAACTTTTTGAGCAGATGAAGGGAACATTTCTTGGATTTGTTGACCTTTTCTCAGGAAGAACTCTCTCGAGAATGACAATATTTGCTCTTGGAATAATGCCCTATATAAGTGCATCAATTATCCTTCAGCTTTTGACCGTAATCTGGCCCTATCTTGAGAGACTTTCAAAGGAAGGGGAACTTGGAAGGAAGAAGATAACCCAGTATACAAGATACGGAACAGTTTTAATAAGTATAATTCAAGCTGCAGGAATTGCTGTTTCCCTTCAGGCAACTACTTCTCCCTCAGGGATAAGAATTGTAAGTAATCCTGGAATTGGCTTTATCCTCATGACAATACTTACCTTAACTACAGGAACAATATTCATAATGTGGCTTGGAGAGCAAATTTCTGAGAGGGGGATAGGGAATGGAATTTCCTTAATTATATTTGCAGGTATTGTAGTGAGACTTCCAGGAGGGCTTCAAGCTTTAACAGAGGGAATAAGAACAGGGACAATGGGACCAATAAAGATAATACTCCTTGCTCTTCTAATGCTTGCAGTTGTTGCTGTCATTGTTTATGTTGAGAGAGCCCAGAGAAGAATTCCAATACAGTATGCAAGGAGGGTTGTTGGGAGAAAAGTTTATGGAGGCCAGAGCACTCATCTTCCTTTGAGAGTAAACACAGGAGGGGTAATACCAATAATCTTTGCCTCTTCAATAATTACATTTCCTGCTGGTATTGCAAGCTTGATAAAACATCCAATTGCTCAGGAATTTGCAAGACAATTAGGTTGGGGGATGCCCCTTTACACAATTCTATACATCGCCTCAATAATATTCTTTACATACTTCTATGTTTCAATAATATTTAACCCCACTGATGTTGCCGAAAATATTCAAAAATATGGTGGTTTTATTCCTGGTATAAGACCAGGGAAGCTTACTGCTGACTATATTGACAAGGTTCTCTCAAGGATAACTCTTGTAGGAGCTATTTATCTTTCAGCTATAGCTATTCTTCCTGAGTTTTTAATGACAGGATTTAAGGTTGGTGCAATACCATGGATTGGTGAAGCTCTGGAAGCATATCTTCCAAGATGGTTTACAGAAGGCCTTGGTGTTCCCTTCTATTTTGGTGGAACATCAATATTAATTGTTGTCGGAGTTGCAATGGACACCCTTCAACAGGTTGAGGCTCAGCTTATAATGAGGCACTACGAAGGATTTCTTGGAAAGACAAGAATAAGGGGTAGAAGGGGATGAGGATAATATTTCTTGGTCCTCCAGGCTCTGGAAAGGGAACTCAGGCAGACTTAATTTCAAGGGAGTTTTCAATTCCAAAAATTTCCACAGGAGATATTCTGAGGGAGGCAGTTGCCAATGGTACCCCCCTTGGGAAAAGAGCAGAGGAGAAAATGAAGAGGGGGGAACTTGTTGATGATGAGACAATCATTGGAATTATAAAAGATAGAGTCGAAGAGGAAGATTGTAAGAATGGATACATTCTTGATGGTTTTCCAAGGAACTTTGCTCAGGCTAAAGCACTGGAATCAATTCCAGCAGACAGAGAGTTTGTCTTCCTTTTTAAAATTAGCAAGGAGGAACTTGTTAAAAGATTAACCTCAAGGCTTGTCTGTCCAAAATGTAAGGCTGTTTACAACAAAATTTCTCTTCCACCAAAAGTAAATGGTATATGCGACATATGTTTTACCCCCCTCGTTCAGAGGAGTGATGATAAAGAAGAGACAATTGAAAGAAGATATAAGGTTTGGGAGGCTGAGGAGAAGGCACTTGTAGATTATTACGAGAAAAAAGGTAATCTTTATTCAATAGATGCGTCCCTTGGTTCAGAGATGATATTTGAGGAGATTTGTAGTATAATAAGGAAAAGTAGATGATTGAAATAAAAACAAAAGAGGAATTGAAAAAGATGAGAAGAGCAGGTGAAATTGTAGCGACAGTTCTTGCAGAGCTTGGAAAACAAATTAAGCCTGGTATCAAGACTTCAAAACTTGATGAAATTGCAGAAAACCTTGTGAGGAAGATGGGTGGTTCTCCAGCTTTTAAAGGATACAAGCCCCACATTTATTTTCCAAGGGAATTTCCTGCGACAATATGTGCTTCAATAAATGAAGAGATTGTTCATGGAATACCTTCCAATAGAGTTCTCAAAGAGGGAGACATTATAAGTATAGACATAGGAGTAAGGGTTGATGGTTTTTACGCAGATGCAGCATACACTTATCCTGTGGGTGAGATATCAGAAAAGGCTAAAAAATTACTTGAGGTGACAAGGAATGCTCTTTTTAAAGCAATTGCAGTAGTAAAGGATGGGATAAGGGTAGGGGATATTTCCTATGAAATCCAGGAATATGCAGAATCAAATGGTTTTTCAGTAATAAGGGATTTTGTAGGGCATGGAATAGGAAGGAATCTCCATGAGGAGCCTCAAATCCCAAATTTTGGAGTTAAGGGGAAAGGACCTGAGTTGAAGGAAGGGATGGTTATTGCAATAGAACCGATGGTTTCAGCTGGTTCCTATGAAGTAGAAATTCTCTCAGATACATGGACTGCTGTCACAAAGGATAGAAGTCTTACTGCCCATTTTGAGCACACTGTTGCAGTTACTTCTGATACTCCTTTGATCCTTACCTCTCTGGAGGAGGATCGTGCCTAAGGAAGAACCCATTGAGGTTGTTGGAACTGTGGTTGAGGCGAGACCTAATGCTATGTTTTTGGTTGAACTTGAAAACAAACATAAAGTTCTTGCTCATGTTTCAGGAAAAATGAGAAAACATTTTGTTAGAATACTTCCAGGTGATAAAGTAGTTGTTGAACTATCCCCCTATGATCTTACAAGGGGCAGAATTGTTTACAGATATAAGTGAGGTGAAAAATGAAGGTTAGAGCATCTGTTAAAAAAATTTGTTCAAAATGCAAAATCATCAAAAGGAAAGGAACTGTAAGGGTTATTTGTGAAAATCCTAAACATAAACAGAGACAAGGATGAGGAGGTAAAAGGTGGCAAGAATTGCTGGTGTTAATCTTCCTCCCAATAAAAGAGTTGAAATAGGATTGACTTATATTTTTGGGATAGGAAGATCAAAATCCAATAAGATTCTTGAAAAGGCAAAGGTTGATAAGGATAAAAAAGTAAAGGATTTGACCGAGGAAGAGATTGCAAGAATAAGAAACATTATTGAAAAGGAAGAGAAGGTTGAGGGAGATCTCAGAAAAGAGATTGCAACCAGTATAAAAAGGCTTGAGGAGATTGGTTGTTATAGAGGATTAAGGCATAGAAAAAGACTCCCTGTAAGAGGTCAAAGGACAAGGTCCAATGCAAGAACAAGGAAAGGTCCGAGAGGAGCCCTTATAAAGAAGAAAACAACATCATAGGAGATATAAAAATGGCAGAGAAAAAGGAAGTTAAGAAATCAAAGAAGGAAAAGGGTGAAATTCACGCAATAGCTCACATTCTGGCTACCTTTAACAACACAATTTTGACGATAACAGACCAGCAGGGTAATACTCTTTGCTTCGCTTCTGGTGGAACTGTAGGATTCAAAGGAGCTAGGAAAGGAACCCCCTTCGCAGCTCAACTTGCTGCTCAAAAAGTAGGGAATGATGCGAGGGAATTGGGCGTGAAGTACATTGATGTAAGGATTAAAGGTCCTGGAGCAGGCAGAGAGGCTGCAATAAGAGCCCTGCAGGGAACAGGATTGATTATAAAATCCATCAGGGATGTTACTCCAATTCCTCACAATGGATGCAGACCACCAAGAAGGAGAAGGGTGTGAGGAGCCAAAAATTCGAGAATATGGTGGTTCTTTCGTTAGGATTGATTAATTTTTATTTACTAACATGTTAAGGAGGTTTTAAAATTGGGAAGAACAATAGGTCCTGATTGTAGGTTGTGCAGGAGAGAAGGGGTGAAACTTTTCTTAAAGGGGAGCAAATGTCAGAGTCCCAAGTGCCCACTTACCAAAAGACCATATACCCCAGGTCAACATGCAAAGTCAGCTTCTCAAAAACTAATCGGCTACGGCTTGCAGTTCAGGGAAAAGCAAAAGGTGAGAAGATATTACGGTCTATCGGAGAAGCAATTTAGATTATTCTTTGAAAGAGCTGAGAAGATGAGAGGGGTTACAGGAACAAACTTTCTGATCCTTCTTGAAAGAAGGTTAGACAATGTAGTTTGCAAGATGGGTTTTGCTTCATCAAGAAAGGAAGCTCGTCAGCTTATCTCCCATGGGCATATAACTGTTAATCAGAGAAGGACAAAAAGCTCCTCTTACATAGTGAATGTGGGCGATGAAATAGGATTGACCTCCAAGAGCCTTTCCAACGAAAATTTAAAAAATCGAATAATTTCCCTTAAAGATTCAGTTTCTATTCCGGGCTGGCTCTCTGTTGATTTTGAAAACTTTAAATGTAAGGTTCTTCAGCTTCCTAAGAGGGAGGATGTTGGCATTCCTGTGGAG
>CAZFCI010000214.1:0-19499 GCA_964517525.1 uncultured Clostridia bacterium | reverse complement strand
CATAAATATTATATGTTCCTCTTTTGAAAGTATACCATACATAAAATTTCTTTTCCATTTTTAAAATTTAGGAATTTCTGTATAGTTCTTTCCTTCTTGCCTCAAGAAGCTGGTTTTCATTTCCGAGAAATTCGGCAGCAGTCAAAACTTTGACGCCCCTTTTCTCTCCCATTTCAATTAAATCTCCTATAAGCTCCCTCCATTTCAGATCCCTTAGCAAATGATGATCGACAATTATAAATTTCAATTCTTCAATTTCCATAATTTTTTTTAAATTTTTCAATGAAATTTTAAGGTCTTCAATCTCAAAAGCTTTTCCTAAAAGGTAGGAGAGAGGTCCGTCAATGTAAATTGTATTTGGCTTTTTTGAAAGAATAAAAGATATTTGCTCCTCCCTGCAAGGACCCTGAACATCTGAAGTGAAAAGGAAAGACTCGCCATCTCCCTCAATATAAACCTCTATGACATAACCGAGCTTTGAAGATACTCCATGGGTGACAGGATGGGAAAATGACAAATTAACATCAGAAATTTGAAAATCCTTCCCATCGGCTGAAACTGGCTCAAGCTCAATGCCTCTCAATATCCTTAAGAAATTGGATGCCCTCCCCCACTGACTTCTGTTAATCATCTTTTCCCAATCTTTGAAGAAAAGCTTTTTTCCTTTAAAGAAATCTGCCATTCTTGGATTGAAATGGTCATAATGATAATGGGTGATTATGACTATATCAGAGATTCTAAGAAAATCCTTGATTTTCTCCATATCCTCTTCCATTTTTTTAATTTCTTCCTTGTGGGGTGGAAGTCCATCTCTCATTGGTCCGAGAGCCACACCTGGGTCAATTATAATCTTTAGACCATTTGTCTCAACAAAAGTAGCCATACTCCTAACTCCCATGGAGTCAGAAGCGAGAGGAATAATCTTCATCAAAAACTCCTTTTAAATGATAACATCAAAAGGCATGGCAATGCAAAATGCGAATTTCATCAATAAATTTCTATATAATGAAATGGATTTATCGACCTATAAGAAATTCTATTTGAAATAGAAAATTATAGATGGAGTTTCAAGTTCCCTCCTCATTTCGAGCACATATTAATGGGTGCGGATATTGACAGATATCCTCTTTTTCTTCAGCCCAATAAATAACTTATTTAAATGCTGTGTGATCGGGATATAGATCTTGTTTGAAGCGACCTGATCGATAACGGAGTTTTTGTCAGCTACTCACTTCACTACCGGACCGAGAAGCGCTACAAATGCCCGGCGGTCGATCCTCTTCTTGAGAGTAGCTACATAATCCTTGGGACCACTGATGCTCAGCATGATCGATTTTAATGGTGCGAATTTGGGGTTCGGCCATCAAACGTCCTCCTTTCGTGGTGAAACACTTTTGATTGTCATATCTCTTTTCATCCATCGTTTACTCCTTTCATCCAAGGCTTATTTTCCTAACTTTGTTATATCAACACCTAAGTGCGGACATCACTCCTTTTTGGGATTATATCAACACACGGTGCGGATATTTTAATTTTCACAGTTTCAGTATGAACCCCAAAATAACAAATGTCAAATTTTTGATGACTCTATAATAAAAAGTGTGTAAGAAATGTGATGAGTGGAAGGATTGATAATTGTTTACAAAAATTTTACATCAAGAGACCTACCACCATGAAAAAGTATGTAACAAAAATTTTTAATTTGGAAAGATATATCCTCTATAATATCAGTGGGAAAACGAGAGAGAGCCGCCTTTTACCACCATTTCTTCTATATTTCCTTCACACTTTTTTAAATAGAACCTACATAATTTTGCATTTTTTTCTTCATAATGCTTTAATATTAACTTAATTATTTCCTGGAGGTTTTTTATGAAAGCTTTTAAACTATCAAAATTATTTTCAATCCTTTTAATCTCTCTCTTGCTTTTTGGTGGGCTTTACGGTAGGGATGATAAAGAGATTCTTAAAAAGGATAAGGCTTACTACAAGAAGAAGTATGAGGACCCAGTTATAAAGGAGATGGAAGAGACGAATAAAAAGAAAAAGGAGGAAGCTGAAAAGATTACTGCAGAAATTAGGAAGAGACAGGAAGATGAGGCAAAGAAGGAGGAGGAAAAAGTTTTGAGTTTTGACTTTGTCAATGTAAAGAAACCATCTTCCCCTGATGTCTTCAAGAAAGCTTTTCATTTCCCTCCAGTTGCCCAGTACCTTACTGGAACATGCTGGAGTTTCTCAACAACTTCATTTCTTGAGTCTGAGGTCTACAGGATTCATGGTAAGAAAGTCAAGCTTTCTGAGATGTACACAGTATATTGTGAATATCTTGAGAAGGCAAAAGGATTTGTGAGGGAAAGAGGTAATATATTTCTTGGAGAAGGTTCTGAGTCTGATGCTGTTACAAGGATAATGAGGGAGTACGGTGCAATGCCTGCAGAAGCCTATCCTGGTGTTCTTTCACCCGATGGAAGGCATGACCATTCTGAGATGTTCGAAAAGATTGAGAAGTTTCTTAACTTTGTGAAAGCCAATAATTACTGGGATGAAGAGGAAGTTATTGAACATGTAAAGGTTATTTTGAACAGATATATGGGGAAACCACCTGAAAAATTTGTTTATGAAGGAAAGGAGTTCACTCCAAAAACTTTCCTTTCAGAATTTTTAAAGATTAATCCCGACGATTATGTCTCTTTCATGTCAACTCTTCAGATTCCTTTCTATACAAAGGGAGAATTCAAAGTTCCTGATAACTGGTGGCATAGCAAGAATTATTACAATGTTCCCCTTGATGAATTTTACAGGATAATTAAGAATTCAATTATGAATGGTTATACAATTGCAATAGGTGGTGATGTCTCAGAGCCTGGATACAATGGATTTGAAGATTCTGCAATAGTTCCAACCTTCGATATACCCCCTGAATACATTGACCAGTCCTCAAGGGAGTTCAGATTTTATAACACCACATCCACAGACGACCATGGGGTTCATCTTGTTGGTTATGCAAAGATTGATAAATGGGACTGGTTCTTGATTAAAGACTCCGCAAGAAGCTCAAGATGGGGAAAATTTGAAGGTTATTATTTCTACAGGGAAGATTATATTAAACTCAAAATGCTCTCCTTCATGGTTCACAAAGATGCAGTGAAGGATGTCCTTTCAAAATTTAAGGATTAAGCTGAGGAGAAAAATCTCTTTTTAATTTTCTTCCATATAGAAGGTTTCAAAATTTCCATGATATAAGGAAGAGCCTTTCTTCCAGCTTCTTCCCCTCTTCTGAAAAGTTCCTCAGCCTGGAAGAAGTCGTAGGAGTTTAGACCTGAGAGATCAGGAATTATATCCACATCAGCCTTTGGAGAGCTCTCAGCTATTTTCCTTACGATCATGTCGTGGGTGTTTAGAAGAATCTTGAATATATTGTCTGCCTTTCTGTTCTCAGTTCCAGGAAGGAGTTTAACAGCTATTACATAATCGCATCCAAGAGACCTGCAGACATCAATGGGGACAAAGTTTTTCAGACCTCCATCAAGAAGAATCCTCCCTTTCCATTCAACGGGTGTAAAAATTCCAGGGATTGAACAACTTGCTTGGACAGCAATTCCAACCTCACCCTCCTTGAAAACAACCTCCTCACCACTAGCAATATCAACTGCAACAGCCGCATAGGGAATTTTAAGATCATTTATATCCTTTTTTCCAAGATGAAGTTCAACAAATTTTTTTATGTTTGAGCCATCTAAAAGACCCTTTTTTGGAAAAACAACCTTTCCAAGAACTTTCCAAGACAAAGACCTTCCAATCTCCCACATCCTTCTCCAGTCATAACCGCAAGCTAAAAATGCTCCAACAAGGGATCCTGCAGAAGTTCCAGCTACACAGTCAATTTTAATACCTCTCTCCTGAAGAACCTTTATGACTCCCAAATGGGCAAATCCAAGAACAGCTCCTCCACTTAAAGCTAACCCTATTTTAGTCTTCACGAACTATTTTAGCTCCTTTATCACAAATTCAAGTTCAAGGGATTTTAGCTTCTCCGATGATGGTTTTGTAGTTATTAAATCCCATCCCCTCTCTTTGTAATAATTATCCATAGCTTTCTTGAACTCATCCCTATTCAAAATAGCTCCCTTTCTCGAACCCACTGTTAATGGCTCTTCAAAAAATCTATCAGGGATTGTATCATCTTCCCTTCTAAATCCTTCCCTGTAATTGAAAGCTTTTTCAAGGTTGAATATTCTCTCTCCAGCTTTCAAATATTCCTCTTCCGTCCAATCAAGACCAGTTATTGCACTTAGAAGTTCCCTTATCAGACCCTGTCTGAATCCACCTTGGGCAAATCTGCAAAGACCAAGGGAGTCATTCATTGCATTGAGATTTTGAGATCTTGGATTGTGTCCATTGAGATGGCATGCTCCTCTGTTGGCAGTTGCATAGCAAACACCCTGGGTTAGAGAAACATGAACATTCCATGCTGCAAGCTCATGTCCTTTTACATGAATTGCAAATTTGGATGAATCCCTTCCAATCCTCTCAGACAACCTCTTCACTCCTTTGGATGCGAGGTCTCCAATTCCTTCCCTCATGGCAATCTTTCTCACCATTTTAAGAATTGCAGGAACATCTCCCCATTTAAGGTCTATTCCATCGAGGAAGTTTGAATCTATATATCCCTTCTCGTAAGCCTCCATAAGGAATCCTATTACATTTCCTGTTGATATCTGGTCAAGACCCATGTCATCAACATCGTAAATTTCTTTCATCAAGCCTTCAAGATCTGAGACAAGAAGATTTGCTCCCATCATTGTCCCTGTTTCGTATTCAGGTCCATCATGGACAAGTCCTGCATAGGGTCCTGTTCTTACAACTCCTGATTTTTTGCATGCGAGGGGGCAGCAGTAACAGGCAAAATCTCTAATCCATATCTTCTGTTCAGCAGATATTCCGCCAATCTTGTCCGCATCCAAAAAAGTCCCTTCTCTGTAGTTTTTCACTGCCTGGGAGCCAGCATCCGATGATGAAATTATTGCGGATGCAGTTCCATACCTCCTCCAGTTCTCAGTGTATGGAGTTCCTTTAAAACCGTTCCTTGCCTCTTCAAGAAGTTGTAAGAATCTTTTGTGATCAGCAACAGGAGGGATCTTTGTTCCCCTAACTGCTATAGCTTTAAGATTCTTTGAGCCCATGACACATCCTGTCCCACCCCTTCCAGCTGCCCTTGCTGCTGTATTTATTATGCAGGCGTACTCAACAAGATTCTCTCCAGCTGGACCAATATAGCATGTTCTAAATCTTCTGTCCTTCAATTCCTCAATGAATTTTCTGTCGAATTCATCTGTTCCCATTCCCCAGAACTTCTTTGCATCCCTAATCTCTACCTTATCATTATCAATTACTATGTAAACAGGGGAATTTGCTTTTCCAGTAATTACAATTCCATCATATCCTGCAAATCTTATTTCAGGTCCTATGAAACCACCCATATTGGAATAACTGATTGTTGAAGCATATGGATATTTTGATTTTAATGGAGATGTATGGGGAGATTTTGTTATAACACATGTTCTTGAGGATGAAGGAATGGGAAATCCTGAGAAGGGTCCTGGCATAAAAATTAGGGGATTCTCAGGTGAAAGAGGATTTACTCCTGGTTTCCTCAGCTTATCCCAGAGGATTTTCATTCCAAGCCCTCTTCCACCCACAAATTTTCTTGCATCATCAGGTGAAAGGGGTTTTTTCTCTACCTTCCCTGAAGTAAGATTGATTTCAAGAATTACTCCATTATATCCAAACAATTTTTCAGCCATTTTTTCCCTCCTATTTATTCTTTTCGTTATAATACCAAAGTTTTGTGAGCTTGTTCGCAATTTCTTCAATGGAAAATCCGTAATGTTTTCCATCCAATCTTCCTGTAACATGAGTCAGAGCTCCATAGGGGCAATATTTTACACACTGGGGGTCTCCATCGCAAAGGGTGCACATCCTTTCAGGCTTTCCAGTTTGAGGATTGGGAATTATTACACCAATTCTTTTAGTTCTACAAGCTTCAGCACAAGAGCCACATCCAATGCATCTCTCAAGATCATTTTTAATGGAGAGGGTTTTTTCATCCCTGTAAAGAGCCTTTCTTCCTGTTTTGGGATCTGGTTCTACAGGGCAGGCTTCAATACATGGATTGTCCCCGCACATTAGACAGGTAACAGGAATGTCAACATCAGGATTGAAAGAATAAACTCTTATGTTGGAATAGTAAGGGTTTCCAAGTCCAGGGAGCTCTTCTTCTCCAATTTTCACTTTATTGTTGAAGGCAGAACAAACTGTCTCGCAGGTTCTACACCCTGTGCATTTGTTGTAATCGACAAGTATCATTGAATATGTTGGTCTTTCAGCCCTCTGGGCAAAAACTCTTTTTGCAAAAATTGAACCAAGAATTATTGCGGTGCTGCCGATTGCAGTTTTCTTGAGAAATTCCCTTCTTGAATGCTCAGCCTGAACTAAATTAAAAATTGTTATTTTTGATTCCTTATTCCTTCCATCCATAGTTCACCTCCAGAAAGATTTCTTAGATATGTTATCACTTGATTCGAAAAGTTTCAAATAATTGTAATAAGGTAAAAGATTGTAAGTTGCCTTACGCTGCAAAAAATTTTATAAATGAGAATGAATTAGAGCTTTCATTAAAAATTGGAGCTATTTTCTCTTTTCATTGAGTTTTTTTATCTCTCTAACTTCATTTTCCCTGCCAGTTCCATACTGGAGATATTTTTCAAAATTCTTTTTTGTATTTTCATTATCCCCTTTCTGAAGATATAACTTCCCAAACTCATAATAACATTCTGCATCTGTTGGAAATATCTCAACTGCTTTACCATAGCTTTCAATTGCTTTATTTATCTCACTTCTCTCCTTATAAAGAGAACCAAGGGATTTGTAAGAGTGAAAGGATACTGTCCTTTTTAAAATTGTGACTGAGACCCTCGGCATCTCTCCCCTCTCCTCCCCTCTCTCCTTCTTCCTCCTGTCATACCTTATCGCTTCTCTCCAGCTTTTCTCAGCCTCTTCATATCTTCCCATCGCAAAATATGAACATCCAAGATTGTAATAACCAAGAGTATCACGAGGGTCTATTTCAATTACCTTTCTAAAAGCTTTCACCGATTTTTCAAATTCTCCTTTTTTGAAATAGATGTTCCCAAGAAGATCGTAGGCTTCAAGGAAATTATTACCTTGCTCTATAGCAAGTTCAAAACCCCATTGTTCAGGAGAGATTTCGTCCTGTGCTCCCTTGTTTTGTGGAATTTTAAATGCCCACTTTAATTCTCTCCTTGCTTTTTGTTGGAAATAGGGAGATTTTGTAGCAATAAGGGCATGCCTCTCTGCATCTTTATAATTTTAGAGAGAAAAATAAATTAAGCCTAAGTTATAATTTATCTCTCGAGATTCACTCCATATTTTTAATCCATTTTGAAATCTTTTTATCCCTTCTGATAAAAATCCGCTTCTAATATATTCCATAGCAGTCTGATTGATCTTTTCAAGCGAAAAGGTCTTATCATGTTTGTATTGATATTCATATTCAAGGTCTTCTTCAAGTTCTTTTATAAGAGGTACATAATTGGGGCATTTTTCAGGAATTTGATCCTTCTGGGGCAATTTATTTAATTTTTTTAAAGAACAGTTAAAATAAATTTTTATAACTTCATTATCAGGTTCGAGTTGGATTAGTTTTTTAAAATACTCTAACGCTTTTTCATATTCGCCTAAATTGTAATAAATCGAAGCCAAATTAAACAATACTTCCTTAAAATCTGATTTCAAAAAAATTGCTTTTTGAAACTGAGCTATGGAATCCCTTAAAAGTTTTACATTGGTTTTAGCTTTTAGATATACAAAGTATCCCATCGTAAAAAATTCCCTTAGCCTTCTCACCACAACTTTTTGTAGGTTCTTTGAAAACCTCAATTGATAAACTCGATTTTTCTTTTAGAGCCATGTCTTCTATTTGGATGTTACATTTTATGGGATTATAGCCCCTAAAACGAGCTCTAATAAAATAATCCTTTGCTTTTTTGAAATCTCCATTTTTCTTAAAATAAAAACCCAATATAAAATCTCCAAGACCGTTATTCTTTTTAGGCTCTGAAGGCGCTTCTAACTTTAAATTTAATCTTTCAAAAAGATTAGAAGCCTCCTCTATTCTATTTGATTTAAACAGAATATAAACTAAAAGGTCATAAGCGCCAGTATCCTCAGGAAACAAGGACAACTCTTCCTGAAGGTATTTTATAGCTTCCTCAATTTTTCCAAGATTGAAAAATGCATAAGCCAATCTTTCTCTTATCTCAGGTTGGTTAGGATCTTTAAGCAATGCTTTTTTGAAGCATTTAATAGCTTCATCATACTCGTGCATATCCAGTAAAAGATCACATTTTTCCAAAAAGTTATTTTTATTATTTTGAGGAATAGCAGAGGGATGAAAGGAAAGAATTAAGAAAATCAAAGAAAATGTTAAAACTTTCTTAAAAAACATTTTCTAATTAAAATTTTAAATCTATATCTAATAAAGTCAAACAAAATTAAGGGTTAAAAAATGTTTGGTGGGC
The DNA here is from genome assembly GCA_964517525.1 of uncultured Clostridia bacterium. Classification (GTDB taxonomy): domain Bacteria; phylum Acidobacteriota; class Aminicenantia; order JBFLYD01; family JBBIMS01; genus JBBIMS01. Next base: position 10,899 of record CAZFCI010000214.1, on the reverse strand, counting down.
AAGCACAAAATGAACTACACCAATATTGTTCACAGAACCCTGCTGGAGAACAAGATAATGAGCCATAAGGGCCTCCCCCTGTAGGGCAATTCAACACATCCATGCACAACTCATTACCACCAAGAAGGATCAAAACAGTAACAATAACCAGGACAATACTCAGTGCGTTTATCATGGCATTGGAATTTGATTTTTGATTTCTTTTTCCTCTTTTCCTTCTCCTTTGATTTAAGCTTTAAATAAGTTGTTAGTTTAACTATCTCCTCTAAGTTATACTTCCAGAATATTTATTGAATTCACTCATGTCTTAGGTCCTTCAAAAATGCTTTGGCTTCCTTTTCGTTTTTTGTTCCATTTTTAATTGCCTCCTCAAAATGATGTATTGCCTTCTCCTTATTTTTCAAAGTCATATAAATTTTTCCAAGCTCATAGTGACATTCTGAGTCAGAGGGAACAACTTTTAATGCTTCTTCAAACTCTTCCATTGCTTTCTCTTTTAATCCTCTTTCAACATAAAGGAAACCAAGGTATTTCCTTGAATAAGAGTAAGGCTTCTTCTCCTCTACTAAAATAATTATTTTAAGCTCCCCTTCCCTTATCATCTCCCCCCTCTCTTTTTTATCCTTCCCTTTTGATGCTCCACTACAAACCTCCACTCGTTCTCTGCTTTTTCTATCTCTCCGAGCATCTTGTATGCTGAGCCAAGATTGTAGTGTCAAACAATAAAGTTCTTTTCCTTCTCTATTGCCTTCTTAAATTCATTGACCGCCTCGCAGTATCTTTCTTCCTGGTAGTAGATATTTCCCATATCGAGAGCATAATCGCATTTTTTCAAAAGATCTTCAAAGTTTTCCTTGTCTTCCTTTTCAGAAAATCCAAGAGAGAAGAGTATAAAAATAGCAATTAAAAATTTTAAACAAAATCTTGGCATTTCTCCCCCTTCTATTTTTTAATTTTAATTTTCCTCCTTTTCAAAAAATAACAAAAATCCAAAAGGATTCAAGAATGCTTCTTGGATAGTTTTTTGTGTTTGCTCTATTTTTTCAAAACATATTCTGAATATTTTATAATCTCAAGAAATTTGTTTGATTCTAAAATCTCAGATTCAGAGCATTTGTTGAGACAATTTTTAAAACCTTTGTCCAGATAACCCCATAGAACATTATCTTTTTTTATAAGGATAACAGGATTCCTGTTTATGAGGGCAAAGCTTTCTCCTTTTTCCGAAAGCAAGTTTCTTCCGAGAAGAGTCCCATTATATTTTAATCCGAGAATTGAAAGGATAGTTGGAGTTATATCTGTATGGGTTGAAGGTTCATCCAAGGTATCTCCCTTTGAATTAGGAATTAAAATTATTAAGGGAACTTTATTCTTTACTGTCTCTCTCACTATTCCAATCTCTCCTCCTTTTGATTCGGGAACTGTCCTTGTGTGATCTCCAAAAAGAATCAGAATTGTTTTTTCAAGGATGGATTCTTTATTTAGCTCATCAAGGAAAGCTCTAAAAGATCTATCCGAATAATTGATGATCTGGTAATATTTTTTTGTTTTTTCATCTATGTTTTCACTAATTTTGAGCCCTGGTTTCTCCCCTCTTGGCAGTTCAAAGGGGGTGTGGGATGAAAGGGTGACAAGATAGGCAAAGAATGGCTGGGAAGAATTTTTTATTGCTTCTGCACATCCCAAAAAGAAGGGAAAATCATCAATCCCTCTAATTTTTCTTTCCTTTGAAAGGAAATAATCGTAAAAGTAAAGCTCATCGAAACCGAGAATCTTCATTACTGTGCTTCTTCTGTAAAAATCTCCTTTGTTGGCATGGAAGAACATTGTTTTGTATCCCTGTTTTTTCAAAAATTTTGGAAGGGAAAAGGGAACTTTATTGGCATATTTAATAGCATAGGGAGATTTTGGAGAAGGGTAAAGGGTTGTTAGGATTGAGAATTCAACATCAAGGGTTCCACTACATGTTAGAGCTTGAGAGTAAAAATTTTTAAAGTATATCCCTTTTTCATAAAGTCTGTTAAGGGTTGGTGTTATCTCTTGACCATCAATCTTTTTCCCTATAACATCAGCACCAAGGGATTCAAATTCAACAATTATAATGTTCCAGAGCTTATTTTTGATTTTGAACCTTTTGTCGATCTCGTAATCATTCGAAATTAATTCAGAAGGTAATGAAGAAGAAATTATTTTCTCCCTTTTAATCCTCTCCTGAAACAGATTTAGAATATAGAAATTGTGGACACTCATTGAATTGAAGAGCATGGATGAGCCATATCTAAAAGTGAGAACATAGGGAAGGGTTTTATGGAGAAGGAAAAGATTAAGGCCTGTAAGAGATATTCCCAATAAAAGAAAAATTAAGGCGAATTGTAAATTCTTTTTCAAAGAAAATCTCAATTTTCTTACTGAAATCATGGAGAAAATTGCTAAAAATGGTAAATCAAAGAACAGGCAAATATCCTTAAATCTTATCAGATTGACAATGTTTTTCCATGTGAAGGGAATGTTTGAGGCAAGGGAAAATATGTCAAGGGTTATATAATCTCCAAAATATCTATAATAAATTCGATTGGAGAAGAGCATTAAAGAATTGAAAATGTTTATTAGGAAGAAAAGGGAAAAGGTTAAGGTAAGAGATTTTGAAAGGAGAAGAATGGCGAGAAGAATTAAAGCAAATCCAGCGTAGTCAATCCAAAGAGTTCCTATTCCATCTCCAATCCTTACTGCAAAGAGATGGTTTTTGAGAAAAAGGAGGAAAGCAAAAGAGAGGACAATTAAAATTATGAGGAAAGAATCTTTAAGCGACTTCATTATTTCAATGAAAAGTCACTCTTACCTCCTCTCTTTCCAATAAGCCTTATTGAACTAATTTCCATTGTTTTATCAATTGGCTTCAGCATATCGTAAATTGTTAAAGCTGAGATTGCAACAGATAGAAGAGCTTCCATCTCAACCCCTGTTTTCCAGAAAGCTTTAACCTCAGACTTTATATAGATTTCATTTTCTCTAAGTTCGATTTCAACATTTACCCAATCAATGGGAACTGGATGACAGTAAGGAATAATTCCTGATGTGTTTTTTGCTGAAAGTATACCTGCAATTTTTGCCACTTCAATAGGATCACCTTTTGGACTTCTCCCCTCTTTTACTGCCTTAATCGTCTCTTCCTTTACCTTAACTATTGCCTCAGCAGAAGCCCATCTCTTTGTGTTACTTTTTTCGCTTACATCCCTCATGATTTCAATATCTGTTCTAATCTCTTCTGAACTTCATTCCAGTTAACTATATTCCAGAAAGCCTCAAGGAATTTAGCCCTGTCATTTTTGTAATCAATATAGTAGGCGTGCTCAAAGACATCTACAATCATCAAAATTCTGAACATGGGATAAACATTCACATTGTGCTTTTCAATCTGCATAATTATGGGTCTCTGGGTAAGTTTGCAAAAGGTGAGAGCTGACCAACCGGAACCTTCAACACTCATGGCTGATTGGGTGAACTCCTTTTTGAACCTTTCAAAACTTCCGAATTCTTTCTCAATGACTGAGAGAAGAGTTCCTTCAGGCGATCCTCCTTTGCCAGAAGGGGAAAGGTTTCCCCAGAAGAGAGAATGGAGGACATGCCCACCAATGTTGAAAGAAAGTTCCTTCAATGTCGCCTTCATATCAATTTCCAAACCCTCTTTTCTTGCTTTTTCAAGTCTTTCAAGAATTGAATTTGCTCCGTTCACATAAGCCTGATGATGTTTTTGATGGTGTATCCTTACCTGTTCCTCGGATAAATAGGGTTCAAGATCCTTGTAATCAAAGTGTAATTTCGGAAGCTCATAATACTTTCTCTCCTCCATTACAAACCTCCTAAATTTTAAATATCAATCCCAATTATTTTTCTTAACCCAACTCCTATTATAAAGGAAATACCTGCAACCCCAAAACTTATGAAAATCATCTCAAAAAATCTCTTTTTAAAGTCGAGCTCCTTTGTTACAGAAATGAAGAATGTGAAGATAAATATTATAATTACAACATTTATCAGTGAGAATAAAAGGGCAATTAAATATCTTTTGAAGATAAAGAAGGGTATAACAAGAAGGAAGACTGCAATTATGTAAGCAATTCCTGTATAAAGAGATGCTTTGAATGGATTTTTGTCCCCTTCTGATTTTTTTGATAGATATTCAGAGGACATCATTGAAAGGGAGGCAGCTATCCCAGTTATAAGACCTGCTATTGCCACAAAATGGGTTTTTTGAATTGCAAAGGATAGACCTGCAAGGGCTCCTGTTAATTCAACAAGGGCATCATTCAAACCGAGAACCATTGAACCTACATAGTTAAGTCTTTCTTCATTTATCATAGAAATGAGTTCATTCTCGTGCCTTTCCTCATCTTCGATTACGTTTTTTAATTCTGGAAATCTTTCGAGGATATGGGAATAATTTCTCTGGGCTTTTTCTTCATTCCTCTCCATTAGTTTTATTGTGAAGGTTAGCCCAAAAAATCTAAAAATAAGGGAGTAAAGAAATATAAAAAACTTGTCAGGTTTTAAATCTTTTTTTGAGTATTCTTTAAATTTATGGTAGTGACTGAGCTCATCCTCTGCAATTGTTTCAAGAACCTTTCTGTTATCTCCGTTTACACCTTTTGCAATTTTTCTATATATAAAATGCTCTGTTATTTCCCTTTTCTGGAAATTTTCAATTAGTTTCTCTATTTTCTTCATCTCTCCATTTTGAAGAAAATTATACTACAAATTTTGCTTTTTAGAAAATTTTATGCTCCTTTTCATAATCTGTTATAATAAAAAATCGACCATTATTTTCGGAGGAATAATCTATGGAGAAAATTTTCAAACTCGTTGAAAAAGAAAAAATAAAAGAAGTGGATTTAAAGTTTTGCGACCTTTTGGGAAGATGGCACCATGTAACAATTCCCTCAGAACTCCTTACAGAGGAACTCTTTGAAAAGGGAGTTGGCTTTGACAGTTCAAATTTTCCAGGGTTTAGAGGGGTGGAGGAAGGGGATATGAGCCTAATCCCAGATCCAGAAACAGCTTTTATAGATCCATTCTTTGGAGAGAAGACCCTTAGTCTTATATGTTATATTGCTGATTCAGAGAGTAAGACACCCTTTAGAAAAGACCCTCGCTACATTGCTAAAAAAGCTGAGGATTATCTTTTAAATAATGGTATTGCAGACAAGAGTGTTTGGGGTCCGGAGTATGAGTTTTATCTTTTTGATAATCTTGAATTTTCCAATTCTTCAATGAATACTTTCTTCAGAATAAACTCCCTCGAGGCAAGAGTTGATGGAAATCCTGAAATTTCATGGTCTATAAAACTTAAAGGTGGATACCATGCAATTCAGCCCTTTGACAGATATCAAGGGATAAGGGAAGAAATTGTTAAACTCCTTTCAGAAGCTGGTATATCCATAAAGTATCACCATCATGAAGTTGGAGCTCCTGGTCAGCAAGAGATTGAGGTTGGACATCAGGGGCTTTTAAAATCAGGGGATTGGGGAATGATGATTAAATATTTTGTGAGAAATGTTGCAAAAAAGCATGGAAAAGCTGTATCTTTTCTTCCAAAGCCAATTTATAATGAGGCTGGTAATGGCTTACATTTCCATCAATATCTCGGAAAAGAAGGAAAGTCTTTGTTTTACGACCCTGATGGATTCATGGGTTTAAGTGAAACCGGGCTATATTACATAGGAGGACTCCTTTATCATTCCCAGGCTCTATCTGCCTTCACGAATCCCTCCACTAATTCTTATAAAAGATTAATACCAGGGTTTGAGGCTCCCACAAGAGCATTTTTTGACATTGCCAACAGAACAGCTGCAATAAGGATTCCAAAACATTCATCCCCCTTAACAATGAGAATCGAATACAGACCTCCTGATGCAACATGCAATATTTATCTTGCAATGTCTGCCCAACTCCTCGCAGGTCTGGATGGAATAATAAACAAAATTGACCCAATCTCTTCAGGTTTTGGTCCTGGTAAATTAGAAACACAATATAAATCTCTACCTTCCTCCCTTTCAGATGCTATAAACTCCCTTAAAAATGATTATAAATTTCTTCTTCAGGGAGATGTTTTCTCTGAGGATTTAATTCATTTCTGGATCGAATACAAGGAGAAAGAGATAGCAGAGATAGGGAGAAGAACTTTACCAATTGAGTTTGAGATTTATAATGATATTTAATGAAAAAATTTAGAAATCTTCAAAAGGTATTGGGTAGCCTTTTCGAGGGTGGAGACACTAAAATAAACTTTGCTTTCATTGATTTTATCAATAGAAATTTTTTACACATTCACATGCTTCGAAGTATTTTAAAAGAGAGAAAATGATGTTAATAAAGTCAAAATATAGGGAAAATATTTATTATTTTAAGAAGCTTATTTTAAAGAAAACCTTATGAAAAAGCTCAATTACGCAATTCTGATTCTTATAATAATTTTTGGCTCCTTTCTGAGATTTTACAAAATTGATAAGGAATCCCTCTGGAGTGATGAACTTGCAAGCTGGGAGAGTAGCAATCATAGGTTTCTAAAAGATGTTATATCTGATTCTCGTTCGGATGTCCATCCTCCCGGATACAATATTTTGTTATTTTTTGTTATTAAGTTTTTTGGTGATTCTGAATTCTGGCTCAGATTTCCATCAGCAATAGCAGGAATATTTTCAATATTATTAATTTATTTAATTGGAAGGAAAATTTATTCTGAATGGGAAGGTTTGATTTCTTCAGGTCTAATGGCAATTCTATGGTTTCCAATATATTACAGTCAGGAGGCAAGGGTTTATTCCCTTCTTCTTCTTTTCTCAATGATTTCATTTTATTTATGGGTAACTATAATTGAAAAATTAAAAAACGGAAAGATTGACCTTATTTCCTCTTTCTTTTTTGTATTATCATCATCAATAACTTGCTATCTCCACTATTTCGGTCTCCTCTTTGTGTTTCTTCAGGGAATTGGAACATTTATTTTGTTTTTTAGGAAGAAGAAAATTCTTTTCTTTCTGCTCTTATACTTAATAATTTTTATTCTCTATATACCATGGCTTCCTGTTATGCTCGAGCATTCTAAAAAGCAAGAGATATGGATAAAAAAAGAATGGGTTTTCCCAACAATATCTTTTCTCTACCATTTCTTCAACAAATCGAAAGTTCTTTTCATAATGATTTTTACCCTCTATTTACTTAATCCTATCAAAAATCTCCTTAGAAATTTAAAGGAAAGAAAATTAAAATTTGAATTTTCCTTTCAAACCTCTCTCCTTCTCCTCTGGCTTTTCTTACCTTTCATCATTACCTTTACAAAATCTTTAATCTCCACTCCTGTTATAACCATAAGGAATCTTATAATTTCCCTCCCCCCAGCCTATCTCCTCCTCGCCCGTTCTATAACTAAATCAGAACTGAAAAAAATCTTCAAGTTTTTAATAACTTTATTCATATTTGCATTCTCCATACTCCACCTTTTCTTCGGAATCTCCTATTACTCAAAGCCTCATAAGGAACAGTTCAGAGAATCTGTCTTTTTTGTTGCGGAAAACTATAATCTTTTTAGCAATTCTATAATAATTGGCTTTTCATGGAGCAAAGAACATCTTAATTATTACTTCAAAAGAAAAGAGTTTGGAGATAAGGTGGAATACATTCTTGGCAGAAAGGAAGATATTGAGGAACTTGAAAAAATTTTATCTGATAAAAAACCATCTTACCTATGGTATTTAAGAGCCCATAGAGTACCGAGCTACGAATTTTTAAACTACTTAGAAAACAGATTCAGTCTTCTAATATATAAAAGTTTTATTGAATGTGATGTCTGGCTTTTTAAGCTAAATTAGCTTCTACTCCTTTGGTAGTGGAAGTTCCTTTACCTCTCCTAAATTCAGAGCCTTTAGTTGGCTTTCAATTTCACCCTTTTTCCCAACAACAAGGATAACAAGCTCCTCAGGATGAACAGTTCTCTTCGCCATCTCCAGAACCTTATTCTCATTAACCTTTAGAATCCTTGGGATGTAAGTTTCGAGATAATTTTCAGGGAAACCCAAAAGTTTTAGAGATATAAATTCTTGGAGGACAGCAATTGCTGAATCAAACCTGTGGACAAAGGAGTTCTGCTCGTATTTTTTTGCAGTCTCAAGTTCCTCTGCAGTTACAGGATTTTTGGTAATATCAACCATTACCTCTTTCATTGTTGAGATTGCTTCTCCAACAGATTGATTTTTTGTCATGCAGAAGTTGAAGAATGTTCCAAGATCTCTCCCTGCTTCAACCATCCCATAAGTGGAGTAAGCAAGACCTTTGTGGGAACGAACCTCCCTCATCAACCTTGAATTGAATCCTCCTGTTCCATAGATAAAATTCAAAACATTTATTTCAACATTGTCAGGGTCGAGTCTATTTATTCCAAGATGTCCCATGCATATAACTGCCTGAGTCATATCCTCTTTGTTTATAATGTAAATTCCAGGTTTTGTTGCAAGGGAAGCTTTTGGAAGGGATAATTTCTTTGCGGATTTTCCCTCCCAGTTTTTAAAACTATTTTTCATAAGGGGAAGAATCTTTTTCAATTCAAAATCTCCAGCAAGGGCAATTGTGAGCTCAAGGTTTTTAATGTTTTCTTCGTAGAAATTCTTTACATCCTCCAATGTTATATTATTTATACTTTCAGAGGTCGTCCTTCTTGCCTCAGGAAATTCCTTCCCATAAACCAGCTCTGAAAATAGAATACTTCCTGCAGTCATTGGATTGTCCCATCTTCTCCTAATTGATTCAAGCTCCCTTTTCTTCTCGACATCAAATCTTTCTTTGTCAAAAGCAGGATTTGCGACTATATCCATAAGGATTTTCCAGGTTTCCTCAAAATTCTTTTTTAAACTCCAAAGTCTTATCTGGGAAAACTCAGTTCCTGCGAAAATTGTTATAGATGAGCCGAGATAATCAAGTTTCTCTTCAAGCTTTTCGGGTGCAAGGGTCTTAGTTCCTCCACTCTTCATTAATCTGAAGGTAATTGAAGCAAGTCCTTCTTTTCCTTTAGGATCCTGAATGGTTCCCGATTTGAATATGAGGGCTAAATTGATTACAGGATTCTCCCTATCGACTTTGTAGTAAAGGTCAACACCCTTTTTAATTTTTAAAAAATCAGGCTTTACAGGTTTGAACTGAAGATCCTGAAACTTCAGTTTTTTAGGGTCTTTCTGAGGGTAAGAAGGAATTGAAACCAAAATTGAAACTACTAAAATTAATAAGAATAATTTAAATTCTCTTTTCATTTTCCCCTCCTAAATTCATTTAACTTTTTCTTTCCTTAACAAAATGCCAATTGTTCTATTGTTTTCAGTGAAATATTTCTTTGCAACATCCATGATTTCCTCAGGAGTTATCTTCTTCATTTCGGATACCCTCTTAAAATCAGCATCTATATCGTTAAAGAGGAGAACATTTCTAAGAATTCTCATGGCAAGGAAAACATTCTCTGCAAAACCAATAGATCTGTAAAGGGAAGCCTCAGCCTGATTAACTGCCCTTTCAATCTCCTCCTTTGAGACAGGTTCCTTTTTAAGCCTTTCGAGATGCTCTAAAATTGCCTTTTCGAGTTCCTCTACTGTATGGGGATATCTTGGTTGACCATAAATTGTGAAAAGGGATGGATATCTTACTCCAGGGTCATTGACATAAGCAAAAACATTTAAAGCCATTTTTTTATTTACAACAAGATCTCTTCTTAACCTGGAAGAATCTCCTCTGCTCAAAATGTAGCTTATCATTTCAAGAACAATGTTATCCCTCTCAAACCATGATGGAGAATGGAAACCTATTTGTATTCTTGGTTCTGCATCAAATTTTACAACAACCTTCCTCTCTCCCTTCTGGGGAGGCTCAAGGAACTCAGGTCTTGGTGGCTCAGGACCTGGTGGTATATCTCCAAAATATTTCTCAGCAAGTCTTTTTACTTCCTCAAAATTTACATCTCCAACAATTCCAGCGACCATATTGTTGGGAATATAGTATCTCTGGAAGAAGTTCAGAGCCTTTTTCTTAGTCAGGGTTAGAAGGTCTTCCATGTATCCAACAACAGAATGACGATAGGGATGGAGGACAAAGGCAACATTGTAAAATTCCTCATCTAAGAATCCATCGGGATTATTATCCTCATACATTCTTCTCTCTTCACAGACAACATCCCTTTCTGAGTAAAACTCTCTGAAGGAAGGATACTTGAACCTTTCTGATTCAATGAGGAACCATAGCTCAAGCCTATTGGATGGTAGCATTACAAAATACTGAGTGGTGTCATAACTTGTACTGGCATTTAAAAATTCACCTCCATTTTCTGAATAAATCCTGTCAATCTCATCCTTTTCGACATATTTTCTGTGCTCATTTTGAAGCTCTGCTAATTTCGCTCTGAGTGTCTCTATCTTTTTCTTGTCTGCGGACTTTCCCTTTGAATACTCCACTGCAAGTTCATCTCCAATCTTATCCATCTCCTCAAGAATAACCTTTTCCTTTTCCCAGTCTTTTGAGCCGATAACTGGTGTTCCTTTAAAAGCCATGTGCTCAAAGAAATGTGCAATCCCTGTCTCACCCTTCCCTTCATCAACACTTCCAACTTTTACCATTATTATTCCTGCAAAGGTAGGAACCTGATGTCTCTCAAGGACAAAGAATCTCATTCCATTGGAAAGGGTGAAAGTCTTTACCCTACCTGAAAAACCTTCCCCAAGGAGAAATGGGGAAATAAACAGGAGAAAAATTAGTGGGAAAATAAACCTTTTCATAAACCCTCCTTAAAAGATTTTGTTGTATAAATAACTTTTTTACTGAAATTAAAATGCATGACCAAGAAAGTTTTTTTAATTCTTTTCATTATTT
>CAZFCI010000213.1:0-6849 GCA_964517525.1 uncultured Clostridia bacterium | reverse complement strand
ATTTTTAAATCTTCAATCATAACTTCTGAATTGTGAATTGTAGCAAGGCTCAAATCTTTCTCATAAATTCCACTATCCCCTTTTATCATTATATCCTTCCCCTCTGCTTTCCTTAAAATTTTTATCCTAACATCCCCACTTAGATGGAATCTTCCCATTTTGTCAGGGTAATGTCTTTTTGCAAATAACTCGAAAATCTCCCTTTTCCCGTCTGTCTGAACAAGATGGAGTTCGCTCTGCCCCTCTAATATAGACTTCTCCTCTCTTACATTCATTTTTGATTTTTTTGAAAGTATTATTAAAATTACAAAAACAGATATGATAAGGATAGAAAGAGCTATTATTTTTCTTATTTTATCCTGTTTCATTTTTAAAATCTATGATGTTTAAAAGAGGGAAATCTTCACCAGCAAAATTTTCCCTTTCAACATGGTAAGCTATTGAAAGATTATTTCCCTTCTTCAAAGAACTCAGATTCAATTCTTTTTCATTATAATCCCATATAATACCCTTTACTACAATTCCATTCTGGGATAAACCCAACTGAATTCTATTTTCCTTTATGAACTCAGGAGCGCTTTCAACCTTTACACTCCGAGATTTAAAAACCGGTCTTGGATTCCCTATACCAAAAGGAGGAAACTCGTTATCTAATATATCGAGGAATCTTCTATCAATTTCATTGAAGGAGAGGAGAGAATCAATCTTTATCGTCTTTGCAAAATCATCCTCAGTAAGAACCTGGTCAGCATATCTCTCAAGACAAGATTTCAACTCATAAATCTTTTCTTTTTTTATCACAAAGCCAGAGGCAATTTTATGCCCTCCCCAGCTCTCAAACAGTCCTGAAACTGTGCTCAAAGCATTCGCAAGATGGAAGGATTCTATTGACCTTCCTGAGCCATACCCCATATCATCATCAATAGAAATTAGTATGGAAGGCCTTCTGAACTTCTCAACGAGCTTAGAAGCTACAACTCCAATTACACCCCTATGCCAACCCTCTTTAAAAAGGAGGAGAATTTTGGGGATTTTATCTTCTGGAATGCATGAGAGGGATTCTCTCAAAATTTCTTCCTCTATTCTCTGCCTTTCTGAATTAAGAGCATCAAGTTCTTCAGCAATTCTCCTGCATTTATCGGGATCTTCAGATAAAAATAACTCAACTGCCTTTGAAGCAGATGATAGCCTGCCAGAGGCATTAAGTCGAGGACCAACTCTGAAGGAAATGTCATTCACAGAAATTTTCCTATCCAAAAGACCACTTATCTCAAGAAGGGATTTAAGTCCCATGTTCAAAGGTTTTTTTAATTCCTCAAGCCCAATCTTTACAAATATTCTATTCTCTCCTCTTATTTCTGCAAGGTCTGCTATTGTCCCTATTGCTACAAGCATAAGATAACGGGGTATAAACTTCTCCTTCTCTATTTTTTCGAGAATTGCCTGGACAACTTTGAAGGCAACTCCAACTCCCGCAAGCCCTTTAAACGGATAAGAGCAATCATTTCTGAGAGGGTTTAAAACAGCAAAAGCAGATGGAATTCCTGAGGGGTCAGGAAGATGATGGTCTGTTATTATTACATCAATTCCTTTAATTCGGGCATTTTCGACAAAATCAAATCCCTTTATTCCTGTGTCAACAGTAATAACAAGTTTTGCACCCATCTCTTCCATTTTCTCTGCATGCTCTCTTTTAATTCCATAACCTTCCTTAATCCTTTCAGGTATATAAAAATCTACATTGCCCCCCAAGGATGAAAGCAACTTTAAAAGGACCACTGTTCCTGTTATTCCGTCAACATCGTAATCTCCAAATATAACAATTTTCTCTTTCTTTTCGATTGCTTTAAAAATTCTTTCAACCCCTTTTTCCATATCCAGAAGAAGGCTTGGAGGGTAAAGGTCCTCAATTGAAGGATAGAGAAATCTTCTTATCTCCTCAGATGTTTTCAAATCCCTTCTGAAAAGGGAAAGTAGTAAAGGTTTTGGAATTTTAAGGCTTTTTAAGGAATCATCCATGGGATATTCTCTATCATCGTAAACCCACTTAACATTTCCCATAGAAATCCTTTAAGTAAAAGAATAGCATAGAGGTCAATGAATATCAATCATATATAAAGATTTTGGTTAAGGTTTTTTTAAAATTTATATCCGATCTTCCTCAAAAACTCCTTCCTCTTCTTTATATCATCTTCACTCTCAATTCCCCTTGTTTTCACACCATCAATAACTCCAAGTATTCCTCTCCCTGTATCTGTCTCAGCAATTATTACCTCAACAGGATTTGCTGTTGCACAGAAAATTCTACAAACCTCAGGAACATTCTTAATAGCATTTAGAATATTTATTGGAAACCCATTCTCAATAAAGATTATAAAGGAATGTCCTGCAGAAAGATTAAGAGCATTCTTCTTCGCAAGTTCAATTAGATGCTCTGCATTGCCAGAATATCTAACGAGAGCCGGACCAGAAGACTCACAGAAAGCAAGACCGAACTTTAGATTGGGAGCAGTTGTTACAATTGTCTCGTGAATATCCTCAACAGTCTTAATAAAGTGGGATTGCCCAAGAATAAAATTCATTTCCTCCGGTTTTTCAATCTTTACAATTTTAATTTCCATCCTTACCTCCTCCTACTCAAAATAATTTCTATTAAAAATCCCAAATCTGAGGCATATTTTACTTCAAAGAAGCCTTGGTAAAAATGTGTTCAGGAATTTCAGCATCAAACTCAATTGACTCAATTATAAATTCAGTCCCATCTCCAGATTTTAGCATGTCTTTGAAAATCACTTTCTCAGGAATCCATCTGTTATTTTCTTTCCTTAAACTTTTTACTTCTGTCATTTTTAGAAGAGTTCCCCTGCGGGCGTAACGCTCCTCCTTCAAAATCACGAATTTTTCCTTATCAACCCAGATTTTCCTCTTAGGATACGCAACATCCTCTGATTTAGCTTTAAGCTCAAGAACCCAGCACTGCGAATCCATTATTTTTTCCTCTCCTTTAAGTTCGGCATTGTAAGAATTAGCAAGCTTAGGATCCTCCATCATATCTTCATAGGAAAGATCAGAACCCATAACCGATTGCCTTAACATGTGACCAGAAATAAGGATTGTCCTCTCTGTCCATGGTGAAAACATCCAGAGTTGATCTCTCAATTTCAGCATTTTTGTTCCCTTCTCTCTCGGTGGAAAAAGAAATTCAGTAAAAGCTTTTTCAATTCCCTGTATGTATGATTTAAATTCAATGGTTCTTGATGTCCTTCTTAAATGAATTATCATCTTTGATGTGATAATTTTACTATCGGAGGTGAGATTTTCATCGATCTTATTAAGGATCCAATCTCCTGTTGGATTCTGGACTTTTGAAGCTATGACTATTGAATAGAATTCAAAAAAGAGGAATAAAATTAGAAAGAAAAGAATTTTAAGATTTCTCATTTTTCCCTTTCTCATGCCTCAAACTCCTTCATCAAGGTTGATGTCTTTCTTCTAAAAACCGCTGTTCCAGCTATGGCTGTGCCGAGAAAAGTTGCAAAAAGTCCAGGGATGAACCCAATCACAAAGCTAACAGGAGTTACTTCAGCTCGCATAACATTCCCAAACATCAATGTTGATTGCTTCATAAAAGATTCTATATTTATGCCATTCACTTGCAAATAATAGGAAATTGCAAGACCGGCAGTTATTCCAACTGCTGAGCCAATAATTCCTATTATTAAAGATTCAGTTATCAGAGAGAGGTAAATATGCCATTTCCCCTCACCCATAGCAAGCCTAACCCCTATCTCCCCATAACGACGAAGAGAACTCATCAAGCCTGCATTCCAGAGAATAATAGACATTACTGCAACGAAAACAGCAATAATGGCAGAAGAAAAGGTTGTAAACATAGCCAGAAGCTCACCAAGACCTCCTTGCTCCTCAAGGGTCAACATAACTGGAAGAAAATCTGAATCCTCTGAGTTTAAATTTTCAAATTTTTTATTAAAATCAGATGCGATTTTCCTGGCATATTTCTCTCTATAAACGAAATCCTTGAACAAACCTATAACTTCTCCTGCAGAATCTTCCATATCAAGGAGTTTCTGAATATCCCTTATGTCAGCTATAACTGTCCCTTTATCAAGGGAAGTTATTCCAAATCGAATTATACCAGAGACTTTGAAATCTGCTACAGCCAGACCTCCTGTTATAGTGGAGCTAATAATAGTTGTGCGGTCTCCAGGCTTTAAAGAGAGAGATTTCGAAAGCTCTGAAGAAACAAGAATTTCCCCTTCATTATCAGGGATTTCACCATCAATCAAACCCTTCTTAAAATTCATAATAGAGTGTTCTGGAGAATTTTTTGAAATTAAATCTACAGCAATCCCGGCTATTGGACCCTGAGCCTTTGTTTCTCCCTTTTCATCAGGAATGTCTAAAAGCCCTGAGAAAAGAATTCTTGGCACCCATAAAATCTCAGGATAATCATTTTTCAATTCCTGAAGAAGGGAAGAGACTCCCATATAAGCTAAATCGTTGGGGATGAGATCAGACTCATTTGCATAGGCTCTCGTCATTATTTTTAAGTGCCCTGTGTTATATCTTGCGCTGGACTCAATAAACTCATTCTTAGCCCCCCTTATCCAGCAGTAAAGAAAAACCGTTAGCATGACCCCTGAAGAAACAACAAGCAAAGGGAAAAGACTTTTCCCTTTGTCGCGAATCACTCCTTTGAAAATAAAGCCAATCATTGCATTCTCCCCCTCAAGGCATCAGTTGGTTTCAGATGAGATAACCTGCGGGCAGGCAAAAAACTTACAATGGTTGTAATAAGCATAATTAAGACAACAGTGCCAACTATGAGTCCTGCACTGAAAACAGGCATGAGCCTTTCGCCAATCGCAAATCCATAACTGTCAACAGCCTTGGGCATAGCCCATCCTGAACGGGCAAATCGAGAAAGGATAGGATAACCATAAATTAGAGCGAGGATCCCTGCAAGAATTGCATTAATTGCACCTTCAATGGTAAATAACAAAATTACCTGAGAGCGGGTAAAACCGAGAGCTATTAGAGTTCCTATTTCTCTGATTCTTCTGAAGATGGAAAGAACCTGTGTGTTGAAAATCGCCAGCATTGCCATGAAGAGAAGAACCACATATATAATTGAAGCACCAAGGGTTTTAGATATAACAACCTCATTTACTCCCTTTAAAAGGAAATCTAAGTCTTTAAATTTCCAGCCTGGGATATCCAATGGAGGTGGGGTAGTTTCTTTTGAAAGGATTATTATTGTTCCCTCCTCTTCCATTTTTGCAAGGGATTGAAGGGTTTTAAGTGGGACCCAGACCTGACCTATGTCAACAGACTGAGCAATTGAGCTGAAAACCTTGACAATTCTAAGAATTCGAGCATCGAAAACTCCCTTGGAATCCCTCCATCTAAGAATTACAGCGTCTCCTGGCTTTAACTTTGCTGTTTTAGCCATCCGAGCTCCTATAAATGCAGGGATTTCATCTGAAGAGGAATTGTTGTAAAGGAAATTTGAAGGAAGACTTAAAATTTTTTGTTGAGGGTCAATTCCTTTAATCAGAACAGAAATGAACCTCCCATCGGGATAAATGGCTCCTTGAACAATCAGGACAGATGTGGCTTTCCCCTCTGAAATAAGATTTTTAAGGGTATCAGGTATTTTTGCGTGAGAATCCTCGATGGTTAAAGGATTGAAGGGATCAAAAGTTTCATGCCAGTATTGTCCACCACCATATTCTAAATCTATGAGAACCCTGGTTGCCTGCTCACCCATCCCTTTATATATTCCCTGAGTCCATATAATAACCACAAAAGCCAATGATAGAACCACTACATTGAGCCATGTTCTGAGTCCTGCACTTATGAGATTTCGAAATGCCAGTTTTAAAAGAACTTTCATCTTTCTTTTTCTAAAAATTCTGAGTCAGGATTTTGCAGTGGGGAATAAAATTCATCTTTGGCTACTTTTCCGTCGAAAAGGGTTATTTTTCTTCTCAGGTATTTTATGACCTTTTCATCATGGGTTGCAAATATAAATGTTGTTTCAAGTTCACGATTAAGTCGAAGCATAATTTCAAGAATGTTATAGGAATTTTCAGCGTCAAGATTAGCAGTAGGCTCATCAGCGAGAATAATCGATGGCTCCTTTACAATCGCCCTTGCTATAGCCACTCTCTGGCATTGACCTCCAGAAAGCTCCGATGGCTTTGAATTTGTTCGGTCTGCCAATCCAACCCACTCAAGAGCTTCCTTTACCATCTTTTTCCTTTTCTTTGCAGGAATTTTGAGAAGGAGAAGAGGGAACTCCACATTTTCATAAACAGTGTAAACAGGAAAAAGATTAAAAGTCTGAAAGATAAATCCAATGTGTTTTTTACGGATTTGCGCAGACTCCTTGGGTTTTAGCTTTTCCACATCTTCACCCATCACAATCGCTCTCCCTTTTGTTGGTAAGTCAAGGGTTCCAATTATATTAAGGAGTGTTGTCTTTCCTGAACCACTTGGACCAACCAAACCCGCAAATTCACCTTTTTTAAAAACAAGATTAACATTGTTCAGAGCAACGAGCTGATGAGTCCCCATAGGATAGATTTTTACCAGATCGATGGTCTGTATAAGGATTGAATTGGAATTACTCGTTTTATTATCTATCATCCTAAATTATAGAAGAAACCTGAATTGGTAGCAACATTTCGAATTGCATCACTAATTTTCTATATGAAATCGATTCGTTGCATCATAAGAAATTCTACTCGAAATAGAAAATTTTTCCGCCTCCTTGATAAACTTTTAATCAAGGAGGTATATGGATGGGATTGGATATGAAAACAC
>CAZFCI010000212.1:0-5026 GCA_964517525.1 uncultured Clostridia bacterium | reverse complement strand
TCAGAGTGTGGGGAACCATCCTCCTTATCGTGCTCAAGGCACACTCAAAATGAAGGTTTGCCAAACACCCTGAGATTTTCAAATTCCATTGTAAATAAAAGTAAATTAAATTGCTATGCATATAATTAATATTATGGGAGGAAGTATGAAAAACTTTGGTTTCAAAGACAAAAAAGAAATTCTTGAATTCTTAAAAGCTGAGAAGATTGTTAAATTCGTCAGGCTTCTTTTCCCTGATGTTCTTGGAAGAGTAATGAGTTTCACAATCCCTTCTGAAGAAATGGAATCAGCCTTCGAAGATGGCAAAGGATTTGATGGAAGCTCAGTTGAGGGATTTGCAAGGATTTACGAGTCAGATCTTAATATAGTTCCTGAGCCAAGAACTTTTAGAGTCCTTCCCTGGCTATATGATATGGCTGGAGTGCAATGGAAGGAAGCAATTGTGTTTGGAGATATTTACGATTCAAAAGGAGAACATTTTCCAGGAGACTCAAGGTATCTCTTGAAAAAAACCCTTGAAAAATACAAAAACTACGGAACACTCTTTGTCGGACCAGAGTTGGAGTTCTTTATTTTTGAAAATGATTCCTGTCCTAAACCCCTTGATAGAGGAGGATACTTTCACAGTGGAAAGTGGGGGGAAGTGAGAAAAGTTGCTCAAATTTATCTAAAAGATATGGGGATTGAGATAGAATGTGACCATCATGAAGTTGCCCCAAGCCAGCACGAGGTTGATATGAAATTCTCAAATGCTCTTGAAATTGCAGATTCTTTGATGATAACGAAGTATGTTCTTAAGAGAGTTTCTCAGAAACTTGGTCTCTACATCTCCTTTATGCCAAAACCAATCTCGACTCTTCCAGGAAATGGTCTTCATCTACATCTTTCATTATGGAAGGATGGAAAGAATCTTTTCTTCGAAAATAATGAACTCTCTGAGTTTGCCAAGAAATTTCTTATGGGTTTGATCCATTATGGGAAGGAAATACAGATTTTGCTGAATCAATGGGTAAACTCTTACAAAAGACTTGTTCCAGGCTATGAGGCTCCTGTTTATATGGCATGGGGGATAAAAAACAGATCTGCTTATATAAGGGTTCCTGAGTATCGGCCTGGAAAAGAAAATGCAACAAGGATTGAGTTAAGAAGTCCAGACCCTTCTTGCAATATATATCTTGCTCTCTCAGCAATAATTTCTGCTGGTGTTAAAGGAATTGAAGAGAATATAGAGTTAATTCCTCCACAGGAAAGGGACATTTATCATATGAGCGAGGAGGAAATGAGAGAGGCAAGAATTCAGGTTCTTTCCCCTAATTTAAAAACTTCCCTTGAGATTTTCAAAAGAAGCAATCTTGTTAAGGATCTACTTGGAGAACATCTTTTTACAAAGATCATTCAGAACAAAGAAATTGAATGGGAGAAATATGAGAAAGCCGTCGGGAAGATGTATGAAAAAGAAGTTAGTCCATACGAGATCGAGGAATACTTCCCGGTCCTTTAAAATTGACTGAAGTTCTCTAATTTGATATTCTTTATATTTGCTGGGGCTGTGGCGCAGTTGGGAGCGCGCGTGACTGGCAGTCATGAGGTCGGGGGTTCGAATCCCCTCAGCTCCACCAAAACTTCTTTAAAAAACTCTCAATAAAATCTCAAGTAGAGCCCAGAGAAATCAAAAGTTTTCTCAATATTTGACCAATTTTTATTTTCAAATAACTCTTGTCTTCCCTTTATCCTTGCCTTCGGACTTCTAAATTTATCAAGCCTATTTTCCCTTCAAGAAGTTTGAGAAGCTCAGGGACATCTTTTTCCCTGAAATTCCTGAATTTTTCAAGGACTTCTCCCGCTCTTTTTTTCAATTTATCAATCTGTTCTATTTGCTGTGGGGTAGGGGCATCTATGTATCCACTTATAGAGAAATAAAGGGATCTCAACATTCCAGTTATTGTTCTTGCTCTACCCATTGGCATTCCTGGTTGTCCTGTTATCTCGTTTCTAAGCTCCTCAAACTTTTTGATTGCCTCTTCAAGCTTTGCATACTCTTGTGGGAATTTTTCCTTATTGAGCTTCTCCTTTAAGGATTTGAGCTGAGTATCCAGATTTCTTAATACTCCTTCTATCATTGTAATATTCTCATTCATCCTGTAAAGCTCAAAGAGAGTATCATGATATATCTTGTATATATCAGGGGAGATCTCATAGATTGGAGCAAGTTCAACTTTCACATTTTTTGAAAATTCTTTGTTTCCAACAATTAGTTTTACTGTATAATCTCCAGGCATTACAAATGGAGCTGTCGCACGGAAGAATCTCTGAAGCTGTTCAGCCTGTTCAGGGACCCTGAGTGGTTCATATCTTAAATCCCAGTTTGTCCTGTTCAGCCCTTTCTCATTTGGTCCTTTAATCTCCCTTATCTTTTTTCCATCCTTGTCAAAAATCTGAATCTTTACATCTTCCTTAGCCTTTTCTTTCAAATAGTATGTAATTATTGCTCCAAAGGGTGGGTTTGGAGCTATAAATATCTTGTGCCCAGTGTTCCCTTTGTGGCTATAAGGATTGAATATTTCTGCAGGTCTTATATCAAAAAGATAGGCATCAGAGTTTAAAACATCTTCTCTTAAATCCTCGAAAAATTTAGCATCATCGAGAACCCAGATGCTTCTTCCATGGGTTCCAAGAATTAAGTCATGTTCCCTTGGATGAATTGCAATGTCATCAACAGGAACTGTCGGGAAATTGCTTTTAAGCCTTATCCAGTTCTTTCCTCTGTCAATGGAGAAGAAGGCTCCAAATTCAGTTCCAACAAAGAGGAGGTCAGGATTTTTTAATCCCTCTCTTATAACATTTACACAATACCCATAGGGTATATTGCTTGATATGGATTCCCATGTCTCACCATAGTCATTACTCACAAAAACATAGGGCTTGAAATCATTACTTCTGTGACCATCAAAGGTTACATAAACCCTTCCTTCCTCAAATCTCGATGCAACAACTCTGCTAACATAAGTGTTTGGTGGAACACCTTTAATTTTCGGCGTTAAGTTTTTCCAGGTCTTTCCCCCATCCCTTGAAATCTGGACATTCCCATCATCAGTTCCAACATAAATAAGTCCTTCTTTTATTGGAGATTCAGATATTGTTGTCATTGTTCCGTAATAAAGAACCCCATCGTGTCGGGAGAGGGTATTTTCGTCAGGTATGATACCCATTATTGGCATTTTGTCCCTATTGGGGTTCGTTGTCAGGTCTGGGCTCTCAGTCCATGTTTCTCCTCTGTCAATGGATTTAAAAAGTTTGTTTCCACCGTAATATATAACATTCGAGTTGTGAGGGGAAATCAAGATAGGAGAATTCCAGTTGAATCTATACTCCTCCTTTTCATCCTTTGGAACGGGTCTAATATTTTTTCTTTCTCCTGTTTTCAGATTGAACCTCATTAGATTTCCATCCTGGGATTCAACATAGGCAGTGTTAGGATCATTGGGATCAACAACAGCATAGAAACCATCCCCTCCTGCAACATTGTACCAGTCTTCATTGGTTATACCTACTGAGTATCTTGTCGCAACTGGACCAGCCCATGTCCCATTGTCCTGCAAACCTCCATAAATGTAGTATGGTTTTCTAAAATCAAATCCGACTTCGTAAAATTGTCCAAGGGGAATTATATTTAAGAAGTCCCAGCTCTTCCCTCTGTCAAAGGAGATGTGAATACCTCCGTCTGAACCAAGAAGCATATGGTCAGAATTTTTAGGATTTATCCACATGGCATGGAAGTCAACATGGATTTTCTGAACAAGGTCTGTACGGAATGTCTTACCTCCATCCTCAGAGTAATACATCTGGACTCCAAGAACCCAGATCCTCAGGTCATTCTGGGGATCTATTCTAATCTGACTATAATACATGGGTCTTGGATTTGTAGAACTCATTTTCTTCCAACTCTCCCCTCGATCCTCTGAGCGAAAAACTCCACCCTCTTTGTTTTCAATTATTGCATAGACAATCTTTGGATCCTTTCTGTAAACATCCAAGCCAATCCTTCCTGTATCTCCTGATGGAAGTCCCTCTGTTAGTTTCTTCCAATTTTCTCCTCCATCAATTGATTTGTATATTCCACTGTGGGGACCTCCTCCCACAAATCCATATGCTGTTCTTCTTCTTTGATAGGCAGCGGCATAGACAATGTCTGGACTTTCATAGTCTATTGCTACATCTGTAACTCCTGTATCCTCATTGATAAATAGAACACAATTCCATGTTTTTCCACCATCTGTTGTTTTAAATAGTCCCCTTTCTTTATTTGGACCCCATAAATGACCAACAGCAGCAACATAGACAATGTCGGGATTTGTTGGATGGATTACAATTCTTCCAATATGATGAGTATCACTTAGTCCCATATGTTTCCAAGTTTTCCCACCATCCGTTGATTTGTATACACCATTACCCCATGAGGAGCTCTGACGATTGTTAGCCTCTCCTGTTCCAACCCAAACAATGTTTGGATCAGAAGGTGCAATTGCAATGTCTCCAATTGAACTAACAGCTTCATTGTCGAAAATCGGCTCCCATGTAATTCCATTGTTTTCAGTTTTCCATACTCCTCCTGAAGCTGTTGCAACATATATTATCCACGGCTTATCCTCAACAACCGCAAAGTCATCAATTCTTCCACCCATGTTTGCAGGTCCAATATTTCTAAGAGGAATTCCCTTAAGAATTCCTTCGTCAATTAAGAGGGGCTTAGGTTTTTCCTTTTTTGCTGAAAAGGAAGGGGAAAGAATAATTAAAATTGATAGAGCTAATAAAAGAAGCTTTATTCCTTTTTTCATACCAACCTCCAATTTTTTTACGAATTTTGGCAATTTTATGTTTCAATTGATGGTTTTGGGTAGATAGGATCAGGATTTTAAAGGCTATTTAATATCATAAACAAGATTAATAGATACTGACCTTCCTATTTCCTCCCTTGCATCAGGATCGGGTCTACCAATATATTTCTTATTAAAGATATTCCTTACAC
>CAZFCI010000211.1:0-6436 GCA_964517525.1 uncultured Clostridia bacterium | reverse complement strand
CCTTAAACCCTTTAACAACCTTATCAATAGGATATTGATACTCCTTTAATGTAGAACTGGTGACAGAAACAGGAGAGGATGAAACCCTTGAAGAACCAATAACTGATTTGAAAAATAGAGGTACTGATGAGAGTTCCTCACCTTTTAAGAATGAGGCTTCTTTGGGAATCCTTATTTTGAAATATATCCTATTGTTCTTTCTCAAATTGTTAAGAGCTCTTATAAGTTGATCCATGCTTCCAGGCATAACTCCACCCTTGTAATCCTTTACCTCCAGATTATACATTGATTCTGCATCAGCAATAATCACCTCAATATCTTGCCCTGCTTTTAATCTTGGGATAGGTATACTTACCTCCTCAACCCTTTCTTTCCCTCTCCATGTTTTTAAAAAAACTTTCATATTAACATTTTTATCTGCTTCAACCTCGTTCCTATCAACCCAAATCCTTTCAATACTAACACTATCAAAATTCTCAAAAAGAGAAATCTTCAATTTTATATCCTGAACCTTCACCATTTCAAATTCATTATTAAGAAGATAGTAAACAACTGCGGTAGGAAGTATAGAAGTATCAAGTAAAGCAGATTCTCCAGAGAAGTAGTCTTCAATCTTTACATTCCTTCCTTCTGAAATTGAAACCTCTCCCTCAAGGGAAATTGTTATATCCCCATGAAAATTTGATTCTTCAAGATCATTCCCAAGAAACTCGCTAAGAAGAGAATTATAGATGGAGAGCAAAATAAGGATTGGGGATAAGAATCTTTGGTTAACAATTTCAAATTTAAGTTCCCTTTTGCCCGACTTCCCTTTGTCTATTTCGATTTTTAATGGAATCAAATTGGGTGATTCACCAATCTTTCCATAAATTCCACTGTACCTATCCTGTATAAGTCTTCCAACACTTTCACCTATTGTAGCAAGTTTAAAGGAAGCCTCTTGATTTGGGACAACTGTTATTATCTCTGCCTTGGCAACCGGAAAATCAACAGGTCCAAGATTAAAGAGAGGGTGTCCAAAGGCATAAAAGGAGTCTCCATCAACATAGGATACAGTTCCTACAGCAGAAAGATCCCAGTCCCCCTTTATTAGCTGAACTGCAATGGGATCTCCTTCAACGAATCTCCCCTTCGGCTTTTCTCCCTGCTCAACAGGAAGGAAGGAAAAAGAAGAAAGACCCATCCAGGAGAAAACCGATTTTATTAGGGATGATGAGTTTAAAAAATTCGTCAGAACTGGTGTCTCATGAAAAATACCTTTCGAAGAGGAGGAGACCTTCAAAAAGCCTGCAATTTTCTCTATTTCTGAAAGGGTAAAAGTTTTTTTGAAGGGTATAAAGCTATAGGTGGATGAAGGAGGAGAGGTTGTTTTAGGAATAGAAATAATGTCTTCAGCAGGGGTTATCCCAGCAATTGGCTCAGTTGACCAGGGAAAAGCATAGGAAACGGTTCCAAGAAATTTACCATCCACATAGACAGGACTTCCACTCATACCCTGTATTACATTTGTCTTCTGGATTGTATCTCCCTTTAGCCTTGCTATAATTAGATTTTTTCCTGGAATTGGGTTTTTGAGAATTCCAAGAACTTCCACATCAAATTCCTCAACCTTTCGTCCTTGAAAGACGGTCTTCCCTTTTCCTACAAGACCAGATTTTACATCTTTTAAAGGGAAAATAGGAATTCCGCTGAAAAGATTTGAAATTAAAATAATAGAAAAAACAAAAATTAAAAATTTTTTTCCCATATCAAATTCCTTTCAAAAAAGAATTATATTTTAATTAAAATTACCTTTCAATTAAACTCTTTTCCTCTTCAATAAAATCTTTCGGAAGAATAGCACCACCTGATATGAGCATTTTTATCGCATCCTCGACACTTATATCAAGATGAATCACCTTTTCTTGAGGTATTATAAGATAAAAACCTGTTACAGGAGATGGAGTTGTGGGGAGAAATATAGAATAGGCTTTTTTCTCTTCCCCTCCGATTCTCAAGAGAGTTTCATTGGTAACAAATCCAAGGGAGTAGTTATCCCCAAAAAATTTCACAGCAACAACCCTCTTTAACCCTTTCTTATTCTCGGGTGAAAAAGAAAATATGAGCTGTTTAGCTGATGTGTAAATAGTTTTAATGAAGGGAATTTTTGAAACAAATGCATCAATTCTTCCTATAAACAACCTTCCCATAATGTTTCTAACCATAATCCCCATAAGGAAAATTATGATAAGAGTGGAGATGAACCCAAGTCCAGGAATATTTCTTTTAAAAATTAGTCTAAAAACTGGAGAAAGAAATCCATCCACAGCTTCAAAAAGAATTTTTAGAAGAACAACAGTAATTATCAGGGGGAGGGAAGCAAAAAGCCCCGCTAAAAATGTTCTTTCTATCTTTCTCCAGAATTTCATTTAACTTCCATTTTTGAACCCTTTAAAAACCTCTCAAAGAAATCAAAGGATCTTTTAAAAACCTCAATCCAGCTTTTATGCATGAGAAAGCTATGGACTTCATCGGTTATAACAAATGTCTCAACATGAGCTTTTTTTAGCTCCCTCAATTTCTGGACAAGAATCGTTGTCTGGATAAAATCAACATTTCTATCATCATCCCCATGAACAAAAAGAACAGGGGATTTCCAGAAATTAACATCTGCAATTGGTGAAGAGTCATAAGCAATTCTATACTCCTCTTCCTTTATATCCCAACCGCCTCCATCCCTTCTCATAGCCCTCAAAGACCAATCATGAACTCCGTGAAGATCAACTCCTGCAGAAAAAATCTCAGAATCCCTTGCAAGGGCAAGAGCAGTTAAGTAGCCTCCATAAGAACCACCCCATAAACCGATCCTGTGGGGGTCAACATCATTCCTATTCTGAAGATATTTTGCCCCTGCAACAACATCCTGGTATTCTGAAGCACCCCTTGGTCCTTGGTTTGGAGCCATCCTGAATGCTCTTCCATAACCTATCCCACTTCTAAAATTGACTGAGAGAACAATATAACCCCTTGATGCAAGGAATTGATTAAAGGCATAGCAATTGTGATAGTAGGAGCTGTAATGCCAGCCAAGAAGCATCTGTCTTATTGGACCACCGTGAAGATAAATTACAGCGGGAAGCCTATCTCCCTTCTTTATATTTTTCGGAAGAAACAATTGGGCATGAATTTCAAGACCATCTGGTGCCTTGTAAATAACTTGATGGGGCTCAACAAGCTCATTCATAGGGAAATCTTTGGGGATCAAATGGCTTGCAATGAGCCACTTTCTATTTGAAGAGATTTCTAAGACAGCAGGAGAGGCTGGCTGAAAGGCTGTTGAGCATATATAAATCAAAAATTTGCCTGAGGATGAAAGAACTGGGCTCCATTCAATTCCTTTACCAGATGTAATCTGCTGAATTTTTCCACCAGAAGCAGGGACTGCCCAAATATGTCTTCTATCTATATCATCTTTATTAGAATTGAAAAATATTGTTTTTCCATCTGGAGAAACTGCAACATTTTCAACTTCAAAATCGCCTGGAGTCAAAGAAACAAAATTTCTTCCATCCACTGAAACAGAGTAAAGATGAAGCCATCCTTCATGCTCAGAAAAGAAAACAATTCTATCTCCAGCCCATAAAAGAGGAGGAGAAGGATAATTCTGGGCAAACCTTCCTGAGGAATCAGGGCATTTCCATACTTCCACACATTTATCTTCTTTAAAATCATAAACCATCAAGGAAAAGGGTGTTCCTCCTGCCATATAAGATCTTCTCTGTCCACCTGGAAATCGGAAAAATGCTATGTATCTTCCATCAGGAGACCAAACAGGATTTGAATCAAACTCTATGGATGGTGAAATCCATTTTATGGAATTTTCCTTTAGGTCATAAACACCTATAAAACTATGATCCTCTCTACCACTTTCAAAGGCGATTTTGCTCCCATCAGGAGACCAGGAGAAGCTCGAAACTCTGCCTCTGGCATAAAACATAAGCTGAGAATGTTTTGAACCATCAAGAGTTGAATAATAAATCCTACCCTGCCTTAAAAAGGCAACAATATCTCCAGAAGGAGAAATCTCAGGATTTGAACCCTCACCAAGATTCCAGCTTTTCCCATCTTCGATATTTACAGCCCATATCTCTTGCTTTGCTCCCCTGGGATCAGAGGTTGGATTTGGGTATTCACCTTGTCTGTTGGGAGAACCTCCAAGAACATAAACAATAACTGAACCATCAGGGGAAAAGGAAAGATGAGAGATTTCAATTCCATTATCTCTTTCATAATGTGTTATCTGTCGAGGTTTCCACTCAGGTCCATCTGCAATCCAGATATTCCTTTTTCCCTCAATATTAAAAACCCATGCAACCCTGTCTCTACTTTTGCAGGAGATAAGCCCTGAAGGAAAAGGAGCTTTCATTATATCCTCAATTGTAAACGCCAACAAAAAAGAGAGTGTAAACAGAAAGCAAAGGATTGATAAAATTATTTTCTTTAACATTTCTTTACCTCCTCAATTATTATACGAGATTTTCAGATTTTTTATTAGATATTTAAAGCTTCTTCCTGAACCTTAGAAGGCTAAAAGAAAGAACTGCTACCCCCCACAGAAATGTGAACAAAGCCTCATCGTAGAGTTCCTTAAAACCACTTCCTTTTAGGAAAATCCCCCTTACAATTTCAAGGAAGAATTTCAATGGAACAAAATTTGTGAAAAACTGTATAATCTTGGGCATGTTTTCCACAGGGAAGATAAATCCTGAAAGTAATATGGATGGGAGAAAAATAAAGAACATAGCAGTAATCATTGCCTGTTGTTGAGTTTTTGAGATTGTAGAGAGAAATATGCCAATTCCGACTGTATATAGGATATAAAAGCCTGAAAATAGATAGAGGAGAGGAATACTCCCTTTAACAGGGATTTTGAACCAGTAAACTGCAACAATTATTATTATTGTTATGTCAAGATAACCTATAAGAACAAAGGGTGCAATTTTACCGAGAATGAAATGTTGAGGTCTTATTGGAGTTACTATTAATTGCTCGAGGGTTCCATTTTCCCTTTCCCTTACAATAGCCATTGATGAAAGAACCCCAATTATCAGGGTTAGAAGTAGGGTTATAACTGCAGGAACCATAAAATTAGAGCCTTTCAGCTCAGGATTGTAAAGGACTCTGCTCTCCAATCTAATCCCGCGAAATTTTGAAGGGGAAAATTTGCTGAAACTTCTGATATAAAATTTACTCAGGATCCGAGATGAGTAATTCATTGCAATTGTGGCAACTGTAGCATCTGTTCCATCAACAATAATCTGGACATTTACAGGATTACCAGAAGATAGCTTCCTTTCAAATCCTTTTGGTATAATCAATGCCATTGAAACCTCTCCCTTCTCAATCAGCTCATCTATTTCATCAAAGTCCCTTGAATAGCTTTTTTCTATAAAATATTCTGATGATGTAAAGTCTCTTATCAGTTCTCTGCTCATGAGGGAAGAATCAAAATCAAAAATTCCAATTTTCACATTCTTAACATCAATATTTGCAACATAACCGAGAATAATAAGTTGCAAAATTGGGGCAATGAATAAAAGGGGGAACATCATCCTGTCCCTTCTTAGCTGAATCAATTCCTTGACAATAATAAATAGAATTTTCCTCACTTCAACCCCAATTTCATTCTTCTAAGAATTAGAATTAAGAGAAAAAAGGAAAATATTGAAAGGGATAAAATTTCTTCTGAAAATGAGCCTAAAGAGGCTCCTTTCAAAACTATGTATCTGATTGATTTTATATAATATCTTGCGGGCACAAAATAGGTAATAAACTGAATTATTTTTGGCATATTCTCAATAGGGAAAATAAAACCTGAGAGAAGGATTGAGGGGAGAAGGGAGGTCAAGATTGCAAGGAGGAAAGCAGTTCTCTGGGTTTCAGCAATTGTTGATATTAAAAATCCCATTAGCAAAGTGCAGGAAATGTAAAGGCATGTCGAAATAAAAAGGAGAGAGTAACTTCCCCTTATATCAATCCCGAATAAGAATTTCGCAAAAAGAATGATTATGAGTGTAGCCAATAGAGAAATAATTATGTAGGGAAATATTTTACCAATGGAAAATTCCAGGGAGCTCAAAGGAGTTACATAAAGTTGCTCAAGGGTTTTTCTCTCCTTCTCCCTTACAACAGAAAGGGAGGTAGATAGAACAGTTGTTATCATCAATATAAAACCAATCAAACCAGGGATAAGGAAATTTGTTGTTTTCAACTTTTGATTGTAATAAATTCTTAAAGAGACTCCGAAAGATTCTTTTTTTAAAAGAAATTTCTGATTGTAGTAATTTATATAGGCATTGAGATAGCCAAGAACAATCGTTCCCTTATTGGAGTTGGAACCATCTATAAAACATTGTATCGATATATTTTCCATTCTTTCTATTGATCTTTTAAACCC
>CAZFCI010000210.1:0-2715 GCA_964517525.1 uncultured Clostridia bacterium | reverse complement strand
CAGATACATTTCGTGGACATTTTATATGATCTAACGCGGTAATTTGAATTTTCCTCTTCGTTTCATTTATAATTTCAATTTTTATGCTAATCCCCTCTAACTTTTCTTTAAGTCTATCCGCCCACTCAATCACAACAAGTCCTTCTCCTATAAAATCTGATATTTCTATCTCTGGATCTTCTTCAACTCTGTAGAGGTCAAAGTGGTAAATAGGAAATTTCCCTTGATAAATATTTAAGATTGTAAAGGAAGGAGAGTTTACCTCATCAGGGTTTTCAACTCCTGCTCCCTCAGCAAGCCCTTTTATGAAAAGAGTTTTTCCTGCTCCAAGTTCTCCCTCAAGGAGAATTATCTCTTTCCCTTTAAGCTCTCTTCCCAAACTCTTAGCAATGGATACTGTTTCCTCTTCTGAATTAGAGAGAAAATTTTTATTGTAAAAATCTTCCAATGGCATTGGGTAAATTCTCGAGAATGTCCATGGCTGTTAATGAAATCTCACCTTTTCTTTCAGCTCCAATATCTCCGCTCAATCCATGTAAGTAAACTCCTAAAATCAGAGATTCAAGAATGTCTCCAGTTTGAGCTAAAAATCCTCCCAATATACCTGAAAGAACATCTCCTGAGCCTCCTGTAGCCATTCCAGGATTTCCAGTTGGATTAACATAAACAGAACCCTTCGGTTCAGAAATTAGTGTTCTCCATCCCTTTAATACAAGATAACAGTAATTTTCCATGGCAAAGTGTCTAACAATTTCAACTCTGTTATTCAGAATATCCCTTGGAGTAATTTTTAGAACTCTTCCAAGCTCTCCAGGATGAGGGGTGAGGGCAATATTAGACTTCCCCCTTACAATAGATGGAAAGGTTGCAATGGAGTTTATCCCATCAGCATCAATAATTGTTGGTATCTGGATGTTTTTTATGAATTCTAAAACAAACTCCACTGTTGATGGGTTTGTGGTTATTCCAGGACCAAGAACAACCGCATCTTTATCCTCTGCAAATTTTAAAGCAGATTGAAGGGAGCTTGATGAAATCGTGCCATCTTCAGTCTCGTCAAGAGGAAAGGTCATTAGCTCTGGTGCTGAAGAGGCAATTATTGGGAGACAAGACTTTGGAGTTGCAACTGTTACAAGGGCTGCTCCAGCTTTCAAAACAGAAAGACCAGCAAGAACAGCAGCGCCTGTTTTACCGATAGAACCACCTATAATTAAAACATGTCCATAATCTCCTTTATGAGAGTCCCTTTTTCTCTTTTCAAATATTTTAGATTTTGAAATTCTTTTCTCAGTTATTAACTCCAAAAAATATGAAGGATTTTCAAATAAAGACTCGGGAATTCCAATGTCAGCAACAACAAACTCACCAACTTTTTCTGAAGCTGGTGGAAAGATATGGGGAATTTTAGGAGCTGCCATTGTAATTGTTAAGTCAGCATTAAAAGAGGGCTCTTTAACCATAAATGTGTCCGATGAGAGCCCTGATGGAAGATCAATTGCAATTTTAAATCCTCTAAAAGAGTTTATATCAGAAAATATCCTTTCCCATATTCCCTCAAGCCTTCCTTGGAAGCCTGTTCCAAAGATTGAGTCAATTATTATTTCAGAATCCTTTATCCCCTCCTTAAATCTTTCCCAATCCTCCTCTCCATTAATTGTTTTTATACTAACTCCCATTTTCAAGAGGATTAAAAAATTTATTCTCGCATCCCCTTTAACTTCACCCTCATTACCAAAAAGAAATATATGAGGATTGGCACCGTTATTAATCAAATGGCGCGCAATGACAAAACCATCACCTCCGTTATTTCCTTTTCCACAAAGAATTGAAATTTTCTTTTTTTTGAAATCTGGAAATCTCCTCACAATTTCTTCAAAAGCAAATCTTCCTGCGTTCTCCATTAAAACAACCCCTGGAATCCCAAGCTCATTTATGGCTTTTCTGTCAACTTCCCTCATTTGAGATGAATTTAATATTTTCATTTTTGTTTCCCTTTAAATCAATTCTATCAGATTTAAATTTTAATTCAAAATAATGGGCGGTAGAGGATTTGAACCTCTGACCCCCGGCGTGTAAGACCAGTGCTCTACCGCTGAGCTAACCGCCCGATCAATTAATAAAATAAGCTATCCTTTGGGAATTGTCAATATGAAAGAGGGATTTTTGATAAGATAAAGAAGTTCCTGTCGCAAACTTACCCATTACCTTTAAAAACAGGAAAATAATTATTACAATTAGAAAATCAGATAGAACTATCTACCTACTTTTTTCAATGCGATACCCTACAAATCTTTTATTTAGAGCTTATTTCCTTTAAAAAGTTTTAATCAATTCTCTTCTTTGCTGTAAATTTTGATATTGTAAGATTTACCATCGGCGAATATTATATTTTCTTGTTCACTACTGCTATATCCCAAGCCTTTCCAATTGGCGCCCTTCTCTGGTCTAAATAAAACTGTGAAAGAAGTCCTGTTTTAGAAATTTAAAATGGCAAAGGAGAACAGGTGAAAAAAGGAATTATATCGTTATTATTAATATTCTTTTCATTCTACTCTTTAAAATTATTAGATCTTATTTTTTCTCCCCAAATAATTCATTTAAATTCTTTTTTTGAAAATATTATGATGCCGATTAAATTAAATGTTGAAATTTTTACTATATATGCAATTAATTCCACTATTTCTTTCCCTTTTAACCATTTTTGCACATTTATTT
>CAZFCI010000209.1:0-1791 GCA_964517525.1 uncultured Clostridia bacterium | reverse complement strand
GTCATGAGGAGGATAGGAGTCAAAGGATTTTTGATTTCGTGGGCAGCCTTTTTAGCCATTTCAGACCACGCTTGTCTCCTTTCCATTTCCTTGAGCTCCTCTTGCTTAGATTTCAATTCTCTTACCATGGAATTGAACCCTTCCATTAGCTCTCTTATCTCATCTTTACTTTTTGTTTCAATTTTTATATCAAGATTCCCCTTGCCAACATCCCTGTAGGCATTTAGAAGGGTTTTGATGGGACCAATTATTTTTCTGTAAAGAGACTGAGAGACAAGAGAAGCAACTAAAGCAAAGAAGAAGAACATTATGGATAAAAATTCCATAAATTCTCTTCCAATAAGAGTCAGCTCCTTTGTCTCGGGAATAAGGGGAATAGAGATAATATACTTTTGCTCGCCCAATTTCATTGGAGAGGAAAGAGTAAAGTATAAAAATCTTCCCATCTTTTCTTTCTTAAGATAATAAAATACTCCCTTATGAACTATTTCATAATAAATTTCACCATCAAGATGATAGGGAAGGAACTGAGAAAGAAAGATTTCGCCTCTTGAAGAGCCAACAAGGGTACCATCTAAATAAATATTAATATCTCTTGCAATTATGCTTCCTACCCATAAAATTAGATCCTGCGGTATTAAACTTTCTCTTTCTACACTGTAGAATTGTGCGAATATCCCTTTTGCAGTCTCAAGTTCCCCTATTGCTTTGTTCTTCATCTGTTCGATGAAAAGTCTCTGCAAGAATATATTTGAGAAAATCGAAAAAACAATGAATGGAAGGAGCGCCATTGCCAGGAAAATAATCCTCACCTTGGTTGAGAAGGTCATCCTTGAAAGCCAATCAGGTTTATAAACACCAAGAAAGTAAAAAAATGAAATTAAAATCGAAAAATAAATGAAGGAAATGATTATTATTTCCATAATTTCAAGGCAATAACCCTTTATTCCTTTAACTGGGTAAAATATAGAGAAAATTCTATCTGCACTTTTGAAGTAAAATATGTGGTGAAGACCTAAGGGAAGACTTGTTGATGTCCAGAATTCACCTTCTTTTTCTATTCTCTTTAAAGTGTCTCTTCCCAGGGCTGAATGTATTTTTGAAGGATTAAAAATTATAGAGCCTTCTTCATCAAAGACGGCAAAACCAAAATCTTTTTCCATAACCGGTGATGGCGGGAATACTTCTCCTCTTAAAATGCTGTAATATGGGCTTTCTCTATATAGAATGGGAATTGCATCATAGTCAGAAGAGATATAAAAAATAATCTTCCCAAACCATTCTCTTCCTCCTAAAACCCCCTTATAGCCAAACCTGACCCTTTTAACTTTATCAAAGAAAGGAAGGGAAGCTTCCTCCACCCACCATCTGTCAGTAAATGGAGTAAAAATACTCTCTGGAATTGGAAGATTGAGGGAAAAAGATGAAAGAATTTCCCCTTCTCTATCAAGAACTTCTATAGCAGAGGGCCATCTTAACTTAGCTGCGGTTGTTTTTTGCCATATTTTATAAGCTATTTCTTCCTTTGAAGGGGCAAAAAGAAAATTCTCTATTGCGTTCATCTGGGAATCAATCTCCTTGATCCCTTCTCTTAGGATGAACTCACTCCATCTTTCCTGGGCTAAAATAATATTTTTTAAGTCCTTTTCAATAAAATTTCTCTTGGAAATAAAAAGAAAATGGTCAAGGGAAAAATATAGAAATAGTGATACAAAAATTAACAATAGTAAAATAGATGAACCTTTCTTCACCCATGAGAGATTGCAGGATAGTAAAGCAGAGATTAAAAAC
>CAZFCI010000208.1:0-3413 GCA_964517525.1 uncultured Clostridia bacterium | reverse complement strand
AATAAACTGAGTGTGAGTTTTAAGTTTGGCAATGTTTACAACTTTGTCAACTTCGAGAACAGGTCTTGAAATCTCAAGTTTTTTAAATTCTCCATCTTTAAAGTCAACATTAACTGAATCATCAAAAGGAACAAGTTTTATACCCATTTCCTCTGAAATTTTCTGCATTCCTGTTCTTGCTACTACTTTTTTAAAAGGCTCTATTGATGGGCTATCGCCTATGTATGGTACCCCCCCATTTTCAATAATTATTTCAGCAACTGCCTTAACAATTGATGGATGAGTTGTCACCCCCTCTTCAGGAAATCTTGCGGAAAGAAGATTCGGTTTAATTAGAATTTTCTCACCTTGAGAGAAAAACTTCTTTGCACCACCAAGAGATTCAAGTATTGCGAGAATGGAAGATTTTATTTCTTTTGAGTCGTAAGTCCTGCATTTTCTTAAAACAATTTTTTCCTTATCTTCCACTTTCTCTCTCCTTTAGATATTCTCTTAGAGCCTCAGACCATTGCCTGAAATCAGGGATTCCGACAAGCCTGATATTTCTATTATCAAGAACAGAATATTTGGGTCTTTTAGCTTTTAGATTGAGCTCTTTGGAAGAAACAGGTTTTATTTCAGCTTGTATTCCCATTAATTCAAAGACTTTTTTTGAGAACTCAAACCATGAGCACTCTCCCTCATTTGTCATATGATACAAGCCTGAGGGAGCTCCTTTTAAAATTAGCATTTTAACTTTTTCTGCAAGCTCCTTTGTGTATGTGGGAGTTACAATTTGATCTGAGACAATTCTGAGCTCCTTTCCCTCTTCCCATTTTCTAAGAATTCTTTCAATGAAATTGCCACCCTTTGAGGCTTTTCCCTTAACACCGTAAAGACCACAGGTTCTAACAATATAAAATTTTTTGCAAAGATTTTTAATGAAGATTTCTCCGCATAGTTTTGAAAGAGCATAAACGGAAAGAGGAAATGGTGAGTCATCTTCGTTGTAAGGAGATCCTTTCTTTCCATCAAAAACATAATCGGTGCTGAAATGGACAAGGAGGAAGTCAAATTCACTCGAAAGGATAGCAAGGTTTCTAACAGCAATGGAATTTAAAAGGAAAGCCTTCTCAGGATATTCTTCACATTCATCAACTAAATGATAAGCAGCTGTGTTTATCAAAATTTCAGGCTTAAAATCCTTTATAAATTTTCTAACTCTTTCAAAATCAGAAATATCGAGCTCTGAATGGGAGAGTGCTTTTAAATTCTCATTTTTAAAAATCTCGACAAACTCAGACCCCAACTGTCCTTTTGAACCAGTGATAAGAATTCTCATGTTCTAAAAGAAAATTTATTTTAACATACATTATTTGGTTTTTATAGAATCATGAAAAATAGAAAAAAGTTGTTCTTTTGCTAATAAATTATCACTCCCGCATAACCAACAACTTCTGTATAATCACCTGTTATATCTCCTGATGTTGCATAACTTACCGTCTTTGCGTTCTTTGCTCCAAGTTTTATTGAAGCCGATAAAGCAGAGACAACAGGGGCAATTCCACACATTGAAATATCTTCCCTTTCAACAACCTCGTATAATCCTTCAGGATTTAAATCCTCGATCCTCTCAAGAGCAATCCAATCCTTCTTTTCAGCCTCCTCCTTTGGAATGTAATGACTCATATCAGAAGAAGCAACAATAAGGACCCCCTTCCCGAATTTTTTTATAGCTTCTGCTATATCCTCTCCAAATCCTTTCAGCT
Organism: uncultured Clostridia bacterium; assembly: GCA_964517525.1. GTDB lineage: Bacteria > Acidobacteriota > Aminicenantia > JBFLYD01 > JBBIMS01 > JBBIMS01. Next base: position 1,665 of record CAZFCI010000208.1, on the reverse strand, counting down.
GTTCGTAAGTTGTTTTCTGGATACATACAGGAACAAAAGTTGCGTTGGGGTTGAAAAACTGGATAAAAGGGAGTTGAACCTCGATGGAATGCTCCCAAAGGTGGGCTGTTGGGTCAATTCTTACAAGGGACGATTCTTCAAGGATTATACTTGCAAGTTCTTCATTTATTATTATATCACCAAGGGGGGTCTCCCATTCACCTTTGTCCATTATTGCGAAAGCTTTACCCATACCAGTATGATTGGGACCAAGGAGAAGCACAGTATCAGGAATTATTATGGAGGAGAAAGTTTCACCTGCAACCTTTCCCGAGTACATATAACCAGCATGGGGGGAAATTAAAGCAATACAGCTTCTTTTTTCTTTGCTCTCATCAACAAGATTGGAAACAATTTTCAGAAGCCTTTCTTTCCCCTGAGGATAAAACTGTCCTGCAACCGCAGGCTTTCTTTTTTGACTCATAGATTTCACCTTTCCATCTAAAAGTAAAACATATTTATTAAGAGCTTGTCAATTTTTTGTGTTTTATAAAAATTTGGAGACTTAATTTATAATAAGATCTCCTCGAATAGAAGAAAATTTGATTGACATTTCTCTTTATGTTATATCTATGAATTGATATGAAAGGGAAAATAATAAGTAGAAGAGAATTTTTCGTAGCAGGAGCTGGTATTTTCGGTTTAAGTTTTATGGGAAACTTTTTAAGAAAGGAAGGCTTAATTTCTTCAGATGATAGGGCAGAGGTTATTCTTGTAAAATGTGAAGATAGAAGAGAGGGGGTTAGAAAGTCTGTTGAAGCCCTTGGTATTAATCCCTTCAAGAATAAAGATGTTCTTATTAAACCAAATTTCAATACCTCAGATCCCACCCCTGGTTCGACCCACAATGACACCCTGAGGGAACTTATGGCACTTATAAAGGATATGGGCGGAAAGAAGATAAGGATTGGAGATAGGTCAGGTCCAGAGCCAACAGAACAGGTTCTTTTAAAAAAGAACATTTATGAGCTTGCAAAGGAATTTGGTGCTGAAGTTATAAATTTTGACGAGCTTGGTGAAAATGGATATGAGAGAATTTATCCTTCCAATTCCCATTGGAAGGAAGGATTTCTTGTGGCAAAACCAATACTTGAGGCTGAATGTATTGTGTCCACATGCTGTATTAAAACCCATCAGTTCGGTGGCATTTTCACAATCTCTTTGAAGAATTCCGTTGGGATTGTTCCAAGAAAAGGTTATCCATTCATGAGGGAACTCCACTCTTCACCCAATATGAGGAAAATGATAGCTGAAATAAACTATGCCTACAAACCTTCTTTAATAGTTGTTGATGGAATTGAAGTTTTCGTTGATGGTGGTCCAATGCAGGGAGAAAGGAAGAGGGCGAATCTTTTCCTTGCAGGGACTGATAGAGTTGCAATTGATGCTGTTGGGATTGCAATCTTAAAGGAACTTGGAAGCAACAAAGATATAATGGGAAGAAAAATCTTTGAGCAGGAACAGATTGCAAGGGCTGTAGAACTTGGTTTGGGAGTAAAATCCCCCTCTCAGATAAAAATTAAAGGCGTAGATTCTGAAAGCTCTGAGTATGCAAAAAGGATTTCCAAAATTTTGATGGAAGAGATTTAGAACAATTTATCTAAAAATTTCGTAAGAGAAATATGG
>CAZFCI010000207.1:0-4249 GCA_964517525.1 uncultured Clostridia bacterium | reverse complement strand
GTATAAACCCCTTAACTTTGTTTATGTTGTCCCTGTAAAGGAGCTGGAATGGTGGGTAAAACCGAGTTATAAAAGAGTTTTTATAAGCCTTCCAATTATTTTAGGGCTTCATGATGCTGATTTTACATATTTCGGTATTGATTGGTTTGATAAGTTTCTTTCAGCATGGAAAAGAGCAGGTGTTAAAAGATTTGTTTCCCTTGGAGAATTTGTTGGGATGATATCTTCTAAGATTTTTGCAGAGTATGACGGTAGAAAAGTTAAATTAGTTGTGGACATATCAGAGCCAATTGGTCCTAAAAATCTTGAGAGTTCAAAGTTCTTCATTAAGAGAAATATGATTTTAACCCTCAAAGTTCCTGAAAAGTGGAGAAGGAAAATGGGCAAAGATACATTGGAATTGCTTATCCCTCCTTTTAGAGGAAATGAGATTTTTACCAAAGAGATAAATTTTCAAAAAACTAATTAATCTATTCCATTTGTGTTAAAATACTATTATGAGCAAAAAAAGAATTCTTGTTGTTGATGATGAGCAAAATATAAGGGAGGCTTTAAGGCTAATTCTTGAGTATGAGGATTATGAGGTCTTAGAGGCTGGAGATCCTCAAAATGCATTAAATTTTCTTTCTGAGGATCCACAGGTTGTCCTCTTAGACATCAAGTTGCCCCAAATGGACGGTTTGCAGGTTTTGAAAGAGATAAAAAAGAGGAAACCATGGATTGAGGTTATAATGATTTCAGGGCATGGGACAATATCAACTGCTATTGAGGCAACAAAGCTTGGTGCTTTTGATTTTTTGGAGAAACCTATTGAAAGGGATAGAGTTCTCTTGAGTATAAGGAATGCTCTTGAAAAAAATATCTTAAGACAAGAGAACATTCTTTTAAAAAAGAGAACTGAAAAGAAGTATGAATTGATAGGGAACTCATCTCCAATGAGAAAATTAAGGGAAGAGATAGAGAAGGTTGCACCTACAGATGCCACTGTTCTTATAATGGGAGAAAGTGGAACAGGAAAGGAGCTTATAGCAAGGATGATACATAGATTGAGTCATCGTTCCAGCGAACCCTTTGTCCAGGTTAATTGTGCGGCAATTCCTGAAGAACTTATAGAATCAGAGCTCTTTGGCCATGAAAAGGGAGCTTTCACAGGGGCAACAGAAAGGAAGATGGGAAAATTTGAGCTTGCTCATAAGGGGACTATCTTTCTTGATGAAATTGGTGATATGAGTTTCAAGACTCAGGCAAAGGTTTTGAGAGTTCTTGAAGAAGGAGAGGTTCAGAGAGTTGGTTCAACAAAAATAATAAAAGTTGATGTAAGAATAATTGCTGCTACAAACAAAGATCTTACAAAAGAGATAAAGGAAGGAAGATTTAGAGAAGACCTTTATTTCAGGTTAAGTGTTGTTCCAGTATATTCTCCTCCTCTAAGAGAAAAGAAAGAGGATATACCCCTTCTCATAGATTATTTTATGGAGAGCTTTTCTGAAGAGAACAATTACAAAAAGAAAAAATTTACAGATGATGCCATGTCAGCCCTTATAAAATATCCATGGAAAGGGAATGTTAGAGAATTGAGGAATCTGATCGAAAGATTGATGGTCATGGTGGACAAGGATGTTATAGATTATGAAGATTTACCTGAGTATATAAGGTCAGACACCATTTCTATACTTCCCGATATAAGAAAAATAAAAACTCTTAGAGAGTTTAAAGAGGAAGCAGAGAAACTTTTTATACTTGCAAAGCTAAGAGAGAATAAATGGAATATTTCAAAGACTGCTGAAGAAATAGATACTCCTCGTTCAAATCTCTATAAAAAATTGGAAAGTTATGGTATAAAATATAAAGGTGGGGCAGGCGATGGGAGCGCTGGTTTTGATGAAGAACCAGAGGAAAGTCCGAACTCCACAGGGCAGGATGCTGGATAACATCCAGGCGCTTGAGGTGAAAGCCTTAAGCGACGGAAAGTGCCGCAGAAAACATACCGCCCCGCACTTGAATCTCAAGTGCGAGGTAAGGGTGAAAAGGCGAGGTAAGAGCTCACCGCTCTACCAGTGATGGTGGAGGCAAGGCAAACCCCATCCGGAGCAAGACCAAATAGGCTTTGCCCTTTGAAGGGTTGCCCGCCCGATACTCCTTGAATGGAGGGGCAAAGCGGGTAGGTCGCTGGAGTTCTGCAGTAATGCAGAACCAAGATTAATGCTCCCCATGAACAGAATTCGGCTTATTTCCTGCCCCACTTTTTATTTTTGATTGAATTAAGGCTATTTCTTAAATTTGCCTGACAAATCTTCATTTTGTAAGAGAGGAAGTTTTCAATGTAAATCCCCTCTCCTCATCTCTTTCATATATTTCTTCGAGAAGTTTTTCTCCTCCTGTAAGCAATTTTCCGAACCCATATTTTTCCCTTATCTTGTCAATTGCTTTAAGAAGTTTTTCCTTTCTTCTACTTTCATCTCCTTCAAATATTGGAATTGTCCTTCCGTATGAGAATCCAGAGGCTCTTACACCAACAAGCCTTATAGCAAGTTTGTGGGATGAGAAATTTTTGAGGAACAATTTTTTTGAAATCTGATATATCTCAAAATTATCGTTAGTAGGAATGAGAAGGGATTCCCTTTTTGTGTAAGTTGAAAAATCTGAAAACCTAACCTTTATCTCTATTATGTGAGCTGAAAGATTTGATTTTCTGAGGGTTTCAGCAAGTCTATCGGAAAGGTATGCAAAATGGGCAAGGATTAATTTAGTTTCCCATATATCTTTGAGAAATGTTGTCTCTCTGGAGATTGATTTTGGATTTCTAAAGGGAACAACCTCACTACTATCAAGTCCTCGACAAAGAAGGTAAATGTAATCCCCTGATGAGCCAAAGAATTTTTTTAGCTCCTCTATTGAAAATTTCCAAAGATCTCCAATTTTTTCTACCCCAATAATTTTTAATATCCTTGACGATTTTGGACCTATCCCTGGAATATTCTCAATATTTATATTTTCCAAAAATTCCATTTCTCTTCCATGCTCGACATAAAGAAAGCCTCCCAGCTTTGCCTTTTCTGTAGCCAATTTGGCGATAAATTTGCTTGATCCTAACCCCCCAGAAATACTCAAGCCTGTTCTCTTTTCAGCTTCTTCCTTTATATATTTTCCAATTTCTTCCATGGAAGGATAGAGTAGAGAACATTTTGTAAGATCAAGATAAGCCTCATCCAAAGATGCCATTTCTAAATCAGGGGTAAATTTGCTCAGGGTATTGAAGAAAATATTAGAAATTTCAGCGTATCTCGAGTAATTCCCCCTCAAAAAAATACAGTTAGGACATAGTTGATAGGCTTTTTTAAGAGGCATTCCTGAATAAATGCCGAATTTCCTTGCCTCATAGGAGGCAGTTGCAACAACTCCTCTTTCATTGGGTAATCCTCCTACAATAATTGGTTTGCCCCTTAGAGAAGGATTAAAAAGAGCTTCTGCAGATGCAAAGAAAGCATCTATGTCAAGATGAAGAATCCATCGTTTTCTCTCTTTCATTTTTTACCTATATTTTCTTATAACCCCAATAAGCCTTCCTAAAACCTTTGCACCCTTTGCAGGGATTGGCTTAAATTGAGGATTCTGAGGAACCAGCATAGCCTCTCCATTTTCTATTTTAAATTTCTTAAGAGTTACTGAACCATCAGGGAGCTGAGCCACAATCATATCTCCTGAATTAGCGTTTGATGTTTTTTCAACAATCACTATATCTCCATCATCCACATATGCATCAACCATGCTCTTTCCGGATACTTTTAGAGCAAAAACATCAACTCCCTTAGGTATCATCCATGAAGGGACTTCAATCTGCTCGTCACTTTCAAAAATCTCTATGGGTTTTCCAGCAGGAATAACGCCTAAAAAGGGTATACCTTCCTCCAGAACTTTTATTTCTCTCCCTTCCCTTTTGATAAATCCCTCCTTTTCAAGTTTTAGAACATGTTTAAAGACAGAGGAGGGAGATGAAAGCCCTGCTTCTTTTCCTATTTCCCTTATACTTGGAGAATACCCCTTTTCTCTTAAAAACTTTCTTATTACTTCAAAAATTTCTTTTTGCCTTCTTCTCATTTGTTCTCCTTTTGTTCTCCATTTTTTTAATATATTCCTTTTTTGAAATTTGTCAAGACCGATTTATGGTAATCAGTAGTGATTAATGATTTAGATTAAATATAGGCTTAATCTAATAAAATTTTTCTCACACCATTGACTTGTTTTTTAT
>CAZFCI010000206.1:0-2170 GCA_964517525.1 uncultured Clostridia bacterium | reverse complement strand
ATATATACTGCTCTATCTATTGTGATTGGAAGGACAAAACCATCATTGTAGTCAGTGTGTTCTCCTATAATATTTATCCTCCCAGGAGCCATTGAAATAATTATTTCTCTCTCATCTCCAAAGGATTTTTTGAATTCAGATTTTAAAAGCTCCTTTAACTTCTCTCTTCTTTCTTCCATTTTCTTAAATACTTTTTTAAAATCAAAAATAAAATTAAAGTTCCACCAAAAATAAAAAGGACAATCCCCCAGAGAAGATTTATGTTTATACCAAGGGATTTGCTGTAAACCTTAGTATCTGTAATAAAGCCATAAATTATCAAAATAATTCCGTAAAAAGTGAGAAGTATACCAAGGGGTAATCTCAAGTCAAGATAATGAAATTTTCTTTTCTCCTCCATTTTAATCTCCTTTACCAGAATATAATGTTAAGAAAGAGAGTTATAAGGAGAACAAGGGAGCCGAGAACTTCAGGCCTGAGGAAGAATTTTTCCTTTTCAGCTTTTATTTTAGAAAGTCCGTAAACAAGTCCTTTCAGCTCCTCATCTCTTTTTTTGGATGTGAAGAGACTTACGATTATTGTAACTGAGAAATCTACAAGCCATGCCCACCAAGCCTGATAGTAATTTGCGCCCATCTCAGAAGGATAATTTATTATGTTGAATCTGTAAAGAAAATAATGTATAGCAGCTGTGAGAATTCCTGAAACAAGGCCGAAAAATCCTCCCCATGGAGTTGCTCTTCTCCAGAACATTCCAAGAAGGAATGTGGCAAATAGTGGAGCATTAAAGAAGGAGAATATAAGTTGCATATAGTCCATAAGGTTTGGAAAGGATTGAACTATGTAGGCAGAACCTATGCTCAAGAGAACACCAAAAATTGTTGCATATTTCCCCATTCTTAGATAATGCGAATCTGGCATGTTTTTTCTTATATAACTTCCATATATATCGTATGTCCAGACAGTGTTAAAGGCAGTTACATTCCCAGCCATCCCTGACATAAAACTTGCAAGGAGAGCGGTTATTGCAAGCCCTAAGACTCCACTGGGAAGATAGTGTTTCATTAATAGAATCAGGGAAGAGTTATAGTCAGGATTTGAATTTGAAGATAATTCAGGAAGAACAGATAGAGCAACAAGTCCTGGAATAACAACTATTATTGGGACAAGCATTTTTGGAAATGCAGCAATTATTGGTGTTCTCCTTGAAGCAGACAAATTTTCAGAAGCAAGGGCTCTCTGAACAACAAGAAAATCTGTTGTCCAGTATCCAAAGGATAGGACAAAACCGAGTCCGAGAACAACACCAACCCACTCTATTCCAAGGGGATTGGCTGATGGATCTCCAAGAGTTTTCCAGGAGTGGAGAAAGTTCTCAGGGAGCCTACTTAAAAACCCTTTAAATCCACCAACCTCTTTCATCCCCAGAAAAACAATTGGCAGGATTCCAAGCCATATTAAGAAAAATTGAATAACTTCATTGTAGATGGATGAGGAGAGACCTCCCCAGAATATGTAAATCAAAACAACGAGGGCTGATATTAGAATACTCGCTGTTAGTGTCCAACCCAGCATAACTTTAAAGAGGAGTGCCATTGCATACATACTTATTCCACTCATAAGTATTGTCATAATTGCAAAAGAAATCGCATTAACTGCATGGGTTGCCTCATTGTATCTCAATTTCAAATATTCAGGAACACTTCTAACTTTGCTCTCATAGTAAAAGGGCATCATGAATACACCGAGAAAAACCATAGCAGGTATTGCACCAATCCAGTAGAAATGAACAGTTAATATTCCATACTTTGCTGAATTCGCTACCATTCCTATTATTTCAAGGGCACCAAGATTGGCAGATAGAAAAGCAAGACCAGTTATCCAGCTTGGAAGGGATCTTCCTGACAGGAAAAAGTCCTCTCCAGTTTTCATATACTTCTTCAAACCATAACCTACTATAATTGTTACAATGATATATCCAGCAATTATCAGGTAATCCACTAAATTAATTGAAACCATAATGTTCCTCCAAATTAGAAGATTTCATCTTTACTCTCTCCTTAGTTTCATCCTTAGATCAGCCCAGTCTGCATGGTCATAGTCAATTCCATCTCCACCATCTTCCACTTTAAGAATAAGCCTTTTCATCCCTTTTATATCAATATTGAAA
>CAZFCI010000205.1:0-15850 GCA_964517525.1 uncultured Clostridia bacterium | reverse complement strand
GATATAAGGGATAGGGAAATAATTAAAGGGTGGAGGGAGGTAGGGGTTGGAAGACTGAGCATAGGGATTCAGTCCTTTGACAAAAAAATTCTTGAAACCATCGGAAGGGAATACACACCTACAAAGGCAATAGATTTTTTCTTCCTTTGCAGAGAGGAGGGATTTGAAAACATAAATGTTGACTTGATAATTGGTTTTCCTGGAGAGAGAAAGGATAATCCAAAAAAGATTCTTGAGAATATTAAAATTATGGAGCCTGACCATGTTTCAATTTACATCCTTGAAAACTACGAAGGGTTACCCTTTGAAGAACTTGCAAAAAAAATTGGAATCCCCGACGATGATTTCATTTCTCAAGAATATTTTGAACTGAAGGAGGGGCTTAAATCCCTTTCATTCATCCATTACGAGATTTCAAATTTTGCAAAGGAAGGGAAAAAATGTCTTCACAATCTAAAATACTGGAAATACCATCCTTTCCTTGGACTTGGTCCTTCTGCATGTTCTAATTTCATTGGGAAAAGATGGTGCAATGTCTCTGATGTGGAAGAGTGGTTCAAAGGAGTAAAGGAAGGGAAAATTAAAAAGGATGAACTGACAGAACTGAGTAAATTTGAGATGGTAAAGGAGGCAATAATTTTAGGTCTTAGATTGGTAGATGGAATAAAAATTTCAGAATTTAAAAGAAGATTTGATTTTGACATTATTAAAGAATTTTCTCAAACTATAGATAGACTCAAGGAAGAAAATTTGATAATTCTTGAAGAGGATAGACTGGCTATTAGAGAAGATAAATTGCTCCTTTCCAATGAGGTTTTGGTGAATTTTCTTTAAAAATTTAATAGAAATTGTTAACTTTGTAAATTAAATCTTCTCTTGCAAGGTGATATCAAATGTTGTAGTATTAAACATGGTTCTTTTGGTTATAATTTAAATACTCTTGACATAAAAAAATTAAAAACGATTAATTAGGAAAGCCTGATTATAAAATCTATAAAGAGGAAAAGTTATGGTATGGGACAAAGAAATTTTGAGGTCAGCTGTTAGAGAGAAAATAGGAGGAAATAAATTCATAATTGTTTCCAATAGAGAACCCTATATGCACATTTACTCTGAAGATGGAATAAAATGTATAACTCCCGCAAGTGGGATGGCTATAGCCCTTGATCCAGTTATGAGGAGTTGTGGAGGGATATGGATTGCATCAGGAACAGGAGATGCAGACAGGGATGTAGTTGATGAAAATGGACGCATAGCAGTTCCTCCAGATAATCCAAGTTACACATTGAGAAGAGTCTGGCTTACTAAAGAGGAAGAGGAGGGATTTTATTACAGATATTCCAATGAAGGACTCTGGCCCCTCTGCCACAATGCCTATGTAAGACCAAATTTCCGGGATGAGGACTGGAAGATCTATAAAAAGGTCAACGAAAAATTTGCTGATGCAATCTGCGAGGAGATTGGAAATGACAGTGGCTTTGTCTTCATACAGGATTATCATTTCTCATTACTTCCAAAAATTGTAAAGGATAGGCATCCCAATTTAATTGTTGCACAATTCTGGCATATTCCCTGGCCCAATCCAGAGGCTTTCAGGGTTTGTCCTCATGGAGAGGAGATTCTTGATGGACTACTGGGAAATGACCTTATTGGATTCCATGTTCGTTATCATTGTCTCAATTTCCTTGATACAATTGATAGATTCATGGAGGCAAGAATTGACTGGGAAAGATTATCTGTAGTAAAAGGTGGAAGGGAAACACTTGTTAGACCCTATCCAATAAGTGTGGATTTTGACGAAATTGAAAGAATATCAAAAAGTGAAAGGGTTGAAGAAAAAATATCTCAAATCAGAAGAGATTGGAGAATCAGGGATAAGATACTTGGTGTTGGCGTGGATAGAATTGATTATACAAAAGGAATAGTCGAAAGATTCAAAGCCATTGATAGATTTTTTGAAAAATATCCAGAATATTTAGGAAAGTTTGTTTTCTTTCAGGTTGGTCCAATATCTCGAATTTATATCCCAAAGTATAAAGAATATAATGATGAAATCTACCATACAATGGTTGATGTCAACTCAAGATGGAAAATAAAGGACTGGCAACCCATAATCCTCCATAAAACCCATTTGAATAAGGAGGATGTTATCTCCTATTATAGAGCAGCTGATATTTGTATTGTAAGCTCAGTCCACGATGGAATGAATCTTGTGGCAAAAGAGTTTGTTGCATCAAGGTTTGATGGAAAGGGTGTTTTAATTTTATCCAAATTTACAGGTGCATCCAGAGAGCTTAGCGATGCGATTCTCATAAACCCAATAGCCCTCGACCAGTTTGCAGATGCAATAAAGATGGGTATTGAAATGAAGGAGGAAGAGAAGCTTCAGAGAATGAGTAAAATGAGGGAGATAGTAAGGGAAAACAATATTTATCGATGGGCTGGTAAGATTGTCGGAGAACTTAAAAAATTGATGTGAGGAATCATGGCAACCCCTTTTCAATTCTATTCAAGACTTAATCTTGTAGAGCTTCTCGGAATAAGGGCGAGAAATATTAGAGAACTTCTGGAAGGGATTAAAATTGTTCCAGGTTCTTCCATTTATTACCATACCCACAGATTCCTTCAACAACACCACTTTCTCTCCCCTGAGCCACCCAATGATTTTTCCTTCTGGATAACAAATTCCCTTGGTTTGGATGCTCTCGGAGAAAGGATGGCAAGCATAGACACTGTAAAATTTAGAAAAATAAGGGATTTAAGGGAGAAATTCATTGAGATCCTTGAGGATTACATAAGTAAAGAAAACTTCAAGAATATTGAATGCCATGAGGGTGAAGAATTTCATTTTATGTCTTGCAGAACCTTTATTTTCAAGACTCCCTTTATAGCAAGAAATCCGGAGGAATTTATAGAGATAGTGGAAAAAATTTCCATAAATTCAATATACTACCATATCTTTGAGTCTCGTCTAAGACTTGAGAAGGGAGAAAATGATTTTTCCAACTGGTTTGAAAGTATTGGAACGAAAGACATTGCTGAAGAACTATCCCGATTTGATCCTTACACTATAACCCTCGAGGGTTTGAGGAGAAAAATAATTGAAACTGTTAAAAAATATATGAATGGTTGATAAGGAAAGATGGCAAGAATTGAGGATTATATACCAATTGTTGGAAAGAGTAGCATTGATGAGCTTTTTCTTCTCGCAGAAAAATTGAAGGGAAAATCTGTCCAGAACATCAATTCAACATCAGTGGGTGGTGGTGTTGCTGAAATTTTAAGGCGCATGATTCCTCTTCTCAGGGAGCTTGGTGTGAATGTTTGGTGGGATGTTATAAAGGGTGATGACAGATTTTTTCATATTACAAAGAAAATTCACAATTCCCTTCACGGAGTTGATCTTGAAATTACAAAGGAGGAATTCGATTATTTCCTTCAAATAAACAGAGAAAATTCTTATGAATTTTCAAATTACGGAGATATTGTTTTTATCCATGATCCTCAGCCTATAGCAATTGTTGAGAGGAAGAGGGAGATTGGGAGAAAATGGATATGGAGATGTCATATAGATTTCACATCACCAAAGAATGAAACTTGGGAATTTCTCAGGAATTTCATAGAAAAATATGATTGCGCTGTATTCTCTGCTCCTTCTTTCTCACGGAGAATATCAATAAGGCAGGTGCTGATTTCGCCATCCATTGACCCCCTGTCAGATAAGAATAAGGAAATTTCTGAGGAGAAAATAAATGAGATTTGCGAAAGATTCGGTATAGACAGGAGAAAACCTATAATTACCCAGATCTCAAGATTTGACTATTTGAAAGACCCCATAGGAGTTATAAAGGCTTACAGATTAGTCAAAGAGCACATTGATTGTCAGCTTGTTTTAGCTGGTGGAGGGGCTACTGATGACCCTGAAGGGATGAAGGTTCTTGAAGAAGTAAAAAATGAAGCTGATGGGGATCCTTATATCCATGTTCTATTCCTACCTCCTGGGAGTGATATAGAGATAAATGCATTACAGAGAGCATCAACAGTTATACTTCAAAAGTCTCTAAGAGAAGGATTTGGTCTTACAGTGGCAGAGGCTCTGTGGAAGGGGAAGCCAGTTATTGCCTCTGCTGTTGGTGGAATACCTCTTCAAATTGCCCATAAATATTCAGGAATTCTTACTCATACCATAGAGGGAACAGCTTTCTGGATCAAACAGCTAATAAATGAACCAAGTTTTGCAAAGAGACTTGGAGAAAATGGGAGGGAACACATCAAAAATAATTTTCTCATAACAAGACATATTCGTGAATATCTCCTTCTATTTCTATCAATGGACACAAGCGAGAGCATAATTTATCTATGAAGAAAATCCTGAAAAGACTGGAAAGGGGAGGAAGTGTAATCCTTTTTTTGGATTATGATGGGACAATTGTCCCAATTGTAAAAAGGCCTGAGCTTGCGAAACCTCATCCTATGAGGAGAAAACTACTGGAAAAAATTTCAAAAAAAATTCCTGTTGCAATTGTTTCTGGAAGGAGTCTTTACGATTTAAAAAAATTGGTAAAGATAAAGGGGATATATTTAATTGGGAATCATGGCTTGGAAATTCTTTTTAAAAGGGAAATATGGGTTCATCCTTATGCAATAAGAATGAAAAAATACATTGGAAAAACATTGAAAAGGATTGAAGATAGATTAAAAAACCTAAGGGGTGTGATAGTAGAGGATAAGGGATTAAGCGGGAGCATCCATTACCGACTTTTAAATCAAGATAAGAAAAAAGCTCTCAAATCAATAATTGAAGAGGAGATTTCAAAAAGCAAAGGGAAGTTAAAAATAAAAAAGGGAAAGAAGGTTTTTGAGATAAGGCTTAATCTAAATTGGAACAAAGGGGATGGAGTTAAAAAACTTTTATCTCTTTTAAATCTAAAAAATGAGGCATTAAAGATTTACATAGGAGATGATGAAACTGATGAGGATGCCTTCAGGATTTTCAAAGGAGGGGATTTGACAATTCTTGTTGGCAGGAAGAAAAGTTCTTTTGCAAAATTCAGGTTAAAAAATGTGAATAAGGTATGGCTTTTCCTCAAGGAACTTTTAAAGAAAATGGGAAGAAAAGAAACTTAAAAATAAAAATTTTAAAATCTTGAAGCTATTTTTCCTTTCAACTGTAGCAATTTTTAATATCCTTTTGCAATTCCCAATTGTTGAAAATATAAATCCTTTTGCTAAAATAAAATATTGATAATTCAAAAAGGAGTAATTGTATGCCATTTATAGAAATTAATGGGAAAAAAATTGAAGTGAATGAGGAAGGATTCCTTGTGAATCCTGAAGACTGGGATGAGGAGGTTGCAAAATTTCTTGCAAAGAAGGAAGAGTCGCTCGAAAACCTTACTGAGGAACATTGGGCAGTTATAAACTATATAAGAAACTACTACCTTGAAAACAAACTTGCACCTATGGTGAGAGCTGTATGCAAAACAACCGGACTCCCTCTTAAAAAAATCTACGAGCTCTTTCCTTCCGGTCCTGCAAAGGGGGCTTGTAAACTTGCTGGTCTTCCAAAACCCGACGGTTGTGTCTAATTTTCGATGTTGAGTATTCTCAAAATACTTGCAATAACTTCCTTTTTATTTTCCATTTCTGCTCTTTCCTACCTCATAGCAAAAAGTTCTTCCTTTGGCAAAAAAGTCTTCTATTCAAGTCCAAGGGGTAATCCTGTTAAAGGGATAATATATTCCCTCGGTAAAGGGATGTTGCCATGGGAGAAGGAAAGTGCTTATAAAAATTTAATTTTTTATTTTGCAGGGATTCTTTTCCATTCAGGGATTTCCTCTGCATTTATCTTCCTTTTTCTCAAAATATTTGAATTTGAAATTCCCAAAATTCTGCTCTTTATATTCCAAATTTTCCTTCTCCTTGGACTTCTCTCAGGCATTGGATTACTTTTAAGGAGAGCTTTAAATTTATATTTAAGGAAAATAAGCATACCTGATGATTTTTTCTCGAATCTCCTTGTTAATGGTTTTTTATTCCTTTCAGCCATTACAATATTCAATCCCTTCCTCTCTTCATTTCTCTATCTTTACTCAATTCTTCTCTTTATTTACATCCCTTTCGGCAAAATTCGCCATTGTTTTTTCTTCTTTTACAGCAAAATCCTCTCTGGAATTTTCTTTGGAAGGAGAGGAGTCTTTGAAAGAAGATTTTTAGAATTGGAGAAATAGAGGAAATGTCAGAAGTTAAAGAAGCTATTGAAAAATTAAAAGATAAACTGGACAATTTTGCTGTCGCCTATATTAACACATGTGTCCGATGTGGACTATGTGCAAAGACATGCCATTATTTTCTAACAGATGGAGACTTTCGCTCATCTCCAGCCTACAAACTAAATCTCGTAATTTCTCTATTTAAAAAATTTTTTAACTTTTCAGGAAATTACAATAAAAAGTCTAATGAAATCGATTCGAAATTTCTCGATGAGCTAATAGACTCCCTCTTTGGAAGATGCACCCTATGCGGAAGATGCAGTATAAATTGCACAGTTGGCATAAATATTCCCTACTTAATAAGGCTTGGAAGGACATTCCTTGCGAATCTTTCCCTTGTTCCATCAGAACTTCAAGCTACTGTTGATCTTGCAGTGGAAAAGGGGAACAACATGGGAATAGAAAAGGGAGAGTGGCTCGAAACCCTTGAATGGCTGGAGGAGGAATTGAGGGCAGAGGTGAAAGACCCTTGCGCTTTTATCCCCATTGATGAGAAAGGGGCAAGAATCCTTTATACTGTTAACCCGAGAGAACCCAAATTCTTCCCCCTTTCCCTTCTTGCAGCTGCAAAGATCTTCTATCTTGCAAAGGAGAGCTGGACCCTCTCCAGTGAATTTTATGATGTCACAAATTATGGTTATTTTAGTGGAGATGATATTTCTGCAGGGCTTCTTTCAGAGAGACTTTATGATACAATGGAAAAACTCGATGCAAAGATTCTTGTTCTTGGCGAGTGTGGTCACGGTTTCAATGCCCATAGATGGGAGGGACCTGATTGGCTAAAAAGGAAGAAAAGATTTGAAATAAAAAGCATGGTTGAAATTTTATTCGATTATTTGAGAGAAGGGAGGATAAAACTAAATCCTTCAGTTAATAAGAAAATTTATACCCTTCATGACCCTTGCAATCTTGTAAGAATGGGGGGAATAATTGAAGAGCAGAGATATGTTTTGAAAAGAGCTGTAGAAAATTTTGTTGAAATGACTCCCAACAGAGAAAAGAATTATTGTTGTGGAGGAGGTGGGGGACAACTTTCAATGACAAGATATGCAGAGAGAAGAATAAATGCTGGCAAGATAAAGGCTGAGCAGATAAAGAGGACAGGAGCAAATGTTGTTGTAGCTCCTTGCCACAATTGCATTGATCAATTGAACGAGCTTAACAAAATATACAAATTGGGAGTTGAGGTAAAAACTCTAAGCGAAGTTGTTGCTGATGCTTTGCTCAACAGTTAATTCTTTATCTAATTTTCAGTAAAACTTGCAAAAATCAGAAAAAATCTTTATTTTAGAGAATAAACTCTTTGACTTATACATAATATTTTAAATTCTTAAATTTAATGGTATAATTTTTTTGGAGATAAAAATGAAAAAAAGTTTTATTTATTATGAACATCATGCTGATATTTGTTCTGTTTTCTCCCACCCTAAAAGACTATTGATAATTGACACTTTGAGGGATAGAGAAATGAATGTAACAGAAATAGGGAATTTAACGGGAATCTCCAAGTCAAATCTCTCCCAGCACTTAGGGCTCTTAAAGGACAAGGGAGTGGTAAAAACAAGGAAAGAAGGAACTCAGGTTTTTTACAGGATAGCTCACCCTAATATTATTAAGGCTTTTGACCTCATATCCGAGTTTATCTTAGATACAATATCTGATTCCCAGAAGCTTTTTGCTGAAGAGAAATGATTGATTAAAGGGAATTCTCCTTTAAAATTGGCAAAGAGGCAGCAACAATTGATTGTCCGAGTCTTCTTTCGGTTTCTTCTGGAAGATGAATTTCAATCTTTTTATAAATTTCTGGAAATTCAGTTTCGAGAACCTCTCTCGCTTTTTCCACTATTAACGAACCTGCTTTTCCTGAGGTAACCCTTCCAAGAACCAGAATATGGGAAAAATCATAGAAGTTTGAATACAATCCAATTCCATATCCTAAATAAATTCCTATAGATTCAAAAATCTTCCTTGCTCTCTCATCTCTTTTTTCTAAAAGGGATTGAATTTTTTTGAGCCTCTCAACAGAGCTTTCATTCTCCATATCAATAGATAAAGATTTTGCGAGACGGAAAACAGCCTGTTGGGAAAAGTAACTCACTCCACATCCCTTATCACCTGACCACTCGTCAACTGGTGCATTGGGATTGAAATCTACAGGAGCAAAGGCAAGCTCATTGAGCCAATTGGTAAGATTCCCATTCCCATCGACATAACCTCCTGCCTGGCTTGACCCCATTGCAATTCCAAGAACTTTACCAGAATTGAGGATGAATGAACCAGCAAGAGCTGTAACCTCTCCATCATTCATTACTTTTAGAGGAACTCTCCAGATTTTCTGGATCTCTAAGAAAATATCCTTCACCCTCCTTTCAAAAATTTCCTCAGGAACAGACCTGAATAGGGATGAAACCATTACCCTGTTGTTTATGTAAATTCCTGCTGAGCTTCCTCCTATTGCATCCACTTTTGGGAGGTGGGATGCAGCACTGTGAAGTCCTGCCATAATCTGATGGAAATGATAAGAGGGGTCATTCCTCTTCTGAGGTTCCCAGGGAACTTCCTCCGTATAAACTGGCTTTCCATAAGATACTGCAGAGACCTTTCTATCACTTGCTCCAAGATCAAATCCTATTCTATAACCTTTAAAGTCTTTGTCAACAGGAAAAGAGATTTCCTTTGGCTCAGGGAAATCATCCATTTCAAGAATTTCCACTTCAAAATTCCTTTCATAGACCTTTGACATTAAGTTTATATCGAAGGATCTCTCTCCTTTTGAACTGTAAATCTTTTTTAAGCTTTCTCCAGTCTTTTTAGAACCAGCTAACAATATTTTATATCCCCCCCTCTGCCATAGTAAAAATTTGACAATTCTTTCTACAAAAAATAGATTTATTTCTTCAAATTCAGAAGTATCTACAATTTCTGTTTTATAGACTGAAAGGGAGCCATCGGTTCTTAAAATACCTATTTTTACGGGTGCTCTTTTTGAATTTTTAGCTATTTCTAAATACTTCCTTATCCATATAGATGCTGGTATAAATTCCCCCTCAACAGGAGGGATAAATTTTGGTTCACAAATTTTTTTAATTTTGTCCATCAATTGGTTTATAATATAACAATGAGAGTTTAATTGTCAATTTTTTGCTTGACATAAATGAGGTTAAGAACTTAAAATTTAAAAGTTATTTTTTAAGGAGATTTGGAAGATGGAAGAGAGGAAAGAAGAGATTCCCCAGAAAAGGGAACATAGAATTGATTTGAGAAAATTCAAAAAGGAGGAAGGCTTCAGAGCAGTGGAGGAAAAACTTGCCTCCATGGGAGCCAACGATGTGCTCATAACAATCTCCTCCTATGATCCTGATGAGCTAAAAAAGGAGGTGGATTTTATCTTTTACAATATCTGGAACTATAACAAGAAGAAGCTCGAAGATGGAACTTTTGAAGCAGAATGGAGGTTGAGGAAGAACTCTGAAAATCCCGAGGTTGATGAAAGGATAAAGTTGGTTAAATAAAAAATTAGTGTAGGAGGATTTAATGCCAAAGGAGTATATTCCTATTGAAGAGTCAATAAAAGAGCTAAAGGAAGAATTAGATTCTCTGAAAGATTTACTGGATTCATCCAAAAAAGAAAAATATGATCAGCTTTTTAGGGAGTTTGAGAAAAGGTGGAAGAGAATTTCAGAAAATCTAACTCCATGGGAAATAACCCAACTTGCAAGACATCCTTTAAGACCCTACACTCTTGATTATATAAGGCTAATTTTTGAAGATTTTGTAGAGTTACATGGAGATAGAAGATTTGCTGATGACAAAGCGATGATTGCAGGGCTTGCTTTCTTTAAAAAGGAATCTGTGGTAGTAATAGGGCATCAGAAAGGAAGGACAACAAGGGAGAAAATAGAGAGAAACTTTGGAATGGCAAACCCTGAAGGTTATAGAAAAGCTTTAAGAGTAATGAAATTGGGCGAGAAGTTTGGGCTTCCAGTAATATCCTTTGTTGATACTCCAGGAGCATATCCTGGAATTGGAGCTGAAGAGAGAGGGCAGGCTGAAGCTATAGCTTACAATTTAAGAGAGATGGCAAGGCTGAAGGTTCCAATTATTGTCATTGTAATTGGAGAGGGTGGAAGTGGAGGAGCTCTTGGTATTGGTGTGGGAGATAGGGTTTATATGCTTGAATACTCAATTTATTCTGTTATATCTCCAGAAGGATGCGCTGCAATACTCTGGAAAAATCAGTCTGCAGTGGAAGAGTCTGCAAGGAATTTAAAATTAACTGCTAAGGATCTCTTGAGTCTTGGAGTTATTGACGAGATAATTCCTGAGCCGGTTGGTGGAGCCCATTCCAATTATGAAGAGATGGCAGAGAGAATATCGAAATATATTGAAAAGGGTTTAAAGGAATTGAAGAGATTATCCCCTGAGAAACTTGTGAAACAGAGGATTGAAAAATTCAGAAAAATGGGGGTTTTTGAAATAGTTTAAGATGAAAAGGGAGAGAATTCAAAGACCAAAAGGGACAAAGGATATATTTGGCAAGGAAGTTGAGATCTGGGAATATATAGAGAGAAAAGCAAGGGAAATCTTTAAACTATATGGATACAAAGAGATAAGAACACCAATATTTGAAGCTACAGAGCTTTTTGAAAGGGGAGTTGGTGAGGAGACTGATGTTGTAAAAAAAGAGATGTATACCTTCTTAGATAGAGGAGGTAGATCGGTTACCTTAAGACCTGAAAACACAGCTCCTGTTGTCAGAGCAGTTATAGAGAACAGGCTCTATGAAAAGCCACCCTTAAGATTCTTTTATATTGGACCAATGTTTAGATATGATAGACCCCAGAAAGGTAGATACAGGCAGTTCCATCAAATTGGGGTTGAGATTCTTGGAGAGGATGAGCCTTCAACCGATGCAGAAGTTATTGAGACAGCATACAGGTTTCTTTTAAGTCTTCCCATAAAAGATTTCAAAATACTTATAAATTCAATAGGATGCAGGAATTGCAGACCAAATTATCTATCAATTTTAAAAATGGAAGCCGATAAAGTAAGAGATAGGCTCTGTGAAGATTGCAACGAAAAAATTGAAAGAAACATTTTAAGAATTTTTGATTGTAAAAACGAAAGATGTATTGAAGAGAGTAAATCCCTTCCTAAGATTAATGATCATCTTTGTAATGACTGTAAATCCCATTTTGAAGAGGTTCTACAAACCCTTGAAATAATAGAAATCCCTTATGAAATCGAGGGAAGACTCGTTAGAGGACTCGATTACTATACAAAGACAACCTTTGAGATAGTTCCTCTATCAGTAGAAGGTTCCCAATCATCAATTCTTGGTGGAGGTAGATACGATAATCTTTCTGAGGATCTTGGAGGTCCCCCCCTTTCAGGGATTGGGTTCGCCCTTGGTGTTGAAAGAACCGCATCCTTTCTAAAAGATATTTCCCTTCCTGAAGATGAGGCCATAATGATAATACCTTTGAGCAAATATGATAGGAGGGAAGCTTTTACTTTGGCGAAGGAACTAAGGGGAAATGGAATCCCTGCTATTTTAGATCCAAAAATTAGAAACATAAAGACCTCCCTAAGCTGGGCAAACAAAGCTGGCATTAAAAAAGTTATAATAATTGGAGAGAGAGAGAAGGAAAGGGGAACAATAATTTTTAAGGACATGATTTCCGGAGAACAGAAAGAAATTAAAAGAGAGGAGATTCTCAATTGTCTAACAAAATAAAACTTGATTCCTTAGGAGATTGGAGGAGAACCCATTATGCAGGTTCTCTCAGAAAGGAAAATATTGGGAACAAAGTAACATTATTTGGATGGGTCCGAAGGAAAAGGGATCTGGGGAAAATTATATTTGTTGATCTCGCTGACAGGGAAGGTGTTTTGCAGATAGTTTTTACTGAGGATAGAGAAGATATTTTTGAAAAGGCAAAGGCTTTAAAGCCTGAATATGTTATTGCTGTTAGAGGAAAGGTTAGGGAGAGGGAAGTTAAAAACCCTTCGATACCAACAGGAGATATTGAAGTTGAAGCAGAGGAGCTAAAAATTCTTAATTTCTCCGATGTTCTTCCCTTTTCAATTGAGAGTGATGTTAAAGCTTCAGAGGAGCTAAGACTTAAGTTTAGATACCTTGATTTGAGGAGGGAACCCCTTCAAAAGAATATAAAATTAAGACACCTTGCCTCAATTCAGACAAGGATTTACCTACATAATAAAGGATTTCTTGAAATCGAGACTCCTTTTTTAACCCGTTCAACTCCTGAGGGAGCGAGGGATTATATTGTGCCGAGCAGGATTTATCCTGGTAAATTTTATGCTTTGCCCCAATCACCTCAGCTGTTTAAGCAACTTTTAATGATCTCAGGATTTGATCGTTATTTTCAGATTGTAAGATGCTTCAGAGATGAGGATCTGAGGGCTGACAGGCAACCTGAATTTACACAGATTGACATTGAAATGAGCTTCCCCGATGAGGAGCAGATATTTGAATTGATTGAGGGGTTAATGGTGCAACTAATGGCATTAATTGGAAAAGAAGTTGAAACTCCTTTTCCGAGATTGAGCTATGAATATGCAATGGATACATATGGCAGCGACAAGCCTGATTTGAGAATAAGCTTAAGAATTAAAGAATTCAGAGATAATTTTAAAAATTGCGGAGTTGATTTTATTGAGAAAGGATTGGAAAATCAGAATCTTAAAGGAATTTTAATTGAAAAATCCCTCTCAAGAAAAGAACTGGATGAACTGGGAGAGGTTTCAAGGAAATATGGTGGAAAGGGGATTATATGGGTTAAAAAGGAGGGAGAGTTTAAATCTTCTCCAAAGTTTTCTGAAAATTTCCTTTCCGAACTATGGGAGGATATAGGAGGAAAAGATAACTGGACCTTTATTGGAGTTATGGATGAGAAATTAAGGGCTCAGGAGATAATGGGAGAGATAAGGAAAATCCTTGGAAGGGAAGAAATGGAAAAGAGAAAGGATGAGATGAAATTTCTTTGGATAACTGATTTTCCCCTTTTTGTGTGGAGTGAGGAGGAGGGAAGACTTGTATCCAACCATCATCCCTTCACATCTCCAAGAGAAGAGGATATCCCCCTTCTTGATAAGGATCCCTCATTAGTTAAAGCAAGAGCCTATGACCTTGTTCTCAATGGATATGAGATAGGTGGCGGAAGTATAAGAATCCATGATTCTTCCCTTCAGCAGAAAATATTTGAAATTCTTGGATTATCAGAAAAGGAGGCAAGGGATAAATTTGGTTTCCTTCTTGATGCTTTGAGATTTGGTGCCCCTCCCCACGGCGGAATTGCGCTTGGATTTGACAGAATCGTAATGCTAATGGCTGGAGAATTGTCCATAAGGGATGTAATCCCTTTTCCAAAAACAACTTCAGCTATGTGCCTTATGACAAATTCCCCATCTGAGTTATCCGAAAAACAACTCAAAGAACTAAAAATCATCATCAAAAAGGAAGATAAGTAAATAATGGCATTTTGGAGAAATTTCTTTTTAA
The DNA here is from genome assembly GCA_964517525.1 of uncultured Clostridia bacterium. Lineage (GTDB taxonomy): Bacteria > Acidobacteriota > Aminicenantia > JBFLYD01 > JBBIMS01 > JBBIMS01. The sequence goes on along the minus strand of CAZFCI010000205.1, from coordinate 2,053 downwards.
GATTAATAAGTTTCCTTGACATTTAGGAATAAAGAATAAAAAATAAAATCTAAATTTAAAATATAAGAGGGAAAAAATGAAGATATTTAAAATGCTGAGTTTTCTAATTTTACTTTCGAATATCTCATTTTCAGCTATTTTCCCCCAATTTGGTTTTGAATCAACAGCTGGCTCAAATAAACTCTTTCTCATTACCCCGTGGATTGGATTGAGGTATCCTATTTCCCAGAATTCCTCCCTTCTTTTTAAATATTACAACCACAATATAAGTTTCAACTATCAGATGGAAGAAGGGGTGGAGAAGAAAAGAAATGCAAATATATCCAATTTCTCCCTTGTCTATTATTTTCAGAACCCTGGTAGTGAGATTTACTCCGCTTTGTCCTTCCTTGCAGGCTCAGATTCTTACAGGGGTATTTCTCTTGATTGCGGACTTTCAAAGTCTCCTCTAAAGTGGCTAAAAACAGAGATGGGCTTTTATCTTCTAAAAGAGAGTTCAATTTTATGGTATCCTGATGAAGATATTAGGGATGTATTTCTATACTCTTTTAAAGGAGGTCTAAAATTCAAAATAATAGGTAATCTGGAGTTCAATCCCAATTTCTACTTCTTCAGGAACTCTGAGGATGTTAATGCTTATTCGGTTTCTGCAGGTTTTATCTATTTTTCCAGAGAACCCCTCTATTTTTTCATTTTTTATTCAAGATATTCGGAGTCCGCTCAGTACCGCTTTTCAGGAAACTATTTATCCGTTGGAATTAACTTATACTATTGAATCTAAAAATTAAGGAAAATTTCCTCCTCATTATTTTCATATTAATCATTTTAACAGTCTATCTCCATACTCTTTACCCAGGTCCTGGAGGAAGAGTTAATGCGGGTGATTCAATGAAATGGCAATTTATCGGAAAAGTTCTCGGAACACCCCATCCAACTGGCTATCCTTTGTTTATAATTTTATCAGCAGTCTTTGCAAGAATCCCTTTTCCAATTCAACTATTTATAAAGATAAATCTAATCTCAACAATTTTTGCAATCCTAACCCTATTATTCCTATATAAAACCCTGAGACTTCTTTCATTAAACATTTTTTCCTCTTTGATTTCAATATCAATCTTTGCCTTTGGGAAAATATTCTGGTCCCAGGCAACAGAGGCGGAAGTTTATACTCTGAATTCTTTTTTCATAAGTTTAATTCTTTATCTATTAATTTTATGGAAAGTAAAAAAGGATGAAAAAGCCCTTCCCCTTTCTATTTTCTTCTTAGTTTTAAGCCTTTCTAACCACATAACAATTTTCCTCTTCTTCCCATCAGTTTTAATATTTATTTTATCTATATCACCAAGATCTCTCTTTAAAAAAAGAATAATTCTTTATTCAAGTATTTCCATTTTTATTTTAATACTTCTCTACACTTTCCTTATTTGGAGATCCAATTCTTCAATTTATTCAGAATTTCCAATAAAAAATTTCAAAGATTTCATTTATTTTCTCTCTGGTGGAGAATGGAAGAAGAGTTTGGGATTTTTTCATTTAAGCTCCTTAAAAACAGGCATAATTAAATTTATCTCGACTATTCCATCCAACATAACACTTTCCTCTTTAATGATTTTTATTTTAGGAATTTTAAATTTTCTCAAGGATTTTAGGTTGTTCTTTCTCATCCTTTCGTCAACCCTTCTATTTCTCTTTTTCTCTTTGTTTTATTCCATAAGAGATGTGGAAGTTAACTATATTCCTTTTTATTTTTTTATTGGGATTTTTGTTGCTTCTGGAATTGATTTTCTCTTAAAGTTAAAATTTTCAAAAGTCTTAAAAAAATTGTTAGCATTGCTTCTCATTTCAATCCCTGTTTTTCTTTTTATTTCCAATTATAAAGAATTAAAAATTAAGGAAAGTTACTGGGCTGATTGGATTAAAATAGTTTTTTCAAGTTTTAAGAAGGACACTATTTTCATTCCTGATTATATTAATTACGATCAAGATATGGCTCTTTGCTATGGAGTATTTGGCTTTGATTTTATAAAGAAAAATAACTTTGTTATTAGTGAGC
>CAZFCI010000204.1:0-31650 GCA_964517525.1 uncultured Clostridia bacterium | reverse complement strand
ATATTGGATATGAATTTGTCAGATTTTTAGAAGATATAGATTTGAAAAAGAGGACGCAATTTCCCGATCTCTTCCTTCTTAAAACAAATAAACTAATCGTTTTTGACCATGTTAAAAATACTGGAAAAATAATTGTTGGCGGTCATGCTCTCAAAAATGAAGAATTTGAAAAAATCATTGAGGATATTAAAACACATCTAATTTCCCAGATCAAAATTGGAAAAAGGGAAAAATCTCCTGCTCTTAGTAGATTTCTAACCCAGAGTTTACCAAAAGAGGAATTCTTGAGAAAAGTGGAAAGGACAAAGGAGTTCATCAAAAATGGTGATATTTTTCAAGCGGTTCTTTCAATAAGGTTTGAGGGTGAGACATTCGCTGACGCTTTTGAAATTTACAGAGCCCTTAGAATTTTGAATCCATCTCCATACATGTTTTATCTTGATTTGGGAGAATTTCAACTAATAGGCTCATCTCCAGAATCCCATGTTAAAGTGGAAAACAAAACTGTATCCATTAGACCTATTGCCGGAACAAGGAGAAGAGGAAGAAATCGAAGAGAAGAAAAGGAACTGGAAAATGAATTAATTAACAATGAGAAGGAAAGGTCCGAACATATAATGCTAATTGACCTTGCAAGAAATGACCTCGGTAAAATTTGTGTTCCTGGCAGTGTAATAATTCCGGAAAAAATGACGATTGAAAAATACTCCCATGTAATGCACATTGTCTCACAGGTGGAGGGAATTTTATCAGAAGGCAAAACATTCTTTGATATTTTAAAAGCCACATTCCCTGCAGGGACAGTCACGGGAGCTCCTAAATTGAGGGCTATGGAAATAATCGATGAGATGGAACCTGTTGGAAGAGGTCCATATGGAGGAGTCGTAGGTTATCTCGGTTTCAACGGTAATCTCGACCTTTGCATTGGAATAAGAATGATTATTTACAGAAAGGGTAAATTTTTTCTTCAGGCGGGAGCTGGAATTGTTGATGGTTCCATTCCTGAGAATGAATATAAAGAGATAGAGAACAAAATGAAGGGAATGCATGAAGCAATAATAATTGCTGAAGAAGGGAGGTTTCTATGATATTAATAATTGATAATTTCGACTCTTTCGTCTACAACCTTTTTCAGGAGTTCAAACTTCTTTCAGAAGATGTGATTGTAAAAAGAAGAAACTCGATTTCACTAAACGATGTCATTGAAATGAATCCTGACTATATCATTATCTCTCCTGGACCAGGAAGACCGGACGAGGCAGAGCTTTGTAATAAGATTATCAGTCATTTCACAGGCAAAATTCCAATTCTTGGAGTATGTCTTGGGCATCAATGTATTGCCCATACATTTGGAGCTAAAGTTGTTAAAGGGAACAAGGTCTGTCATGGAATTACTTCTGAGATTTATCATGATGAAAAAACAATTTTTTACGATCTTTCAAATCCTTTCCAAGCTACAAGATACCATTCCCTTGTGGTTTCAGAGGAGAATCTTCCTGAAGTGCTGGAGGTTTCCGCCTACACAGCAGATGGTGAGATAATGGGTTTAAGGGTAAGAGGGACAATGACAGAAGGAGTTCAATTCCATCCTGAGTCATTCTTAACAGGTGAAGGCAAAAAGCTAATAAGAAACTTTCTTGAATTGGGAGTTAGAACATGATTCAGGAGGCAATTAAAAAATTGTGTGATGGGAAGAACCTTGATTCTGAAATCGCAGATTCTGCCATTCAAGATATGTTAGAAGGAAAAGCAACCTCTGCCCAGATATCTGCCTTTCTGATCGCTCTTAAGATGAAAGGGGAAGAATCCGACGAAATTTTTTCCTTTGTAAAAAAATTCAGAGAGTCTTCCATAAAGATCCCTGTTGAAAGAAACCCGCTTATTGACCTGTGTGGAACTGGTGGCGACGGAAAATCAACTTTTAACATTTCTACAATTTCTGCCTTTGTAGTGGCAGGAGCTGGGATAGGGGTAGCAAAACATGGAAATCGTGCTATCTCAAGTCAATGTGGAAGCGCTGACCTAATGGAAGGTTTAGGAATAAAGCTTTCCAACCTGCCTTCAAAAATAAAGAAATCAATTGAGGAGATAGGTATAGGATTCATTTTTGCTCCTTACTTTCACCCCTCTATGAAGTTTATTCAGCCTGTGAGGAAAGAGATAGGTGTGAGAACTGTTTTTAACATCCTTGGTCCTTTGATAAACCCTGCTGAAGTCAAAAAACAGTTGATAGGCTTTTTCAACAAAAGTGTAATGGTAAAGGTAGCGGAGGTGCTGAAAAAGTTTAAAGGAGGAAGATACCTTCTTGTCCATTCAAAAGAAGGGCTTGATGAAATATCCATTTCTCATTCTACTTACTGTATTTTTGTCAATGAAGGAAAAATTGAAGAATGGGAATTGTTTCCTGAAGATTTTGGTTTGAAAAGAAAGGAAGGAAATATTGAAGCAAAGTCAGTGGAGGAAAATCTTAAAATCCTCTCCTCAGTATTAAAAGGAGAGAGAACCATTTACAGAGACATTGTTCTTCTAAACTCTTCTGCAGCTATTTTTGTTTCGGGAATTGCTTCAAATCTAAAAGAATGTTTGGAAATCGCTATGGAATCAATTGATTCTGGGAGGGCAATGAAAAAGTTAAAAGACTTTATTAAATTCAACATGGAGGACTGAATGAATTTTCTTGAGATCATTAAAGAAAAAATTGAAAAGGAGAAAAAAGTAAAATTGGAGAGATTTGAAAAGCCTCTTCCTCTTTCAGATTTCATAGTCAATCATTCTGGTATAATTGGAGAATTCAAAAGGGGAACGCCGAAAAGAAAATTCAAAATTGAGTTTCTTCCTGAAGAAATCGCCTTAATATATGAAAAATACAATTTTTCTGCTGTTTCGGTAGTTGTGGAGAGTCAATTCTTTTTGACAACAGTTGAAGATTTGAAAAGGATAAAGAGTTCCGTTTCAATTCCTGTCATTCAAAAGGGATTCATAATAAGGGAATCGCAGATAATTGAAGCAAGAAACAATGGAGCTGATAGTGTTCTTCTTATAGCTCGTCTTCTTGAGAGAGAAAATCTTTTGAATTTACTACAAATTTGCCATGAACTTCATATGGAACCATTAGTAGAGGTCTTTTCTATGGAGGATGTAGAAAAAATCTCTGATTTGCCAGTTAATATTATTGGAATAAACAATAGAGACCTTTCTACCTTAGAGGTTAATCTTGAAAATGGCGAGAAAATTCTCTCCCTATTAAACAAAAAAGGGATAGGGAATTTAAAGATTATAGAGAGTGGATTAAAAAAACCCGAAGACCTTATTAGATTTAAAAGAAATGGGGCAGACGGCTTTCTCATTGGAAGCGCATTCCTCGAAGATTCTGAAATTGAAAAAAAGGTCAAGAAGTTCTCGGAGGTGATTGAAAAATGGCAAAAATAAAGATTTGTGGAATCACCAATTTAGAAGATGCTCTTCAGGCAGTGGAGCTTGGTGCTGACGCATTAGGATTTATTTTTTCTGAGAGTCCAAGAAAGATAACATTAGAAAGGGCAAAGGATATAATAAAATCAGTTCCTCCCTTTATCTTCAAGGTGGGAGTATTTTCCAATGAGCCAATTGATTTTGTCAGAAAAGTTGACAAATTTTTATCCCTTGACTTTCTGCAGTTTCACGGGGATGAACCCCCTGAATATGTATCTCTTTTCAAAGGAAAAGGCATAAAGGCATTCAAGGTAAAAGATGAATCTACTCTACAGATAATAAAGAAATATAATTCAAGGTTTTTCATCCTTGATTCAGATGATAAAGGAAAACCCTTCGATTGGGACATCGCAGTTAAAGCCAAAGGGCTTGGTTTATTCCTTTTAGGAGGAGGTTTGAATCCTGAAAATATTGAGTCAGCTCTTTTAAAAGTTTCACCCTTTGGAGTTGATGTATGTTCAGGAGTTGAATCAGATTTAGGGAAAAAAGATCCTCTCAAACTTAGAGATTTTATATGGAGGGTTAAAAGATGGGAAAATCAATAGGTAAATTTGGTAGGTTTGGTGGTAGATTTGTTCCCGAAACTTTAATGGGTCCTCTCCTTGATTTAGAGCAGGAATTTCTGAAAGCAATGAAAGACCCTTCTTTCAAAAAAGAGTTTGGATTTTATCTAAAAAATTATTGCGGGAGACCAACTCCATTATATTTTGCAAGGAATCTAAGTGAAAATTATGGTGTTAAAATATACTTGAAGAGAGAAGATTTAAACCCAACTGGCGCCCATAAAATAACTAATTGCATAGGTCAAGCAATAATTGCAAAAAGAATGGGTAAAAGAAGGATAGTTGCAGAGACTGGAGCAGGACAGCATGGTATTGCTGTTGCGACTACTGCATCTTTATTTGGTTTTGAATGCACGATTTATATGGGCGAAATTGATATGGAGAGGCAATCTATTAACCTTTTAAAAATGAAACTCCTTGGAGCTGAAGTAATAAAGGTCTCCTCTGGTTCAAAAACCTTAAAGGACGCTACCAATGAAGCTATGAGAGACTGGGTCACAAATGTCAAGAATACCCATTATCTTTTAGGCTCAGCAGTTGGTCCTCATCCTTATCCAATCATGGTGAGAAATTTTCAGTCAATTATAGGTATGGAAGTAAAAAAACAGATAAAGAAATACGAAAATAGATTCCCAGACATTCTTGTCGCCTGCATAGGAGGAGGTTCTAATGCAATTGGTCTGTTCTATCCATTTTTAAAGGAGAAAAATGTCAAAATGATTGGAGTTGAAGCAGAAGGGAAGGGGAAAGAAACTCCATTTCATGCCCTTTCCCTTTTGAAAGGTAGTGAAGGAATTTTTCATGGCTCTCTAACCTACGTCCTTCAAGATGAGGACGGACAGATAAATAATTCTCACTCAATTTCTGCTGGGCTTGATTATCCTGGTGTTGGACCTGAAATCTCCTTCCTTTTCAAAAAAGGTAGAATAATTGTTGATTGTGTTAATGATTCCCTCGCTATGGAAGCATTTAATGATCTTGCTAAGTTTGAAGGAATAATTCCAGCCCTTGAATCCGCTCATGGATTGGGATGGGTTAAGAAGTTCAAAAATTTTAGAGGAGATGAGACTATTGTTGTAAATCTTTCGGGAAGAGGCGAAAAAGATCTTTTAACAAAGGAGAAAAAAAATGATGAGACTTCCTGATCTAACAAAGAATTTAAAAGAGAATAATAGGAAAGCCTTCATTCCATTTTTCACTGCATTTTACCCATCAGAAGAAAGTTTTGCAGAGCTTTTATATGCTGCCCAATCATCCGGAGCAGATATTTTAGAAATAGGAATTCCCTTTTCTGACCCGATAGCAGATGGCAAATTCATTCAGCACTCTTCTCAGTGGGTTCTTGAGAGGGGATTCAAGATTTCAAAATTTATTTCATTTTTGAAAGAAATAAAGATGGATCTTAAAATTCCAGTAGTGATAATGAGTTATTTAAATCCTATATACAAATTTGGTTTTGACAGATTTGCATCTTTTATGCTCGAGAATGAAATCAGTGGGATTATTTTCCCCGATCTTCCCGTAGAAGAAAGAAAAATTCTTGGTTCTTCCTTCAAATCAAGAGGGATTTCAGTCATTGGAATGATAGCACCCTCAACTAAAAAAGAAAGGATGAAATTAATCGCTGAAAATTCAGAAGGTTTCATTTATCTTGTTTCGGTCTATGGAGTGACAGGAGTAAGAGACAAAATAAATGAAAGTATTAAATCCACAGCATCTCTTTTTAAGAATATTAGTGATAAACCCTTATATGCAGGCTTTGGGATTTCCAATCCAGAGCAAGCATCTGAACTTGCAAAGGATGTTGATGGGATAATAGTTGGGAGTGCAATTATAAAAATATTGATGGGAAGAGAGAAAAGCTTTCCTGTAGATGAGGTCAGAGATTTTTTGAAAAAGATGAGAGGGGTGTTATGAAAAGGGGAAGATTTCTTCTGAGAGGTATAAGAGGAGCTATCCAGATTAAAAGAAACACAAGAGATGAAATTATAAAGAATACAATTTTTCTCTTAAAAAAGATGATGGAAAAAAATAATGTAAAAGAAAAAGATATTGTATCTGTGTTTTTCACTGTTACAGAGGACATAAACAAAGAATTCCCAGCCTACGCTTTAAGAGAAATGGGGTTGAAATTCGTCCCAGCTTTATGTGCAAGGGAAATAAATGTAACTAAAAGTATGAAAAGGGTTATAAGAATCCTAATGCATGTTTATACTTCTTTAAGTCCCGAGGAAATAAAACATCAATATTTAGGAAATACAAAAATTTTAAGAAAAGATTTGGTGGGAGGAGAAAATGGTAATAGTGATGAAGCCTAATTCCACTTTAAAAGAAATTTCGGAAGTGTTGAAAAAAATAAAAGAGCTTGGGCTTAAGCCTCATGTCTCAAAGGGAAAAGAGAGAACCATCATTGGAGTAATCGGAAGAAGTAATGCAAACCCTGAGCTATTCGAGGCTATAAATGGTGTTGAAAAAGTAGTGAGAATATTAAGCCCCTTCAAACTTTCAAGCAGAGAGTTCAAAAACGAGAACACAGTAATAAAGATTAATGGTGTTGAGATAGGAGGAAACAAAATTGTTGTAATGGCTGGTCCTTGTGCTATTGAAAGTAGGGAACAAATACTTGAGATTGCACATACTCTAAAGGAAATGGGAGTGAAAATCTTAAGAGGAGGTGCATACAAACCTCGGACTTCTCCCTATTCCTTCCAGGGTTTAAAGGAAAAAGGTCTTGAATATCTTGAAGAGGTCAAAAAAGAAACAGGTCTTGCAGTCATTACAGAGGTTATGAGCTCTGAAGATGTTGAAAAAGTAGGAAGGGTTGCTGATATATTCCAGATTGGGGCAAGGAATATGCAAAACTTCCCCCTTCTTGAAACTGTTGGAAAAACAGACAAACCAGTTCTACTCAAAAGAGGCATGATGGCGACTGTTGAAGAGCTTCTAATGTCAGCGGAGTACATTCTTTCCAATGGAAACCAGAGAGTAATATTGTGTGAGAGAGGAATTAGAACATTCGAAAAATACACAAGGAACACTTTCGACATTTCAGCAATTCCTTTGCTTAAAAAACTTTCTCATCTTCCTGTTATTGCTGACCCCAGTCATGGAACTGGTATTAGAGAACTTGTCTCTCCTGTGGGTAAGTCTGCAATTGTTTCTGGTGCAGACGGTCTTTTGATTGAAGTTCATCAGGATCCATCAAATGCCATAAGTGATGGTTTCCAGAGTCTCGATTTACCAATGTTTTCAAAATTGCTCTCCGAACTAAGAGCTATTTGCAATGCAATAGGAAGGGAAATATGAGTTTTAACTTTTTCATTATTGGACTCGGACAGATTGGATGTTCTCTCGCCCTTGCTTTAAAAAAAGCAAAAACTGCAAGAAAAATCCTTGGTAAAGACCTGTATAAAAGGAAGTTTTACAGCAAGATAATTGATGAATATGTTGACGAAATAAAAGAAGGGGTCGAAAGAGCGGATATTATTATAATCTCAACTCCTGTAAAAAAAATTATTTCCCTTATCAGGGAAATAGCTCCAATTATGAATGGGGAAAAAATCCTCCTGGACACAGGAAGCACAAAAAAAGAAGTCTTGAATGAAATGAGAAAATTTCCCGAAAAAATAATTATTGGAGGACACCCTATGGCTGGGACAGTCAAAAAGGGAGAAAAAGCAATAAGTGAAAAACTCTTTTCAGGAAAGCCCTTTTTCATTTCTTTCCCAAATGAAAATTCAGAAAGAGGAAGAAAAATAATAGAAGAAATAATAAAAAGTATAGAAGCGATACCTATAGAAGTAGATGAGGAAGAACATGATCTCTACACCTCCATTGCGAGTCATATCCCTTATGCTATTTCTATTACTCTTTATTCAATTTTTCTTGATTTTTACCGCAAAGATAAACGAATTGAAAATTTTATCTCAACCGGCTTTCTCGGAGCTACAAGACTTGCTCTAACTGATTCAAAAGTAGCAGAGGATATTCTAATTACAAATAAATTTAATGTTATCAGTCTAATCGACACTATCATTCATAAACTGGAAGAACTAAAAATTAGAATTGATAAAGAATCTCTTAGAGATTTTATTTTTGAAATTAAAAAGGATATTGAAAAAAGGAGAAAGCTTTATGAAAATACCAAATTTTGAAAGAATCGAGGGAAGATTAAAACCCCCTCCTGACAAATCTATCACCCATAGAGCTTTGATAATAGGTTCGATCTCGGAAAAAACAATTAGGATTAGAAACCCTCTCCTCTCAGGAGATACAATTTCAACAATTACCTGTCTATTAAAGCTTGGCAAAGTAATTGAGAAAAAGGGGAAGGAAATTGAAATCAAACCAGGTAGAATTAAAGAACCTGAGGAAATACTTTACTGCGGTAACTCTGGAACAACAGCTCGGCTACTCTCAGGTCTTCTGAGCGGGCAGGATTTCTTTTCTGTTCTTGATGGAGATGCTTCTCTTAGAAAAAGACCAATGGGAAGGATTGTTGAGCCTTTAAGAGAAATGGGAGCAATAATCCACGCAAGAGGAAAAGATTCCGTCCTTCCAATGTCTATAAAAGGTGGAAATCTTAGAGGAATAACCTATGAACTAAAAATCCCAAGTGCTCAAGTAAAATCGGCTATAATTATTTCAGCTATTTTTGCTGATGGTAAAACAGTAATTAAAGAAAATCTAAAGTCAAGGGATCATACAGAAAGAATGTTAAAATGGCTTGGAGCGGATATTACAGTGGAAGACAAAGTGATAAAAATAAAAGGGGGGGCTAAAATTTCAGACGGAGAAATAACTGTTCCAGGAGATATATCTTCTGCATCTTTTTTCATTTGCGGAGCAACTCTTGTAAAAGGTTCAAAAATTGTTATAGAGAATGTGGGCTTAAACCCAACGAGAACAGGTATATTAGAAATACTTAAAAGAATGGGAGCATCTATAAGAATACTGGATTTAAGAAAACAATGCAACGAGGAAATAGGAGATATAGAAGTAAAATACTCCCAATTAAAAGGTATAGAGATAGAAGAGCATGAGATACCTTCCATAATTGATGAGATTCCTATTATCTCCCTTCTCGCAACTCAGGCTGATGGTATAACAAATATCAAAGGAGCAAAGGAACTAAGATACAAAGAGAGTGATAGAATTCATGCCATATGTGATTCTCTAAGTAAATTGGGCTCAAAAATAGAGGAAACTGAGGACGGTATTGTTGTTGAAGGGCCATCACTCCTGAGAGGAGCAAAAGTTAACAGTTATGGAGACCATAGAATAGCAATGACTCTATTAATTGCATCCCTTATTGCAAAGGGTGAAACAATTATTGATGACTTAGACTGTATTGAAATTTCCTATCCTAACTTTATAAATGACCTATTTTCGCTTTGCAAGAGTTAAAAACTATGGTGGAGGATTTTGCATGCTCGGAAGATTTGGAATAATTGGTAATCCATTAAATCACTCCATTTCTCCTTTACTTTTTGAAGGTATCTTCAAACTACTTAACCTTGATTATGTTTATATTCCCTTTCAGATTAAAGAGGGGGAGCTAAAACCTTTTTTTGATTCTATGAAGATAAAAGGATTTGATGGAATGAATGTCACAATCCCTTATAAAGAGAGAATAATTCCTCTAATCGATGAAGTTGATGAAATTGCTACCAAGATAGGTGCTGTTAACACAATTCATTTTTCTAATGGTAGAATAAGAGGTTACAACACTGATTACTACGGATTTTATAAATCCATAGAAGAATTTAAAGGTAGAATAAGAAATAGTTTTATACTTGGAGGGGGTGGGGCAGGAAGGGCTGTCCTTTATGCTTTATATCATTTAAATTGCAAAAAGATATTTTTGATGGATAGAAATCCTTCAAGAAGGGAAAGAATCAGAAAAGATTTTGATTTTGTCCCGAATCTTGAATTGATTGATTGGAATTGCAAGCTATTTCTCCAAATAATTGAAGAAGTTGAATGTGTAATTAACGCAACACCCATTGGTATGGAAGGTTTTCAGGATTCTAATCCCTTTGATTTTAATATTCCATTAAAAGGGAAGATATTTATAGACTTAATATACAATCCCTCCTCAACAATTTTTCTTTCAAAAGCTCATCTTCTTGGAGCAAAAATTAAAAATGGTCTTGAAATGTTGCTATTTCAGGCAATGAAATCATTGGAGATATGGACGGGGATAAAGACAAAAAAGGAGGATTGGGAGGAGGTTTACAATTCAATTAAACAAACAGGTATTAAAAAATGAAAGATTTTAATTTATCTTTTTCAAGTCGTTTTCGGGAGGTTTCATATGATTAGATACTATACTGCAGGTGAATCCCATGGAGATTCATTGATCGGAATTTTAGAAGGTATGGTTGCTGGTGTAAAAATCGATAGGAATAGAATTTTAGAAGAACTCAGACTCAGAAGGCTACCTTTTGGAAGAAGCAAAAGAATGAGCATTGAAAAGGAGGAATTTGAAATTATCAGTGGGGTAAGAGATGAATTTACAACAGGGGCTCCCATAGCTTTAAGAATTTTGAATGAAGATGTTAAAGAACTAAAGGGCTTTGTTCCAAGACCAAGCCATGCAGACCTTGCAGGCTGTATGAAGTATGGATTCAAAAATATACATTTGATAGCAGAAAGGGCAAGTGCGAGAGAAACAAGTATGAGAGTTGCTCTTGGAACGATATGCAAAATCTTTCTTTCCAATTTTGGAATCGACTTTGTCTCCCATACGGTGAGAATAGGGGATGTCCAAAGCGAAAAAATTTATGATTTTGACTTTATAAAAGAAAGGAGATTAGCCTCCCCTATTTTTTGCGTTGATAAGGAAAATGAGGGATTGATGATGAAGAAAATTGAGGAAGCTGAGTCATCTGGAGATACAATTGGAGGGGAAACTGAGGTAATAGTAAAAGGTGTTCCACCTGGAATTGGCTCTCATGTTCACTACGATAGGAGACTGGATTTTAAAATTGGTGGTGCAATCCTTTCAATTCCAGGAGTAAAAGGAATTGAAATTGGAAAAATATTATCCCTTGGTTCTGTGAATAATGATCCAATTTTTATAAAAAATGGAAAAATAAAAAGGAGGAGCAACAATGCTGGCGGAATTGAGGGAGGAATATCCAATGGAGAAGAAATAATTTTGAGGTTAAAGATAAAGCCTCCCCCAACCCTTAGGAGAAACTTCCCCTCTATTGATTTGAGAAGTGGAAAACCTTCCTCTGCTCCACAGTTAAGGGGGGATACTTGTATTGTCCCATCCGTAGGAATTGTAGCTGAAAATGTCCTCGCCCTTGAGATTGCAAATCTCTTCCTCGAAAAGTTCGGCGGGGACAATCTTGAAGAGACTAAAATAAATTGGATGAATTATATTAAGAAAATAAAGTGGGGATAAGATGAACATAATAATCACAGGATTCATGGGGAGTGGCAAAACAACCATAGGGAAAGCCATTGCAGAAAAATTATCAATGGGATTTATTGATACTGACGATTTAATTGAGAGAAATAAGAATCTTTCAGTTTCAGAAATATTTGAAAGGTTTGGAGAAAAATATTTTAGAAATCTTGAAAGGGAGGTTGTTGAGGAGCTAAAAAAAATAAATAACTGTGTAATCTCAACTGGTGGGAAAACATTACTCTTTGAAAAGAACTTAAATTCACTCTTGGAAAAAGGATTAATAATAACTCTTACTGTTGACCCTGAAATTTTATGGGAAAGATTGAAGAAAGATAAGAAAAGGCCTCTTCTCAAAGGAATCACAAAGGAGAATTTTTTTAACCTTTACAATGAAAGGGCTCTGAGATTCAAAAAATTCCCGAACAAGATTGATGTTTCAAATTTATCAGAAAAGGATTCTATTGATAAAGTATTAAGATTTCTAACTGAAAAGAAAGAAGATATGGAAGTTAAAGTGGGTGAGAAGGTCACAAAAATTGTTTTCAAAAGGTTTTTATTAAAAAGTTTTGAAGAAATTCTTTCTGGACAGGATGGGAAAATTTTTATAATTTGCGACAAAAATGTTTTTAAAATTTACAGCGAATACTTGAAAGATATAACATCCAATTACTTTCTCATTCCAGGAAAAGACAGGAATAAAAATTTTAGAAATGTTGAAAAAATTTGGAAATGGCTACTCAAGGAAAAGATAAAAAGGGATTCTCTTATATTATCGATTGGAGGAGGAGTCATTGGAGACATATGCGGATTTGTATCCTCAACAATTTTGAGGGGTGTAACCCATTATCACATTCCATCAACCATTCTTTCAATGCTTGATTCAAGCATTGGAGGAAAAAATGGGATAAACTTTAATTTCATGAAAAATGCAATAGGGACAATTTCCCCACCTGAAAAAGTATTCATTGACCCTCTTCTCCTTTCCACTATTCCTTCAAAGGAAATTTCAGCAGGAATTGTGGAGGGGTTAAAAGCTGGTCTTATAGGGGATCCTGAGATTCTCCAACTTATTGAAGAGAAATTTCCCCTTATTAAAATGATTGACATAGAGAGTGTAGAGGAAATTTTATTTAGGGCAATAAAAGTAAAGAAGAATATTGTTGAGAAGGACCCTTACGAAAAGAACATTCGAAAAATTCTCAATCTGGGTCACACATTAGCTCATGCCATTGAATCTCAACAAAAATATAAAATACCCCATGGTGAAGCTGTAGGGATAGGCTTAATTTATTCCCTTAAAATTTCTGAGGATTTAGGAATCTGCCCAAAAGGTTTGAAAGAAAGGATAAAAAACATTCTTGAGAAACTGGGACTGAAAACTTCAATAAAAGGAAGAATGGATCTTCTTATGGAAGCAATGAAAATTGACAAAAAATCTACAGAAGCAGGTATTGACTTTGTTTTGTTGAAGGGGATAGGAAAGCCAGTTTTAATGAGAGGTTTATCAGAAAAAATCATGTTTGATTCATTAAAGGAGGTCATTCATGAAAATTTTATTGATTAATGGACCTAATTTGAACCTTATAGGCAAAAGGAATTCGAAGATATACGGGAAAAAATCGATTGAACAAATAAACAAAGCCTTAAAAACCAAAGCAGAGAGAATGGGAATAGAACTGGAGATATTCCAGAGTAATCATGAAGGAGCAATTATTGACAGAATCCATGAAACTAATGATATTGATGGAATAATAATCAACCCTGGAGCCCTTGCCCATTACTCCTATTCTCTGAGAGATGCAATTGAAGCAATTAAAATTCCTGTTATAGAAATCCACATATCCAACATCTTTTCAAGGGAAGACTTCCGATCCCGATCCCTTACAGCCCCTGTATGTAAAGGCTTTCTTGCGGGGTTTGGATGGAGGGTATACACCTTTGCCCTTGATATAATCTTTCAGATTTTAAAGGATGGTCCAAAGAAATGATATTGAAAAAGAGCCTGAATGAAAATAAATTGAAATGTAAAGATTTAGGGACAATCCTCGTTGAAAATTATGGCATAAATTTTATAGAAAAATCTTCAGAAATTAAAGAAAGGTTGAAGGGACTCTTTCCAATTCCTTTTGTTTTATGCTTTCAGGCGGTGGAAACCGCCTGAAAAGAAGCGTCTCAAAAATAGCCTTTTAAAAATAACCAAAAAAGGAGGTTTTTATGAATTTAGGAGAAATTCGAAGAAAAATTGATTTTTTAGATTTTGAAATTTTGAGGCTCTTAGAAGAAAGATTTGAATTAGCTCTTCTGGCAAAGAATTTTAAATCCAATATATATGACGAGAAAAGGGAAAAAGAGATTTTTGAGAACATTTCCCATTCCCATAACAATCCGATAATTGGAGAAATTTTCAAAGAAAATCTTTTCAAGTTGATTTTAAAAGAAAGTAAAAGACTACAATTAGAGAAAACTTCCTTAATTGGGTTTCAGGGAGAGCATGGAGCAAACAGTGAATTGGCTGCAAAAATTTTTAACTCAAATTTATTCCCTATTCCATGCAAGGAATTCAAAGATGTGGTCGAAGGCGTGAAAGAAAATTACCTTGATTTTGGAATACTACCTGTAGAAAATACATCCGAAGGCTCAATAGGAGAAGCAAATGACCTTTTAGTTTCTAACGATATCTTCATTGTAGGAGAAGTAAAGTTACAAATAAACCATTCACTTCTTACTCTGCCTGAAACAAGCTTTAACGAAATCAAATATGTCTACTCCCATCCTCAAGCGCTTGCTCAATGCAGAAAGTTCATCTCCCAGAATAATTTTGAACCTAAACCATTCTACGATACTGCAGGAGCAGCAAAATGGCTTGCTCGGACAAGACAGCCCGGGATTGCAGTAATAGCCAATAGCTCATGTGAGCAATATGGACTCAAGGTATTAAAAGAAAATATCCAGGATGAGTTAATCAATTTAACTCGCTTTGTAATTATTTCCAGCAAAGAAGGCTCTGAAGATGGAAACAAATGTTCAATTGTATTCTGTATTCTCGACAGAGTTGGAGCTCTTTGCAATCTACTAAAAATATTTGAAGAAAACAAAATTAATCTTTCGAGAATAGAGTCTCGACCCGACAAAAAGGAAAAGGGGAAATACATCTTCATGATAGATTTTTTGGGTTCTTTAAAGGATGAAAATGTGCGTATTGCATTGAAAAAGGTAAAAGAGAAAACAGAGTTTTTTAAATTTTTGGGATGCTATAAAGAATTTAGCAAAGGAACATGATTTTAAAGTTTCTTAGAATACTCATGGTATAATCCTTAGACACAGAATAAACCTTCATCAAAGCCCCTTAAGCAAAAAATTCAATCAAAATTCCCCCTCTTTGTTAAAATTATATATTTCTGATATTATAGAATCTTTATGGAAGATTTGTCACTTTTTTATGAATTCTGGGAAGAGAAGAAAGAAAAAATAGACCAATTCATAGAGAATTCCCTACCCTCCTCAGAAGACTTTCCTTCTATCTTGATACAAGCTATGAGATATGGGATTTTGAATGGCGGTAAGAGAATAAGACCTCTTATAACCCTTGCTGTTTCCCATGTCTTTGGTGGGAAAGAGGAGAAGGTTTTACCAGCTGCCTGTGCAATTGAATTTGTCCACTCATCCTCTCTAATCCTTGACGATCTTCCATGCATGGACAACGCTATTATGAGAAGGGGGAAAGAAACCTGTCACAGGGTTTTTGGAGAGGATATAGCAATTCTTGCTGCCTTTGGTCTCTTAAATCATGCCTTTTACTTGATAACTACTCTAAAGAAACTGAAGGTAAAGGAAAGAGTTATAACTAATTTGATTTCTGTTCTGACTGATGCTATAGGTCCCAATGGCTTGATAGCTGGGCAGACTATAGATCTTACAACAAAGAAGCCCGTAGATTTTGAGCTTCTTGAATTTATGCATTCCAAAAAGACAGGAGCTCTTTTTCAGGCTTCAGCCCTTTTCGGAGCAATCCTTTCTAATGCTCACGAACATGAGTTGGAAGCAGTTAAGAATTATTCCAAAAACCTTGGGCTTGCTTTCCAGATCAAGGATGATATCCTTGATACAGAAGGTGATCCCAAGAAGATGGGGAAGGAAAGGGGGAAGGATAAGGGAGAAACAAATTTCGTTTCCTTTGCAGGTTTAGAGGGTGCCAAAAAGATTATGGAGGAGCTTGTTGAGACATCAATAAAATCAATTTATTTTATCCCTCGAAACGAACTCCTTATACAGCTTGCAAATTATGTCATGTTGAGGGACAGATAATGGAAAAAAACATAGAAAATATAAAAGAAAAATTAAAATCTCTTGGTTATTTAGAGTGGAGGATAGGAGGTTTCTTTGTCGGGGGAAAGCCAAAATTTCTCATTTTAATTTCAAAAATTTCCTTTATTGGAGCTATTTTATTTGGAGTTGGGTTCAGCCTATTATACATAATAACAAATCTTCCATTAATATCAAATTTCTTAGACCTTTTCCTTCTTTTCCTTTATATCTCAGTTAGCATTTTTATAATACTTTTTGCTTTCTTTTTAATTTTTGGATTAGCAATAAACTATCCTCTTAAAAAACTTAGATTAAGAGCAAAGCCTTCAAATACACTTTTTCACATCCTTACAATTTTCTTTTCAATTCTAATAATAGGCTACTTGTTCTTCTGGTTTAGAAGTCAGGTCTTCCCATCTCCCTATTACTTTGTTTTCATACTTATTCCCCTTTCTCTTATATTTATTATTTTTTTCAGAATCTTCCTCCTTTCAATTTTTCTTTTAATGGGGAATATCTCGATGGACCCCCTTCCTTCAAGAGGAATTCTTGTTGTTCTTTCAATTTTAATCCTTTTTTCCTTTAGCTTGTTCCTTTTCCTTGAAAGAGTTAAAGATATAGGTGAAGAAAGTTTTTCTATTAAAAAGACAAATATAAAAGTTGCCATCATAGGAGTGGATGGTTTTGATATATCCTTTGCAAGAGCTTTAATTGAAGAAGGGAAGCTTCCATTTTTAAAAACGCTTCTTGAAAATGGGTTTATATGTAAATATAAGGCAAAAGAACCAAGAATTCCTGCAATTTTCTGGACGACCGTTGCAACTGGTTCACCTCCAGAAGAGCATAACATCCTTGCCTTTCAATCAACATCCTTGATAGGAATGGAAACCCCTTTACAGTTTAAAAGGGACCCTTCAGGGATCCTATGGGCATTAAACTCTCTTTTCCTCAACGCAAAGATTGCCCAGCTTGAGCCTATTTCAAGCTATCTTAGAAACTCAAAAACCCTCTGGGAAATTTTCTCTGAAAAAGGTTTTAGAATAGGACAAGTAAACTGGTGGGCTTCCTGGCCTGCCGATGAGGTAAGGGACTTTTCAATAACTGATAGAGCTTTTGAAAAAATTAAAGAGAGAATGGAGTTGGAAATGGATTACTATCCTCATCATATTAAAGATGATCTTTTCCATTCCCTTGATCTGTCTGAATCTTTTCAACCCGACTCCTTTATTTCAAATACTATTCAAAGACTTTTTGAGAGTTATTCTCCCGATCTTTTGATGGTTTATCTTCCAGGACTTGATATACAATGGGAGAATAATTTTAAAAATCCGATTGAAGATGTGAGGGTTTTAAAAAATTCAATAACAGAAATAGAAAATGCCTTTTTGAAGGAAGATTCTATTCTTGAAAAAATTACAAACTCCCTTAAAGATTACACAAAAATATTTGTTTTCGACCCAGGAAGGAATTTGAGAAATAAAGGGATAAAAAAAGGTGAGGATGGAATTGTTATATTCCAAGGTCTTCCTTTTAAAAAAGGCTCTATCTATGAACCTCATACCCCTGAAAGAATAGCTCCTACAGTCCTTTTTATTTCAGGCTTCCCTATTTCTGAAAGGATGAAAACACCTTTAATGGAAGGGATAGACAGTGAATTTAAAAAGTTCCATAAAGTAAATATAATAAAGTCCTTCGGAAGGAAAAAAGAGAAAAAAGTTGTCTCGAAGTTCAACAAAGAGCTTCTTGAAAATCTTCGTTCTCTGGGATACATAGAATAAAATCAGGAGGTTAAAAATGAGGGAATGCTCATTGAAAAAGAATCTTGAAATTTGCAATTGCACCTATGAACCCTGCCCAAGAAAGGGTATATGTTGCGAATGTCTTCATTATCACAGGAAGATGGGAGAACTTCCTGCCTGCTTTTTTCCTCCTGATGTAGAGAAGACTTATGACAGAAGCCTTTCGAGATTTTTGAGTCTTTATAAGAAATGATGATTCCTTGATTTTAAACCTACATTATTTGATAATAAAAATGAGAATGATAAAGTTAGAAATGAGAAGGAGGAAAAATGAGTTTTAGATGGTCTTTTTTTATAATTATTGTTTTAATTTGTGCAATTCTTGCTTATCTTTTCGTGTTTTCTCCTCCCTGGCTAACAAAGAAAGTTCCTCTTTTAAACAAAATAGCCCAATTTTTCCAGCCAGTAAAACCTGAAGAACTCAAGGAGTCAATTCAACTTTTAGATATTGACACATACTGGGGAGAAAAATATGTAAGACCTTGGGAAACTGTTCTTGTTCCTGTAATATCCTTTAAAGTTGTGAATATTGGTCAGAAACCCCTTCAATATGTCTCCTTTAACGCTGTTTTCCGTTTTAAAGGAGAGGAGCAATCCCTCGGCGACTGTTATTTTTCAACATTTAGAAAACCTCTCCAGCCCAAGCAGATTTCTGAAAGGATCGTTTTAAAATCCAACTACGGTTACAAAGCTTCTTCTAAATCAGCTTTTATAAACAATCCTGCCTGGAAAGCAACAATTGTTGATCTCTATGTAAGATCAAAGGGCTCAGGATTTGCATACATAGGAAGGTTCGATGTTTCAAAGAAAATAGAAGGAGTAAATCTCCTGCAGGAAAACAAAGTTGAAATAGCTCCCCAGTATTGAAATGGCTAAAGGAATTGACTCGGATTTTTTCAATTCCTTCTCTTATTCTGTCTTCAAAGCCCTTGGAGAAAAACTCGGAGATGAGAGTTGGAAAATTGTTTGGAGAACTGGGGAGATTTTATTTAACAAGATAAAGGACAAATTAGAATTCAAGAAAAAAGAGCCGATAGAGATTGTCCGCTCTATTGCAAAATATTTAAAGAAAACAGGCTATTTGAGGGATGCAAAAATTGTTATCTTAAGTGACGAGGAATTTGAATACTGGATGAAAGAGCCGGCAATCGAAAAGGGAGCTTTTAAACTGATTGAGGAGGGATACCCCCCTCCCCACATTTCAACATCTATTCTTTTTTCAGCTTTAAAAACCCTTACTGGTTCAGAACTCGAACTTGTGGGGAACCCTGAAAGAAAGGACAAATGGATTGTTGAGAGATGGAAGATAAAGAAACTCATTATGTAGTTCCTTATTAAAGACAGAGGAAATCGTGGTTAAAAGGGAGAAGAAGTTAACCGAAATAATTAGAAAGCTGAAATCACTCTCCAATGAAAAGGGAATAGAAGGAATGGCAAAGTTTGGGATCATACCGGAAAAGACTTTTGGCGTATCAATCCCGAATCTAAGGAAGATTGCAAAGGAAATAGGGAAAGACCATGAAATTGCGAAAAAACTCTGGGAATTGAATATTAGAGAAACTCGAATACTTGCAAGCATGGTCGATGAGCCAGATTCAGTTAAAGAGGAACAAATAGATGAATGGGTGAAGGAGTTTGATTACTGGGAAATATGCGACCAGGTCTGCCAGAATCTTTTTATTCATACAAAATTTGCTTATAAAAAGGCTATAGAATGGAGTGGAAAGGAGGAAGAATTTGTCAAAAGAGCTGGTTTTGCTTTGATGGCTTGGTTAGCTTTTAAGGATAAAGAGGCTGATAATGAAAGATTTGAAGAGTTCTTTCCAATTATAAAAAGAGAGGCTAAAGATAACAGAAATTTTGTCAAAAAAGCAGTTAGCTGGGCATTGAGGCAAATTGGAAAAAGAAATTTTTACTTAAATAAAAAAGGAATCGAAATTGCAAAAGAAATTCAAAGGATTAATTCCAAAAGTGCTAAATGGATTGCTCGAGATGTATTAAAAGAATTGACAAGCCAGGAAGTTAAGAAAAGGATAAAGGAAAAATACTCCTCCTGAAAATGATAAGTTCTTTTATTATGGAAGCATCATCTGATTCTTGATAGTCTCTCTTCAAGAAATCTTAGATTCTTAGCCAGTTCTCTGTCATTTTCCAGTTGTTCTTTGAATTTTTTAATACCCTGACTGACTGCAGAGTATCCTATTCCGAGAATCTCTCCAATCTCCTGGAGTTTTAATCCTGATTTTCTATTAAGAAGATACATTAAAGCCTGCCTTCTAAAATCTTTTTTCTTCCTTTTTTTGAGTTCTGAAAAACCTGTCCTGAAAAACCTGCAAACTGCGTCAATCACCTTTTCTTTTTCTATCAATTTCTTTATCCAAATCTTCTCATCCCCTTTCCACAATCTTTCCTTAAGCTCTTCAGCGAATTCTTGAGAGCCTATTACAGTTCTTCCCACTATCTTTTCGAGGGGATCAACTAACTTTCCCTTGATACCTTCCTCTATAAATTCTTTATACTTTTTCTTCGCATCACCTTTCCTCTTCGAAAATGAATTGAGAACAGTCATGGTATCCACAAGCCCATCTCTTTTAGAATGGAGATATTCTCCAAGGCTACTGTAGGGATATCTTTGGGGCCTCTTTGACTCCCCCATTAGATAAGGAACTAAATGTATGTATCTTGTTAGTTCTGGAAGAAATTCTTCTTTATCGACAACATAGGAAGTATATCTTCCTCTGAATAAAGGTCCTGACTTTCCATGTTTTTTGTTGTAATAAACAGTGTAGGCAGTGTTAAGAAAATGAATTGCTCGAGATAAATTTCCCAAAGGAGTTTCTAGGGCAACATAGTAAGAATCCCTTATCAGAGCATAAGAATAAATAATCAAGCCAAACCTTTCCTTTGATTCTTTCAAAATAGAAATGAATTTTAGAAAATCACTTCTTTCTTTAAAAAGATGCCTTCTTTCTATTGCTCTTGAGAATACATAATAAAGTCCCCCTTCCATCTCTATTCTTAAAGGTCTCGTCATAGCCTAAATTATAGTTAAAATTTTTGAAAATTCAAGCTTCCCTTATTGCATCACTAATTTTCTATATGAAATTGATTCTTTGCATCAAAAGAAATTCTACTCAAAATAGAAAATTCCTTCACCTCCTTGATACCCCTAAGAACTTGAAAGGGTAGAGCCAGGATACTTAGAATCATTTTTTTACTCATGATGGAGGAAAGATATTCCTTGATGCAATTAAACTGAAAGTTAAATTTTCTTTTTTGGATTATTTAGAAGGAGTCTTTTTACCCTGTTATTTACATCTTCTTCAAATCTTTTCACAAATTTTGACACATATTCTGATATATCTAAGGAGGGCTCATAGACCAAGGGAGTCAAATCCATGGCATATATTGCGCTCTCAGAAATATCAACCTCATGGGTTGAAAAGTAGGTTGCATTTGCTCTTCTCCTTCCAATTGTTGCAAGATCATATCTTTTCCCTCCAGCAATTTGAGAGTCAAAAACTCCAAGAATAGCGCTTTCAAGGTTTGAAAAACCTGAAACATCAAAAAAAACCTTATCTTCATCAAGCATCCAGTCAAGGTCCCTCCAAACCTCACAACCAAAAATTTTTTCAGGCTTAAGCTCTGATGGCAATTCCCTCAGAGCTAAAATTGTCTTGATCGCAACTGCAACATGGGTGTCATGTTTGTCAGCAAGATTGTGGGTGTAAACAATCTTTGGCTTTGAAAGGGTTATCAGTTCCACCAGATCTTCTATTACATCCCTGTTGGAACTGTCTTTCACAGAAGAGCTTGAATAGTTGAGGAAAGCTATACCAGCATACTCTCCTATTATTGCTGCTTTCTTCTGTTCCTTTTTCCTCACCTCAACCATTTCTTCATCACTGAATTTCTCGTATCTTCCAGTTCTTGGACTTCCTGCACCATCTGTTACGACAACTCCAAAAAACCACTGATCCTTACGACCAAAGCATTTTATTATTCCGTCAAAAGCAAGAATTTCAAGATCATCAGGATGGGCAGATATCCCAAGATGGGTTGTTCTTTCGATCCCTTCTTTCAATGGAAGATTATCAGGTATAAAAATCTCACTTTTTTTGTTCTTTAGTTTGAGCTCCATGAAAAATCTCCAGATTTTATTTTACCAGTTGGAAGGATTTGGGACAAAAATTTTGATAATCTTTAAAAGTAACCTCTAAAAGCTTAGAACCTATTCAATCCCTTGCAACTACCTCCACCTCCGATGAGAATGACAACATAAGGTCCTTGAAAACTTGCTCTCGGTCCATTGTTTACTTCCATTCCATAAATTTTCCAATCAGTTTTAAATGGAGCTAAAAGATAACCAATCCTAATTCCATATGCTAAACCACATTCGCATCTTCTTCCTTCTTTTATTTTCATTAAATTATCTATTGTAAAAGAAAAATTGAGCAAAAAACCGTCAGTGGCAAGTTCTGAACCTCTTCTCGGATTCTCAATAATCTCATCAAAAGATTGGTCTTTTCTTTCAACAATTCTTAAGTTAATCCCACCTCCTCCAATTCCTATCATGGGATAAATATTCATATAATTTTTTGAGTAAATCTGATACCCTATATCAAATAAACCATAGCCACCCCTAATGGATGTTTTAAAATCTCCATTATAAACACTCTTTTCAATTATTCCATGCCCCTCTCCACCAACAATCAATTTTCCAATAATCCCACATCCCCCTCCTCCAAGAGAAATAAACTTATCTGAAAATTTTCCGTATCCTTTTCTTTCAAGAGCTGAGCTAAGGTTCTCCAAATCAATAATTCTTGCTCCAAACATGAAAAATCCTCTACACCCATGCTCACCTGTTTTTAGCTTTATCTCCTCTGCATCAGCATGTTTGGCAACAAAGAAAACTAAAATTTGAAGAATAAGAAAAAATAGGAAAGTTTTCAACTTCATTATCTTGCCTCTTTAAAGAAAATGTAGCTCCCAACTCCAGAAGCGCCGAGCCCTATAGAGAGTGCAATAAGTTCTAACAACCATCCAATAAAAGGTAGAGCAAAAAGCATTGTAAATATTGGCATTCCAATTAACAAGGAAAGAAAGGGAGAATCTTTCTTCAAAATTTTATCTCCGATAAAGGAAGCAAAAATTATTTTTCCAAGGTAAAGGAAAATGAGATAGATGGCAATCAGAATAAGGGACATTGGAAGTCCTAAGACTGTCATAGCGAGAATTACCGAGACAACAGGAACACAAATAAGAAAGGCAAAGCCAATCCCAAGACTTTTCCAGATGTAGCTTGTCTGTTCTTTAATCTTTGAAGTTAGTGATGGGAAAAGTTTTATAAAGATAAAACCTACAATTATTCCTGCAACCATAAAAACTAATTTCCAGAAATAGAATCGCCAGCTGAGGTATTTTGACTTTTTAGGTTTTCCTTTGTAAGGTAGCTTCTCTACTTTCCCTTGAATCTTTGCCCCTTCAATTATCTCAGACTTTTCTGCCCTGTATTTAAGGTCTCCTCTGATTGTAGATGTCTGGTAAATTAGAATTTCCCTTGAATCCAAATTTACAGATTTACCGATTTCACCTGCTAAAGAGATTCTATCACCACCTGCCTGAACTTCACCACAAATCAAACCATCAATCTTTATCTCATTACCCCCAACAATAAGATCCCCTTGAATGGAAGAACTCTGGTTAATATTTATTAATTGACCTATTAAAGTGGCACTTTTTTGAATTTTCCCATTTATATTTAGAAACTGCCCTCCTCCTCGAAAATCATCAAGGAGAACCCCGTTTATTGTGACTATCTGAGCCATACCAATAACATCTCCTGATACCTCACCGTTTATTGATATTTCCCTTGCAAGGAAAAATAGGTCTCCATTAACTTTTCCATTAATTGTTATTCTCTCCCCTAAAGCAAACAAATCTTCATTAATAACCTCATCTTCTTGGATTAAAACTGATTTTTTGCTAACAAACTTTGAAGCAAAGGAAAAGGAGGAAAAAAGCAAAAGGATAGTAATTACAGAGAGTAAATTCTTAAAATTTTTTTTCATCTCAAACCTCCATCTTAAATCTTAAATTTTTAATTAAAAAGAGAGCAAAAAATAGAATCGATATTATTCCTGTTCTGATAAAGATTATCTGAAAATCTAAGGTTTGCAATTTATTCATAATTGCAAAGATAATTGAGGGGATATAATATAATGGAGATAGAAAATCACCAATTAATGGGATTGAGCGAAGGAAGTCTATAATAGCGGAGAAAACAAAGGTACCAAATAAAAGAATTAGTAAATACAAAAACTGTTTTTTACTACCACTTTTCCCTAAATTTATCTCATAAACCCTTTCCAAAATAACACTGGTTAAATTAATATCTTCCTCCTTGAAAAGTCCTTTTAAATCAATCTCCTCTTTTTTAATCTTCTCAACAAAATCTTTACACTCCTTACAATCACTAATATGCTTTTCCAATTTAAGCCTCTCTTTTTCCTTTAATTCGCCATCTATATATTTCTGATATAAAACAGGATCAAAGCATCCCATTTTTAACTCCTTTACTTAAAATTTTTCTAAGCTCCTCCTTCCCCCTGAAAATCATACTCGCAACAGTGTTTCGTGGTATTCCCATAATTTTCGAAATCTCATCATAAGATAGATCCATATAATACTTAAAAATCAGAACCGCTCTATAATTTTCTGGAAGACCGGTCAAGGCTTTCCTGAGGCTCTTTCTCTCATCCTCTTCAATAACAATTTCTTCTGGAGTTTTACTTTCTATCTCTTCACTCTGGGAACTGAAATATTCTCTTTCCAACTTTCTCCTTCTTGCAATATCTCTCAAATAGTTCCTTGCTATTGTAAAAACCCAGGATGTAAAGTCAAGACTCAGATTAAAAGAAGAAAGATTCTTATAGATTCTCAAAAATATTTCCATTGTTGCATCCTCAGCATCTTCATAAGAACCAAGGAAGTAAAGGCAAAAATTGAAAATCTTTCTCTGGAAGGCTTCGACAATCCTTCCAAAAGATTCTTTCTTTCCATCAAGACAGTCATTTATTATCCTTTTTAACTCTTCTCTCTCCATAAGAACTTCTCTTCAAAAATTCTCTTTTCTACTTTCATATTTTACATTACGAAGATAAAAACAAAAAATTGCAAATAAAATGATTTTTTGACAGCTTAAGTAAAATCTGAAATAATTTATTATTGAAATGAAAAGGTTTTTTTCAAAATTTCTTCCAATCTTAGTTCTGTCTGCAACGCTTTTGTTCCTTGGAACAAGGCTTATACAGAGCATTTTGCCCTCTTCTGAAAATACCCTTTACAAAACTTCTCCTATATTGAGTAGAGCTTTATCAATAATAAAAAAAGAATATGTCGAGGAGGTAGATCCAAATAAGATATTCGAGGGTGCCTATCAGGGAGCTCTCGAGACAATTGACCCAATCTCTTCCTATTTAAAACCTGAGGAGCTTAAAAAACTTAAAAAATTTGATAGCAGAGAAGCAGGGGACATAGGAATTTTTGCAATTAAAAGAGGGGGAGTTTATCAGGTAACTGGCTTAATAGAAAATTCACCTGCAGAAAAGGCTGGGATAAAAATTGGAGATATTCTGAGCGGAATAGACGGGACATCAGCCCTTCTAAGAAGCTTTCATCAGTTAAGAATTTCTTTGAAGGGTGAACCTGGCACAAAAGTAGATTTGAGATGGGTAAGGGAACACGAGAAAAAACATTCTGAAATTGTTAGGGCTATACTCTATGAACCTCAGTGGAAAATTATTGATTCATCTCCAGATACCTTTCTATTAAGAATCTATAGCTTCTATCCTTCCCTTTCTGACTCCATTAAGAATTTTATTTCAGAGCAGAAAAGGTTTGGTTTAAAGAGAATAATATTTGACTTAAGGAACTGCTGGGACGGAAACTTTGAAGAAGGTTTGAAACTTGCAAATCTCTTCACAAAAGAAGAGAAGGTAACTTTCCAGGGGAAAGAAGGGAAAAAGGAAGAAATTATGTTGAAAGATAAGCCCTATTTTGAAGATGTCCAATTAAATCTAATTGTTGGTAAGGGAACATTCGGACCAGCAGAAATCTTTTCTTACCTTATAAAATCTTCAAAAAGAGGAATTATTTATGGAGAACAGACCCTTGGAATCACTTCTATTCAGCAGATTTTTTATTTAAGCAATGGTTCTGCTGTTATTTTTAAGGTCAAAGAGATTTTATCACCATCTGGAAACTTATTTTACAAAGAAGGTATTGTCCCAGACAAAAAGGTATATATAACAGATGAATTTTTAAAGGAGCTAATTCAAAAGGAAAAATAAAATTGGATGGAAGAATCAAAAAGAGAAGATAAAGATAGAAAAACAAAGATACCATTCTTTTATTTGTTCGTTTCAATTTTGATTCTACTAATCCTCCTTTCTATTGATTTTTATCTATATAAGGAGAAAAACAAATCCCTCCTTTTTTCAAATATTTTCAGGAAATCTGAAGAAGAAACCCTTCTTGAAATTATGAGCCCTATTCTAAAAAGTTTTTCTCCAAGGAATGTGGAATTTTATGAAAGAAACAGTTTTAAATACTGGAAGATAAAAACCCCATCCCTTGCAGAGTCTAAGGCTCAAGCCTTTTTAATTTTTGAAAAACTTGAAAGAAGAGGGCTAAATGGAAGGATGGAATGGGACAAAAACAAACCTGATTCAGTCAAATTAAGTATTTTCTTAAAGGGGGAACAGATAGCAGTTGTAAAATTTGAAAGTTTAACTCAGAAAGGAAAAGAAGAGAAGAAAATAGTTGAAGGTAAGGTGGCAATAATAATTGACGATATTGGCTATTCTCTTGATTTGCTTGAAGAGATCTTAAAGATTAAGGAACCTTTAACCCTTTCAATCCTTCCCTTTCTTCCAAACTCAAAAAATTGCTCTGAGATAGCAATTGCAAATGGAAAAGAAATAATCATCCACATGCCAATGGAG
The DNA here is from genome assembly GCA_964517525.1 of uncultured Clostridia bacterium. GTDB lineage: Bacteria > Acidobacteriota > Aminicenantia > JBFLYD01 > JBBIMS01 > JBBIMS01. Next base: position 5,084 of record CAZFCI010000204.1, on the reverse strand, counting down.
TCCAACAATGGTAGAGATTTAGAAATAGGGATAATAAATGAAAAAATGGGTGAAGATGAAATAAAATATAGAGTAAGAGAAGCAATAGAATCCTTACCTCAAGCAAAGGGGATGAACAACCACAAGGGCTCTAAAATTACAAGGAATGAGCATTTGATGGAGATAATCCTAAATGAGCTAAAAAATAAAAATCTTTTCTTTATAGACAGTAAAACCTCTGACCACTCTGTAGCTTTGAAAGTTGCAAAAAAAATTGGTTTACCATCTTCAGAAAGGAATATATTTATTGACTCTATTAACTCAAAGACTCAAATCGAAAAAAATGTTCTTAAATTGTTCAAAATTGCAAAAAAGAAAGGGAAGGCTATAGGGATAGCTCACCCTTATCCAACTACAATAGAAGTTTTGAAAGAACTTCTTCCCCAGGCAGAAATCTTTGGAGTAAAACCTGTTTTTGTTTCAGAAATTGTTAAGGGAAATTAAGGAGGTGTCAATGAAAAAGGATTACCTTCTTTGCGATTTCCATATCCATACAAAAATAAGTGATGGAGATATGAATGTTTCAGATGTTATAGACCTTTATGGAAAAGCAGGGTTTGACTGCATAGCAATAACTGACCACATAATTTCAGGAGAAAGTATAGTTGACAAAGTTGCAATTGCCATGAAGAAGATCAAATTTGGAGGAAAGGGTTATTACATTGAAGAAAATGAATTTAGCCAGTATCTTGAGATTCTTAGGAAGGAAGCTGAAAGAGCATGGGAGCTTTATGAAATGGTTGTAATTCCAGGGGTTGAGATCTCCAAGAATTCAGTTTCTGAAAAACAGGGTGCCCACATAATTGCTCTTGACATAAAGGAGTACATTTCTGCAAAGTTAGAGCCTGAAGAGATACTCATTGAGATAATTAAGCAGGATGCAGTGTCGATTGCATGCCACCCCCACAAAACAGAGAGCACCCATGGAAGGGAGACCTTCTATCTATGGAACAATAGAGACCATGTAAAGGATATTGTCCATCTCTGGGAGATAGCAAACAGGGACGACCTTTTCAATGTTGTTTCATTGAAAAAGTTTCCTTATGTTGCCAACAGTGATTTTCACAATCCAAGACATCTTTACAGCTGGAAGACTGTAATCCTTGGGTGTAAAAAGGAGAAGTATGAAATTTTAAATGCTCTTAAAAAGAATGAAGATATTGCCATAACCCTTTTCAGGGAAAAGTGAAGGAGGATGGGAATGAAAGGGATACCTGAACCTTACATCAGGGACGAAAATAATCTCCCCCAGTTCTCTTTAAGGGCTTTAATCCTTGGTCTTTCATGTGCCCTTGTGTTTGGTGCAGGGAACATGTATCTTGGTTTAAAGGTGGGAATGACTGTTACTGCAGCAATACCATCTGTAATTGTGGCAATTGCCTTTGTTAAAAAAGTATTCAAGAAGGGCTCACCCCTTGAAACAACCATAGTTCAAAGTATAGCTGCCTCAGGAGATGCTCTTATGAATGGTGTGATTTTCACTGTTCCTGCTCTGATATTTCTATTTCCCAACTCGTCCCTTTTCACCCTGTTTCTCTATTCTGGAATTGGAGCCTTTATTGGAGCACTTCTCGGAATTCTATTTACAATTCCTCTAAGGGAACTCCTCACTATTAAAGAGCATTCAACCCTTCCCTATCCTGAAGGGAAAGCCTGTGCAAATCTGATAATTGCAGGAGACAAAGGTGGGGAGACTGCATCCCCTGTTATTTTAGGTATTGGTGTGAGTTCCTTAGCTCAATTTCTTTCCCAGGGACTAAGATTGTGGAAAATAGACCCATACTGGAGTTTTAAATCTCTCGGAAAGGCATCCATAGGATTTGAAACAACTCCTATAATGATGGGGGTAGGATACATAATTGGCCTCAGGATTGCTCTTACAATGTTTGCAGGAGGAATTCTTGCCTGGTTCTTTCTAATTCCCTTGTTTAACTCAATTGGCGGAACGAGAATTGGCGATTTCTTTTCAATATCAAAAAGTATAAAAGAGATGGACTCCTGGGAAATCTGGAGCAATTATATAAGGTTTGTTGGTGCTGGTGCAGTAGCAACAGGGGGAATAATATCAGCAATAAAAGTTCTACCCTCAATTTATAAAACTTTAAAACCAATCTTTAAAAGTCTAATCTCAAAAGATGAAACTCCTTCGGTTGAGACTGGAAAAGATATTCCCATTCCCACAATCCTAATTTTAATATTACTGATTTTGTTGCTCTTAATTTTCCTACCTTCATTTAATCTAAACTTTGGTTCAGCTATTACAATTTTAGTTTTTTCCTTTGTCTTTTCCGCTGTATCTGCAAGAATGGTTGGCTTAATAGGAACAACATCCCAGCCAGTCTCAGGACTTACAATTGCCTCCTTAATGCTTGCATCAGTCTTTCTCTTTATCTTTGGATATTCAGGAGAAAGTGGCAAATTGGCTGCATTAACTGTTGGCGTTACAATAGCAACTGCAATATGCAACTCAGGAGGAATCTCTCAAGATTTAAAAACTGGTCTTTACATTGGAAATTCACCTTTAAAAATTCAGATTGCAGAAATTTTGGGAGCTGGATTCTCCGCAACCCTTGCAGGTCTAATACTAATTGCTCTACATAAAGCATACACCCTTGGAACATCATCATTTCCAGCACCTCAGGGAAGACTCCTTCAAACTATTATAGATGGAATCATGGGAGGAACCCTTCCATGGGAACTTCTCTTTGTGGGAGCAATTCTTGCATTAATTGCAGAGCTTTTAGGAGTCTCTTCCCTTAGTTTTGCCATTGGACTCTATTTGCCCATATCAACCTCATCTTCTTTGATCTTTGGTGGACTGATAAATTCTCTGGTTAGAAGAAGAGTTAGGGGAGAAAATTATGAAAAAGCGGATAAGATAGCAACTCTTTTCTCATCAGGACTAATTGCTGGTGGAGCAATAATTGCAGTTCTTATAGCTGTCTTGAAAATATTGGGATGGCTTGACAGGATATCTCTTTCTTTTCTTCTGGAAAAATACGATTGGCTAAGTAATCTTCTCTCAATTTTAGTTTTTTCCCTTTTTGGATTTTTAATTTATAAATTGGCAGTAAAAGAAAGGGGGTTAAAATGAAAGTAATAATTATAATGGGTTCAAAGGGTGATATTGAACACTCAAAGAAGATTTGTAAGGTTCTCGAAGATTTTGGCGTTGAATATGAAATGAGAATAGCCTCTGCCCACAAAACTCCTCTTAAAGTCCTGGATATAATAAGAGAAAATGAGCAGGAAAAAGTGGTTTTTATAACTGTTGCTGGAAAAAGTAATGCTCTTAGCGGATTTGTCGATGCAAATACCACAAAACCTGTTTTAGCCTGTCCTCCCTATAGTGAAAAATTTGGAGGAGCAGATATTTTCTCATCTATAAGGATGCCATCTGGTGTTGCTCCAATGCTTGTTCTTGAGCCTGAGGAATGCGCTCTTTCAGCTCTTAAAATCCTTGCATTGTCCTCAAAAGAACTGGAGGGTAAAATAAAAAAATATCAGGAAAAATTAAAAGAGAAAATTGAAGAGGAAGATAGAAATTTGAGAGGTTGGAAATGAATGGAGACAGAGAAATAGCAAAAAAGTTTATGCCAAAAAATATTAAAGAAATCGGAAGGAAAATTGGAATAAATGATGATTATCTGGAGGTATACGGAAATTACAAGGCTAAGATTTCTTTAGAGGCTTTAAATAGGGAGAGAAAGGGGAAACTGATTCTTGTCTCTGCAATGACTCCAACCCACTCAGGAGAAGGTAAGACAACAGTTTGTATAGGGCTTTGCGATGCCCTTAATAAACTTGGGAAGAATTCAATAGTTACTTTAAGGGAGCCATCTCTGGGTCCTGTCTTTGGTCTAAAGGGTGGTGCAACAGGTGGAGGTTATGCTCAGGTAATTCCTTCAGAGGATGTAAATCTTCATTTCACAGGGGATATGCATGCTGTTACCTCTGCCCACAATCTATTATCAGCAATAATTGATAATCATATCCATCACGAAATAACATCAACAATTGTAGATCCAAGACAGATCCTCTGGAAGAGGGTTTTAGATGTTGATGACAGAGCCTTAAGGTCAATAGTTATAGGGATTGGTGGAGCTTTTCAGGGGATTGCAAGGGAGACAGGTTTCGATATAACAGCAGCATCAGAAGTAATGGCAATCCTTTGTCTTTCAAAATCCCTAAAGGAATTAAAGGAAAGATTAGGAAATATACTCATTGGTTTTTCTTTAAAAGGAGAACCTGTATATGCAAAGGATCTTAAAGCAGAGGGAGCAATGACTGTCCTTCTAAAAGATGCTATAAAACCAAACTTAGTCCAGACCCTTGAAGGGAATCCTGCAATTATCCATGGAGGTCCTTTTGCCAATATTGCCCATGGAACCTGCTCAGTAATCTCAATGGATATTGCTCTAAAACTTTCTGACTTCGTCATAACAGAATCTGGCTTTGGTGCTGATCTTGGTGCAGAGAAATTTTTTGACATTGTTGTAAGAACAGGGCATATTCCTCCTCCAGATGCCTGTGTAATTGTTGCGACAATAAGAGCTTTAAAGTATCATGGGGATGGTTCGATTGAAAAAGGTTTTGAAAACTTAAAAAAACATGTTGAAAATGTAAAACTTTTTGGGGTTCCTTTAATCGTTGCCCTCAATAGACACTCAGAGGATAGGGATGAGGAATTAAAAAAATTTGAGGAGCTCTGCTCAAAAGAGGGTATAGAAAATGCTTTATGCGAGGTATGGAGTAAGGGAGGAGAGGGTGGAATTGAACTTGCTGAAAAGCTTCTCAGGCTTATGGGAAAGGAATCTTCCAGCTTTCAATTTCTCTATCCCTTAGAAATTCCTTTGATTGAGAAAGTTAAAATTGTTGCAGGGAAGATTTATGGGGCAAAGGATGTTGAATTTGATAAAAAAACAAAGAAAAAAATTGATATCTTTGAAAGTCTTGGGTTTGGGAATCTTCCTGTATGCATTGCAAAAACGCCCTACTCCTTATCTGATGATGAAGAACTTAAAGGAAGACCAGAAGGATATAAT
>CAZFCI010000203.1:0-4547 GCA_964517525.1 uncultured Clostridia bacterium | reverse complement strand
ATTCAAATATGTTCATTTATTGTGACATTCCAATCTATTTGGAATAAGAAATGCCTCTTAAAATAGAGGAGCTTGAAAGAAAAGCAAAATTTAACCCAACTCCTCAAAATTATTTTATCCTTGCTGAAGCCTACAGGGATGAGCTGAATTTCGAAAAGGCTCTTGAAGCATGCAACAAAGGACTTGAAAAACAGCCCAATTCAATATCAGGTCAGGTTCTTCTTGCTGAGATTTTATTTAAGATTGGTAGATTTGACGAATCTCTAACTCTTCTTAACAATATCCTCAGTAGAGCACCTGAAACCACTCAGGCTTACAGAATTCTCTACGAAATCTGCATGCATAAAAAGGATTTTCAATGCGCAAAAGATGCTCTTGAAAAGCTCTTTTTCTTCAACCCCTTTGACGAGGAAATCTCCCGAAGGCTAATGGAGGTAAAAACAATCATAGAGAAGAAGGAAGTGCAAAAACCTTTGACTCTGCCTGAAGAAGAGCCTTTATTTGAGAGAGGGGAGGCAGAAATAAAGGAGGAGAAAATCGTCCGTTCTCTTCCTGAAGAACCTACTTTTGAAGAGGTTGAAGAAGAATTTGCAACAAAAAGAATTTCACCAGAAGAAGTTGCTACAATGGTGAGAGAAATAAAAGAAAAAGAAGAGAAGGAAGAAGCGTTTGTGACTCCGACAATGGCAGAGATATATTTAAAGCAAGGTCTTTTAGATAAAGCAATAGAAACATATTACAAGTTGTATGAAACAAAAAAGGATGAAGTTTTTTTGAAGAAGGCGAAGGAGCTTGAAGATAGGGTGAGCAAATCCTCTTATTATTCAGCTTATGCCAATTTGCTGGAGAAGCTTCTCGAGAGAATTTCTCAGATTAAACAGGCAGGATATAAAAATGTTTGAATCTCATTTTAAAGCATTGAAAGAGAAAATATCCTATTCTACAGGAATTTTGATAATGGATTCTGATGGATTGACAGTGGAAAAAATAAACTGGGATGAAAAGATTGACATCGAGCCAATTGCTGTTGAGATAGCATCTTTGTTAAATCTTTTAAAGATAAATCCTGAGGTATCTAAATTTGGAATTTTGAATGAACTGGTGTTTTCTCACCAAGAGTTTGTATTTCTTGTAAAGGTTATAAATCAGAATTATTTCATTTTTTACGCAATGAGGAAAAATGGGAATTTAGGAAAAGCAAGATTTGAGCTTGAGAAGATTAGATTCAGAATTAAAGGGGAACTTTAGCTTTTTTCAAAAATCGTTTAAAATTATAAAATGTGGGCGATTAACTCAGGGGTAGAGTGCTACCTTCACACGGTAGAAGTCGCAGGTTCGAATCCTGCATCGCCCACCATCTTTTTATTCTGTATTTAATGTCTGAAATTATTACTGGAATTGTAGAGAAAATAATATTTTTCAATCCATCCTCAAGTTTTACAGTTCTAAAAGTTAAAGATGAGAAGTTAAATAAGGGGGTAATTGTTATTGGCAATTTTCCTGAGTTATCTCCAGGAGAGACAATTTCAATTGATGGTAAATGGGTAAAATCTGATAAGTGGGGTGAGCAATTTAAAGCTGAAAGGTACCAAATTTTTACTCCCTCTTCATCTTCAGGATTAAGAAAATTCCTATCCTCTGGTCTTATAAAGGGAATTGGACCTGAACTTGCAAAAAGAATTGTTGATAAATTTGGGGACGAAACCATAGAGGTAATTTCTAAGGAACCAGAGAGACTGGCTGAGGTTGAGGGGATTGGAGAAAAAAAGATTCTATCGATTGTCGAATCTTGGAAAGAACACAAAGAAAAAAGTCATATTCTTATAAAACTCCAGGATCTTGGATTAACATTAAGAACAGCAATGAAAATATATAATGAGTATGGAAATAATTCCCTGAAAATAATAAAAGAGAACCCATATCAACTTGCTGATGATATCTTCGGAATAGGTTTTAAAACAGCCGATAAAATTGCACTCTCATCAGGGATTGATCCCAAATCCCCCCTTAGAGTAAAGGCTTACATACTTTATTTAATGAGCAAAGAACTTGAGGATGGCAATGTTTTTTCATATTCCGATATCATCGCCGAAAAAGCAATGAAGGAGCTTGAGCTCGATAATTTGGGTAATGTTTTTTTCTTAATAGATGAACTTGTTAAAGAAGGAAAAGTTATAAAAGTAAAAAATGAGGAGAAAGAGGCTCTTTATTTACCTTTCTTTTTCAAAGCAGAGCTGGAAATTGCAAAAGGGATAATTGAAAATCTAAAATTTCTTAAAAATCAATTAGTCCTTGATACAAAGCATTACATCGAGGAGTCCGAAAAGGAAATGGGAATAAAATTTGCTCCAAAGCAAGTTGAAGCAATTGAATCCTCTTTAAGAGAAAAAATTATGATTCTCACTGGAGGTCCTGGTACAGGAAAAACAACTATAATAAGAGCAATTATAAAAATATACAATAAACTTGGAAGGAGAGTTTTACTATGTGCTCCAACAGGAAGAGCAGCAAAAAGACTTTCAGAAACATCGGGCGAGGATGCAAAGACAATCCACAGACTTCTTGAATACAAACCGGGTGAAAATATTTTTCTTAAGAATGAAAAGAACCCTTTAAAAGCGGATTTGATTATTGTTGACGAATTTTCAATGGTTGATATTCCTTTAATGTTCCACTTTATGAAGGCAATTCCTCCATGGACATCCCTTATTTTTGTGGGAGATAAGGACCAGCTTCCATCAGTTGGTCCTGGCAACATTCTGAAGGATTTGATTCAATCAGGAATAATAAAGGTTGTAGAACTTGATGAGATTTTTAGACAATCAAGGGAGAGCATGATAGTTGTCAATAGTCACAGAATAAGAAGAGGAGAGTTTCCATACATTTATAGGGATAGAGATGACTTTGTATTTATACCAGAAGAGGATGAAGAAAAAGCTTTTCAGATAATTGTTAAACTTGTAACAGAAGATCTTCCTGAAAAATTTGGTTTTAATCCCATTAGTTCCCAAATCCAGATAATTTCACCTCTATACAAAGGTATTGCTGGAGTTGAAAACTTTAACAGGACATTGCAGGAGAGATTAAACCCTAAAGGAGGGAGCTTTTCAGGAATTCCCTTTAGAATTGGTGACAAGGTTATGCAGATAAAGAATAACTATGATAAGGATATTTACAATGGTGATATTGGAAGGGTTATTTATATTGATGAAAAAGGGATTAATGTTCTTTTTGATAGGGAGGTTAGATATGAAAGGGAAGAGCTTGATGAGCTCACTCTTGCCTATGCAATTTCTGTTCATAAATCTCAAGGAAGTGAGTATGAGGCTTGTGTAATGCCAGTTTTAATCCAGCATTACATAATGCTTCAGAGGAATCTTCTCTACACAGCTTTGACAAGAGCAAAAAGGATTGCAGTTCTCGTGGGATCGAAAAAGGCTCTTGCAATTGCAATTAGAAATAACAAGCCTTACAAAAGGAATACAAGACTTTCTTCACTTCTTGGTGAGCTGAAAAATGAACAATTAGAATAGGACTTTGTTTAAGATCTGAAATTTAATATAATTTAAATTATGAAAAAAGAGGAAAAAACCACTCTTGAAAGAACTTACAGGTTCTTTCTTGATAGTATTCCTCAGAAAATTTTCTATAAAGACAGGAACTCCATTTACATCTTTTGCAACAAAAGCTATGCAGATGACCTTAAAATAGACCCTGAGGAAGTAAAAGGGAAAACCGACTACGATTTCTTTCCTAAGGAACTCGCTGAAAAGTATAGAGCAGATGATAGAAGGATAATGGAAGAAGATATAGTGGAAGAATTTGATGAATCATATATAAAAGATGGTGAGGAGTTCACAGTTCACACTCTTAAGGCTCCTGTAAAGGACAAGCATGGAAAAGTAATTGGAGTCCTTGGAGTCTTCTGGGATATAACAGAAAGAAAAAGGATGGAAGAGGAACTGAGAAATTCTGAAGAAAGATTTCGTTTAATAAGTGAAAAAACGAGCGATATGATTGTAATTACAACTTTCTCTTTGAATCCTGTATATACTTATGTATCTCCTTCTCTTAAAAATATAATGGGATACGAACCTGAGGAGCTCATCGGCAAATCAGCCCTTGCTGGAATTCATCCAGAAGATAGAGATGTTATATTGCCAATTCTGAAAAGTTATGTAGAGAGGAGGAAAGGTTTTGAAGGTTCGCCTGAAGTTTTTGAAAGACTTGAATATAGGGTTATAGATAAAAACGGTAATTGGAGATATATTGAAAGCACTGTTAACATTATGAGAGATGAGCTTTTGTTTATTTCAAGGGATGTGACGGAAAGGAAAGAAATTGAAAATAAACTTAAGGAACTTTCCATGGCAATAGAACATAGTCCAGCTGTTGTTGTAATAACTGATTCTGAAGCGAAAATATTATATGTAAATCCAAGATTTGAAGAACTTACAGGATACTCATTATTTGAAGTGTTAGGTAAAAACCCAAGAATTCTAAAATCAGGATTGACTTCCTTGGAAACTTATAAAGAATTATGGAAC